>MGVA01000069.1:61817-88327 GCA_001800245.1 Elusimicrobia bacterium RIFOXYA12_FULL_51_18 | reverse complement strand
TATCAATTTTATCGGCAATGTCGGACGGCTTATGGTAATCCGCACCCGGCATTGTAAAGAGCTGAACTCCGGGAATTCCCTTTTCTATAAAGCTCACCTGGTCGGATGAATCAAGGTCGCGCGCCGCTATTTCCGCCTCCAGCCCGACGTTGGAGGATACAGCGCGTATGATGCCGGACCAAGCGTCCGAAGATTCGGCATTAACGACTATAAGCTGAGTCTTATTCAAAGAGCCTATGGTATCCAGATTTATCACGGCATTTATAGCCGCAAGACCGGCCGGAGGAAGTTTTGCGACAAAGTCCCTAGAACCGAGGCGACCCTCTTCTTCTCCCGAAAACGCCGCAAAGAGAAGGCTTCTTTTGGGACGGTGTTTTGAAAAATAACCGACAAGCTCAAGCAGAACAGCCACACCGGACGCGTTATCGTTGGCTCCTGGATAGATTGCGCCGTTTTTTGAAGGCAGGTGGTCGTAATGCGCCGAGATGACCACATATTCTCCCGCAAACCGTGGGCTGGAACCATGAAGTTTTCCTATTATGTTTATGAACTGGTATGTGTTTCCACCGATTTCCCCTTCAAACTTATGCATCAGGTTTTTTGACTCAAATGGCCTGAGATCCAATCCTAAAAACTGGTTGGCAATATAAACAGCAGCCTGATTCAGTCCCGTTTCACCGGGGCCTCTGCCTTTTATGCCGGGGCCAGCCAGGGCGTTTATATGCTTTTTTATCCTGGCCCCATCAAATGCGGGCGGAGTATATGGCTGATTGTTTTTCAATGGGGATGTCTTTTTTCCTGCAGGCAAAAACCCCTTTATCATGCTGTTCTTGGGTTTCCCATCAGGCGGCATCAGACCCCGCAACGTATTACTGCTTGAAGGATTCGAATAACGCGGATCATACGCACCGGTGCTGCGAGAGACGGGAATGCTTGATGCCGATAGTTTTAGCAGCGGGACCGATATCAATAATACGATTAAAAAAACGGTCTTTTTCATTGTCTATTTTGCGAAAAATGCAAACACTTTGTGTTTGCCGAATGTTTTGCTGTGAAACCCCCGCCTGTCGAATTACAGACGTTAGATCGGCAAAACTGTAAAACGGATGATTATGCTGTGGGAGGAGCTCTGGCCGGCTTGGTATCCGACGAGAGAAGCGGCGCGGAAAAAACCGTAAAACGCGGTTCTTCCGGTGTTATGATCTGTGGTGGAGCTACGACAGGGCCGCTTGGCGCCGAGATACCCGCCAGATTCTGGCAGAACCGGCACTGAATAACGTCACTTGGGGACGCGGAAAAAGCGTGTTCAAAGATATGCGCCGTCATGACAAACAATGCTAATGTCATCAGGGCCAACGCTATCTTTGCCAGACGTTTTTCCATTATGGTTTCATTATATCAAATAGACCGTTTTATGGCGTTTTTGTTCCGGCGTCATAACCTGAAACGGGACCTTTGCCCGCGCCGTGAAGCCGGGCGTAAGCGCGGCAGAACGGGCAGGATGTTTCCAGCCTGCTCATTGCACGGCCGTAAAAAGACCCCGACCACCGCCGTTTTGCCACGCAAAACGGGCACACCGAAGAAACGAAGGCAAAAATTCTATCTTTCATACGATCAGCGCGGCTTCATGGCGATGGCCCCGGCTGAGCAGAGATCCACGCAGGCCCCGCAGCCGGTGCATTTTACCGCGTCCACAACGGCAATGTCTTTCATGCTTAACGCTCCGGCAGGGCAGGGATCAATGCAGGCTCCGCAAGACACGCATTTTCCCGCCTCAACCACGGCCAGCGGCGACGCTTTCTTTTCGCAGCCGCCATTTCCTCTTCCTGTTCCAGGCCCTTGTCCCCATGGCCCTGTTCCGTCCCCTCTTGGCATATCCATTCCTCCTAATTATTTTTTGAAAACAAAACCGTCCACAACAAATACCATCAGGGCAGTTCGCCGCAGTGCGCGGTATTAAATTTCCCAACCGCCCGTGCTTCAGACTTTGGCATCGGCCTTAAGCAGTCCCACCCGCTCGTTGAACTCCGTGATGAGCTTGTCATACTCTCCAACCTGCGCAAAAGTCCGGTCCCAGAACTCGGGTGCCCATAGCGCGTTAAGTTCCTCCACGGTTTTGCCCTGTTGCTTCACCCATGTGACGTGCTTTAGGTTGTGAAGTGCCTTGCGGTCGTAATAGCCCAGTTCGCGCAGATGGTCGGTGCACACGCCCTGTAATCTCCGATCCATATCCCTAGCGGCCTGGGCCTCAGTATAGACGCCATGCGCCGTGCGCATCTCCCTGAGGCGCGAGCCGTAGAGCTCGCAAGAGTCTGTAAACATGGTGAAAATCACGTCGTCTTTGCCCAATTCATAATACTTGGCCATTTTTATACTGGCGAGCACATTGCAGATGCTGGATATCCCCAGGAGCGGCAGGGATTCAATCAACGCACCCTTGAGGCCCTGGGCCTTAAGAACCCTCTTTCCAGCAGGCTCGTTGAAAAGGCGCAGAAGCCGGACAACATCCTCGTCATCGATGGCGAGTACCATGTCCGTGTTGCGCACATTGTGTATCCAGGGCACATGCTTGTCGCCGATGCCTTCAATGCGGTGTCCGCCGAACCCCCTCATAAGCAGGGTGGGGCATTGCAGTGCCTCGACCGCCCCCACCTTTACAAGAGGAAAATTCTTTTTCAGCCGGTCTCCCGCCGCGATGGTGCCGCCCGAGCCGGTGGCTGAGATGTAGCCCGCCAGGCGCCCCTTGCGGCCCTTTACCTTGGCGAAAACCTCCTCGATGGCCGGGCCGGTGACATGATAATGCCAAAGAGCGTTGCCGAACTCATCGAACTGGTTAAAGATAACGCAGTCCTTGCGGTTCTTGCGGATGTCCCAGCACTTGTCGTATATTTCCTTTACGTTGCTCTCGCAGCCCGGAGTGGGAATAACCTCGGCACCGATGGATTTGAGCCACTCGAAGCGCTCCCTGCTCATCTCCTCGGGCAGAATCGCTACGGCTGTGCAACCCAGCAGTGCGCAGTCAAAGGCCCCACCTCGGCAGTAGTTGCCTGTGGATGGCCAGACCGCCTTCTGTGTGGTGGGGTCGAACTCGCCGGTCACCAGGCGCGGCGTCAGGCAGCCGAAGGCGGCTCCCACCTTATGCGCGCCGGTCGGGAAGTACTTGCCGACGAGCCCTATGATGCGGGCGGGAACGCCGGTCAGCTCGCTTGGTATCTCCAGATAGTTCACATCCCCGAAGAGGCCGGTCTTGATGTTGTTTTTCCATGTGATGCGGAATAGGTTAACCGGGTCCATGTCCCAGAGGCCCACGGGCTTGAGCCTGTCCTTAACGCTCTTCGGAATCCGCGCGGGCTCGGCCATCTGGGAGAAAGTCGGGATGATGACACCGCGCTCACGGCAGCGGGCCAGTGTCTTCTCCAGGACTGCGTTGTTCTTTGACATAAATCCTCCTATCGGATATTTTGCTCTCTAACTTTTTTCAGTATTGCGGATATCGCCAACACCTGCGCGCCGATCTTCACACCCGCTCGGGCGGCTATTATCGGGCATTTGGCTTTGAACAGGAAATAAACAGGGCGCGGGGATTCGCTCAATGTCTCAAAATTGCCCTGCCCCTTGGCTATGACCAGATCCGCATTCTTAAACACGGCGTTAAAACCCGGCGAGGTTTCTTCCAGCACGGTGCCGGGCGCGTCCGAACCGTTATCAATTACTTTCACGATTTTATGCAGCCCGGCGGCGCGGGCGTCAGCCATAACGGCATCATTAAGAACCGGGAAACCCCGGACGGCAAGGGTGACCCGCTGCGGGCCCAGTTCTTCTATAAGCAACCGGTCAAAAACTATTTCTCCGGCATTGTCGGAGACATAAAGTATGGAAGTGCTTTTTTTTACCGCGCGGCTGAATGCGGAAAAATTTCCTATAAGCGGCTCTTTTACCGCCTGCCGCACGGCTTTCCTGACTCCGGACAACGTCGTGTCTCCGGCGGCGCCCATATCTATAATATTTCCGGCTATGGCAAGCCGCGCCGCGAGGCTCAGCCTGTTTTTTCCGGTTCTCAGGATATCGCGAAGCCCCGGCAGCATACGCATGGCCAGGCGATTCTGGTGGACCTTGGCCGAGAGGTAAGGGTCTTCCACTCCGGTGATTTCCCGCAGGCGGCGATGTATCCGCTGGCCCATCACAGGGGCGGGCTTCGACATGTCCATGTCTTTGCACCAGCCCAGCACATCCCGCAGTATCCGCTCATGCAGCGCCGGATCGGCGGAAAACATTCTGGCCGAGTCCAGCGCCTGACGAAACAGGCAGGGTATGCAGTCAAGTGAGGCTTTCATTTTCCTCTTCCAATCACTATTTGTTCACAGGCCTTAATCCCGAAGCCGGTTTTATCATGCACTTGAATCTTTTGGCCGTATGGTAAATTCCCGCGAAAACAAAGGCGAGCCCGCTTGCGGCATGCCAATAGGAGACGGCGCTGTTATTGATAAACCGGGAGGGATATATAGAAAGCAAGCTGGTTGCGGATATCGCTATAAAGCTCAAAAGGAGCAGCCAGTTCCAGAAAAACCGCAAAAATATTTTCGTTCCAGGAAATATCGCCGATATCGCTTCCGATATTACAACCAAAACCGTCATGGCCGTTAATATTGAAAAGAGCAGTTGGCGCGGGGATTGCCGCTTGCTTTGAATATTATTGCGCCGATTATCCGGTTTTTCTGCGTCCGTATTTTCCACCAGCGTCGTGGGATTCTCAGCCGGTAATTGTTGTTCCCCGCCAAGCGCCGGCTGCGGAGTATTTTGAGTCGTTTTCGTCGATCGCTGCGATTCATCGCATATCCCGTCGCCATTATTGTCCATATAGCGTCCGCATTCCCCCGGGGCATGGCAATCCGTTTTCCCATGCGAACAGGCGGCAAACACTGAAACCGGCGAAACGAACGGAATGCTCGCCAGTAAAACGGACAAAGTTATGAGAATTTTCATGTCAGCTTATCGCTTTGCCATCCATTCTTTTTTCACGCGGCCACCGGCCAGACGAGTCCTTAAGGGACGCACACGGTCCCGCCAGGATGTATAGTAATAAGGTTTGATATCCAGGAGCGGCGTTCCGTCAAGGATGTCTACGTCGTCCAGGAACAGGATATTCTTTTCACGGCGCAGCAGTTCAACAATGCTGAGTCCCACGGCATTCGGCCGGAGCGGAGCGCGGGTTGAAAATATCCCCCGTTCGGTATCCTGCCGCGACGGTTTGACTTTTAGTTTGGCGGGGCCGGACTTATTAAAGTGATAGATGAGGTAAATGTGCGAAAAACCTTCCAGATCGCATAACCCGTCTTCAAATTCCCGGAAGATTTCCGCTTGTCCTTTGCAGCCCCTGGCATAAGCCGGTTGTATGGGCGTGCGTTCCGCTTCAACATGTTCGCTGCGGATTATGCCGATAGGTTTATATGTTACAACGGAATCCTTCATGTTTTTCCCTTTATAAACATGGCCGTTTGTTGGCCATAGGCCCTGGCCGTCTGAGGAACCGTCGTCTGAGAGGCAAAGCCTCTGAAACGACACAAGCATAGCTTAGTAGCTCTTGATACGGTATGACCATATGTCTAATACGGCACTGCCATAGGCTTGCTATTTTTGCGCTTTTCTTATGACCACCATTTTTTTACCCGGCAGGCCCCTGAAATTAGCGCCTTCGCCCAGATGCCGGACAAGCAGGGGAATATCGTCCACTACCGTCCCAGCGACAACGTCTATCCCGTAGTCAAACAATATAGCGCTTAGCGGCGTTGAAGGCCCCAGCAGTACTTTATAAGCGTTCTTTCCGCATTGGGCTAATATCGGCTCAAAAGTGCGGTTCAGCAGCGTCAACGCGGTGATCGCCACCGCGTCGGCGCGCGGCAGCAGTTCCGCCATCCGCTCCGGGGGAAGGTCATCTTTGTCTTTCGGTGCGAGTTCAAAGACCCAGAGTTCTTTGGCCAGCGTCTTCAAGCGATCCGTGAACGGAAAATGGCCTATTACCGCTATATTTTTACCGCGTCCATGCTCGGCGATAAGTTCTTCAGCGTTGATCATTTCATGTTCAAGCGGCGGCAGGGCGGAATTTATGGCCGCCATGCCGAGCGAGACTTCCGGGCCTTTGCCTGAAAGCGCCAGGGCCGCCAATTCTCTTACCGGCGTTCCGGAGAACGAACCGGCCCTTTTTACCGGTCCGCCGCAGACCCCGTCTTTAACTGTTGTAGCCAAACCACAACGCGCCGCGCCATTCCCATCGGAAGAAACAACTGCGGTGGTAAAAAAACCGATATGGGCCGAGATGATCTTCCTGTCCTGTGTTTCGCCTATAAGTTGTTTAATAATATTCACCGTATCCCCTTTAGTTAAAGATCATAGCTTCCGGCTTAAGCAACATTAACACGCCGAGCAACAGTATAAGCGCCCCGCTGATGCCTTTCAATATTTTACCGTGGGCTTCGGTCATGTGGTACCGTCCCGTGGTAAAAACAAAAAACGCTATTATGAATGCCAGCGGGACGATATAGGCGACGTTGTATACGGCCATATAACCGTATTTCTGCCAGAAGCCCGCCTGCCTGAGCGAAAGCACCCTGCTGAAGACGGCGGGCAAACCGATGGTGCAGCCCAGCTCTATCAGGTTAACAAACACGGCCAGGGCCGCCGTTGCCGCTATCATGACGGCGGTTTCGCGCTCCGTTATTATCCGGCGTATCTTTTCTGCCAGTTTTATCTTGGCCTTGCCGGAGATCATAAGCGAGACTCCGCGCCTGAAAAAGAATATTTCCTTGAGGTTTACAAGGCCCATTACGGCGGCTATAACGCCAAGGGCCGTTGTTATCCAGCGTGCGTGACCGATTATCAGGAAGAGGTTAAACCATGCCGCCATGAAGGCAAAATAGACAAGGGCCGAGGCCACGGTGAAAATGCCTCCGATGAGCAGCATTTTGCGCGGCGAGCCGGTATAGGCCAGCAGGCCCATCAGAAACATCAGGACCCACATAGCGCAGGGATTAAGCCCGTCAAGCAGGCCCAGGGCCAAACTGAAGTTCAGCATTGACACGGAAGAAGGGTCTATTTTCCCCAGCATCGGCACGTTGACGCTTCCGTTTTCGCAGGGACAGCCGTTTTTCCCGGCCAGCGCGTGCAGCGCGGCGGTTATTTCGCCTGGAGTGCGGGTTTGGGTAAAACCGACCAGGAGTTTATCGCCTACAAAAAATGTGGGGAAGCCGGAAGGAGCGGCCTTATGCTTCGCCAGGTATTGCGCGAAAAGCGCGAGATTCTTTTTGTCGCGTTTAACCTCGTAGGTGTTCACGCGCAAGCCTGGATAGGCCGCGTTCAGCGTTGAAAGCCAGGTTATAGCTTTGCGGCAATGGGGACAATCATAGGTGTAAAAAAGCGCTATTTCCGCTTGTACCGGTGCGGGCGTAGAAACTATTGATCCCGTCAGGACGGATTTTGCCGGTTTGGCGCGCTGAATTGCCGGAGACGGAATGCCCGCGGAAACGGCGGATGAACTAGCCTGAAGTCTCCCGGCAGCGGCGGGCAGGCCCCGTCCCGGAATCAAACCGCTTTCCTGTCCCAAAAAAGGAAATTTTATTTCGCCGGGCCCGCAGGAGTCAGCCTGCGGGTTCGTCAGACATGGTTCCTTGACATCAGCCGCGTAAACGCCGGCGTAACAGAAAAATACAATAATGAGGATTTTTCGCATAATTTGCGGGCAATTATACAATCAATTTGCTCCAGCCGCGTTTAAGACGAATCAATACCGCGGCTTAGTTCTCTTCCGGAGTATCTTTTCCCCGTATTTGCATACCCGCCAGACTGCCATAAGATTTACGGGCAAAGCCGGGAGAATTTTTCAGCTATGGCTTTTACGGCGTCCCGGGTTTTTCCGCTTTCAATGTCATAAAGGGTTTTTCCTGAATCGGCTAACATTGCCGCGCCCGGGTCCAGGGGGATTTTACCGAGGAACTCAACGCCCAGTTCGGCGGCCAGCTTTTCTCCGCCGCCCCCGCTGAAGATTGGTGTTTCAACTCCGCAGCCCGGGCAGACAAAACCGCTCATGTTTTCTACTACACCGGTTATTTTAAGCTTCAGGCTGCTTGCAAAGGAAGCGCTTCTCCTCGCGTCGTCCAGCGCCACCTCCTGCGGCGTGGTCACCAGCACGGCCGTAAGCCCCGGTATAGCCTGTGCAGCGGTAAGGGATTCGTCGCCGGTGCCGGGCGGGGAGTCCAGGAAAAGATAATCCAATTTCCCCCATTTAACACCGCCCAGCAGTTCTTTTATGGCCGAGGTCTTGCGGGGCCCGCGCCATATAAGCGCGGTGGAAGTATCCATTCCCAGCAAGGCCATGCTGCAAACCGAAAGATTCGGGGCCGCGTTAAAAGGCAGTATGCTTTGCCCGTCCGATTCAAGGCGCATGCCGGTTATCCCAAGCATGCGGGCGATATTCGGGCCGTGCAGGTCGATATCCAACAGACCGGTTCTTTTGCCGGAGGCGGCCATAGCCGAGGCCAGGTTTACCGCCACGGTGCTTTTGCCCACCCCGCCCTTGCCGCTCATTACCAGCACTTTATTGCGAACCAGCTTCATGCTTGCGGCGATCTCTTCATCCTGTTGTTTAATGGTTTCTTCCATTGATGCCATTTGAGCCTCCTTAATGCGGCCAGCCCATGCCCAGAATACAAGCAAACTTCTTACAGCGTGACTACCCGTTATGCTTGGAACGCGCGGATTCCTAACGTCGTTTTACCGCGCAAAAACCGCGGCCGCCACCACCGTAGTCCAGACGTTTTCACGGCCAATGGCGGATTGCGTCATATTCATGGTGCGCACTATCTTACCGCTCATTTCCCAGACTTTCTCTTTTTTATCCCAGGAAGCGTCGGCATCGAATTCGATGCCGAGGGTGGTTGAAAGCATCATCGCGGCCAGATCTTCTGCGTATTCTCCGGATCTGCTGTCGGTTTCCCCCCAACTGTGATGCTCGGAAATATAACCATGATTCATCCTGTCTTTGGGAATAGCAAGGCCGATGGAAGCCGTAACCAGACGGTGATTTTCCTGGACGGCATTGCGGGCTATCACCGCATGAAGTATTTGACCGCTTTTAAGACGTGAAAGCCCATGCGATGGTTTTATCAATTTGCATCTAGGCGGAAAAATGCTTGAAACATGCACCAGATTGAAGCGGGCTATCTGCGCATCGCGCAGAGCCTCTTCAAAGCTGGCCAGTTTTTCCATATGACGTCCCACACCTTTTGTTAGAAACACTTCTTTGGGCACGAATTGCATTATCTTCCTCCATTTAAACTTAACTTTGCCAAAATAGTGCGGCAGGGATATACTCTCGTTCCTGGCTGGACGAGTATTTCCGCCCCGGCAGGCAGGTAAACCGCCACCTGCGAACCAAAATAAATAAGCCCGAGCCTGTAGCCTGGCCGCAGCGAATCCCCGGCTTTAAGCGGGCAGGAGATACGCCTGGCTATACTGCCCGCTATCTGCTCCACCACCAGACTTTCACTACCTGCCAGAGAAATTTCAATCAGGTTCCTGCGGTTAAGCGAGGCTTCTTTTCTGAAGGCCGGAAAAAATTTCTCGCCGAATACCACTATTCTCCTGACGGTCCCCGCTACCGGGGAATACTGTGAGTGCACATCCAAAACCGAAAGAAAAATCCTTATAACCGGCCGCCCATTTTCCAGGCCGGTTTTAAGCACCGTTCCGTACGATGGAGAAAGTATAAGGCCGGACTCCGGCGCAAGCGGGACAAAACGCGGCTCGCGGAAAAAGAAAAGCGTAAAGGCCGCAGCCGACAGGAATATCAGAACCACTATCGGCAACAGGGCTGGCAGCGCAAAACTAACGATCGCCAAAAGTGCCAGCGACCATCCCAGTTCCAAAAGCAACAAACGCCGTCCTTCTTCGGCAAGAGGTGAAAAAACTTTTTTCATGTCTTACCCCGTCTTCTAAGCGTCTCCCGCGCGCTTACCGGAGACACCTCAGGGGCTGTTTCGCCGTAAACATTAATCAACTTTATTCCGCCTTTTCCCAATCGCTTGAGTTCCGCGTCTGTTATTAGGCAGGCTAAGGCCATTTCATTGCGGCTGAGCGGCTTCTCCGGACAGGGGCGCAGCGGCGTATTAAGCTGCACCTCATCAGGCAAGGTTTTAACGTAGAGCGCGGCGAACTCTAACGCGTAAGCCTTATTGCGGCCGATCAGCATAGTCTGTATGGCAAGACGGTTGCGCCTGCCTTTTGAAAAAAGAATAAGCCCCTTGATTATTTCGTCGAAGCAGACGCCTGGGGCAGGCCGGTTGATCTCATTTAAAAGCTCGGCGTTCGGAGCGTCCAGCTTGGCTATTACAAAATCAAAGGCGGAAAGCTCCTCCCTGACTTTTTCCGAACACATCAGCGAAGCGTTGGTGATGATTGCCGTTTTTTCCGGCCTGTGCTTGCGGCATTCAATAAGCAGCCTGCTCAGATTAGCCGCCAGCGTAGGCTCGCCCCTGCCGGAAAATGTTATGTAATCAGCCGGGGCTTTCAATGCTTCAAGTTCGGAGCCCAGCGCGTCAGGCCGCACATAAACAGCGCGTTCCACAGGCACGGGCTCGCGGGCTCCAAGCTGGCAGTAAACACAGTTATAATCACAGATCTTCTCCGGGCGCGAAATCGGGTCCATACCCAGAGACGCGCCCAGCCGCCAGGACCCTACCGGTCCATAGCAGTATTTGAACGGTGTCACGCGGCAGCCATGACGGATTTATTCCGCCAGGCCCGTGCGAATATTCCCGCAGTCTTTTCCGAGAAACAGACGCATACCTGACCCTGCAGACCCGCTGTTTGTATGGCTTTCGCACAACCAAGCGATAGTGAAGGGACCTTGCTTATTAAAGCTCCCGCCGCACCCTCGGAACAAAAACTCATTACGCCGGTAAATTGACAGTTAAGTTTATTGCCGGTAATAGCAGACCATGCCTGGGCGATTTCGTTGCCTGATTCCAGCAGCATGAAAGAGAGGTACACGTCTGCCCCGTAACCGGACAAGTTAAAACTTACATACTCCGGGGTAAAGTTTAGGCGCGGCACGCCTGAGATGAATGATTTCGGGTCTATCAGCGTATTCAGACGGCCAGGCACGAAGTTGCCGAATGCCGGAGCTTTCGCCCCCGGAACGTTAAACGCGTACTTGGCGCCGCCGCACGGAATAGCTGAAACCTTAAGCAGAATCGGCTCTCCGATCGCGCGCGATGCCGCATCGCAAAACGTCATTGCCGGGGAAAGTTTTATTCCGCGCGGCTTTGTTCTGTGAAATTTAACCGCGATCCAATGCGACCCCATCATTTCCATAAGAACCGTCCTCATTTCGCCGCTATCTTCGTTTTTCATAAAGTTCCTCCTGTAAATTACCGCAACAAACTGTTTCCCACCGTTATAGGGAATAAGTCCGGAACGCCTGGGATTCACTTTTTCAGATATTCTTCAACGGCCTGGCGCACTGTCTTAACCCCGGAAATACCGGTAACGCCTTTTATCCCGGCGGCAGCAATCGCCGTTTTGGCATTGGGGCCGAGGTCCCCCGTGAGAATTATCTGCGCGCCGTGCGCCGCCACCTGCCGTACGGCTTCGGGACCTGCGCCGCCCTGCATGCTCTCCGCAGCGTTTAACACCGGCGTAAAGCTCATGGTGTCGCTTTCAACAATCACGAAATAAGGCGCTCGCCCGAACCGTTCGCTTACCTTGGCATCCATTGAGCCGCTCATGGCTGAAACGCAGATTTTCATTTTTTCTCCTTTAACTCTCAATGACCGAATACAAAAAAAGCTATGGTGCCTACCCCGGCCAGACCGAGAGCAAACTGCATTACCGGGCTGCCGGTTCCAGGGTGTCGGTTCGCGGCCGGTATCAGGTCCGCCAGGGCTATATAAATAAAACTCGCTGCGGAAACAGCCATGACGTAAGGCAACGCCGGCTTGAAGGAATCCAGCGCATAATAGGCCCCAAAAGCGCCCGGCAGCGTCGCCAATGAAGAAATGCTATTGGCCAATAGTGCTTTCTTACGGGACCAGCCGGCTGACAATAGAATGGCAAAATCCCCTGTTTCCTGCGGTATTTCATGCGCCACCACGGCCAGCGTAGAACTTAATGCCAGCGCCGGGGAAACCAGCAGGGCCGAACCTATAAGAATCCCGTCAATAAAATTATGCAACGAGTCTCCGATGATTATCACCGCCCCTGCCGAAGAATGGACCTCGCAGCTTTCTTTATGACAATGCCGCCAAAGCAGCGTTTTTTCAAACCCCAGGAAGATGAATATTCCGGCCAGCGTAGCGCCGAGAACGGCAGCGGACGGAGCGTCCATGCCGACGGCTTTGGGCAGGAGACCGAGGAAAGCCGCGCCAAGCAGTGTTCCGGTGGCGTAACTTACAAGACCCGGCAGAAGGCTTTTGCGCGTCTTTTCAGGAAAAAGCAAAAAAAGTCCGGCGGTCAAAACGCTCAGAATACTGCCGATAAGACTAAGGATTAACAGTTTCATTCCCATCAGGGTTTCATCAAATAATCAGCCAAAGCCCGGTAAAAAGCGGTGGAGGCGAGTATGGCGCAATGCTTATGGTCTTCCGGCACCTGCCCCAGCGTCCGGAGTATCAGCCCGGGCGAAATAAAGAACGCCTCGGACAGCGGCCTGCCGTCCACGTAAAAAGAGACAGCCGCCCCACAGGCCGTAGTAACGCCGCAACCGTCCGCGTGGAAACGCACTTCGGTTATTTTGTTGTTTTCAATATTTACAAAAAATTCCATGGTATCGCCGCAAGGGCCTTTAACCCGCGCGGAGGCCGTCGGGTCGTTAAGGCGGCCGGAGTATTTCTTAATCGCGTCTTCTAAAGCTATTTTTCTTTCTTTTGTTTCCATTTCAGTTCTCCAGCTTTGCTTTAAGGATTTCCCAGGCTTTTTCCACCGCCTCAGCGGCGGGGCCTGTGCCGTCTTCGCCCAATGTTTTGCGGTCCAGCAGGGTTTTGACCACCCATGTGTCAAACGGAACCCGTCCAAGGAGGCCGAATCCTAACCCCGAAGCGGTCTTTTCAAGAGTTTCGGTTTCTTCTTCATTCAAATCCCACTTGTTCACCAGCAGGAATCCCATGATCTTCTGCTGGCGCAGCAGTTCGGCTAGGCGCAGGAAATCGTGCCGTCCGGAAATAGTGGGTTCGGCAACGATCACCACGGCGTTTACTCCGCCCAGCGAAGCCAACACGGGGCATCCTATACCGGGGGAACCGTCAAGAATGAGAAACTCCGCGCCAACGGCTTCGGCCGCCTTTACGGCCTCTGTTTTCAGGAGCGCCACCAGCTTGCCCGAATTCGCTTCGCCCGGCTCAAGACGCGCCCCGGCAAAATTCCCGAAACGGCAGCCGGAAATCGCCCGGGTGCCGCTTAGAACTTCCTTGAAATTTATCGCGCCGGCCTGGCAGTTCCAAACACAAACGCCGCAGCCTTCGCAGGAAGTCTCATTTATCCTAAAAGGTGAGGGAACGACCGCGTCAAAGCGGCAAACTTCCAGACAGCGCCCGCAGGAGACGCATTTGGCCTGGTCTATGGATGCCTTTTTCCCACCGTAGAAATTACTACGCTCCGCAGGGGCCGGTGAAAGTATTATATGCAGATCGGCGGCGTCCACGTCGCAATCGGCGCATACACAAGGCGCGGCCAGGCGTACGAACGCCCCCGCCAGCGTGGTTTTACCGGTACCGCCTTTGCCGCTTAAAATAAGCACTTGTTTCACGCGGGCACCCCCGCTTTTATAACGACCGATATTTTTTTAAGCGTTTGACCGTATTCAGGCCGCACATCCAGAATTGTCCTCCCACGCGAATAGGCCGCGGCTATTTCCCTGTCAAAAGGTATTTTAAGCAGTATTTTAACGCCTTTCTGCGCGCACCAAGCCTCCATTTCCCAGTCACCCAGGTCGTAGCGGTTTATAACGAGAGCGTATGGAACTCTTATTTTTTCAAGTGTTCCCACAGCCAGCTTCAAATCGCTTAGGCCGAAAGGAGTAGGCTCGCTCACCAACAGGCAAAAATCGCTGCCGGATACCGCGCTTATCATGGGACAGGAGGTGCCGGGCGGACAGTCAATTATCACATCGCCGCCGGACGGAGCCAGTTTTTTTACCGCTTTTATGAGCCACACAGGACTGGCCTCTCCCACGTTCATAACTCCGTCGGCAAAAAACAAATCCCCGGAGAGGCCCCGGCGGATTTTACCCGCATGGCGGGGTTTTTCAGTTATGGCTCCTTCAGGGCAGGCCAGCGCGCAGCCGCCGCAGGAATGGCACATGTGTTCAAAAAGGAAAGGTTTGTCATTAAAAAGCTTTATGGCGTTATATTCGCAAACCTGCTGGCAGCGCCCGCGGCCTTGGCATTTAACCGGGTTTATGACAGGCACGGGTACGCAGAAATCAATTTCAGATTCTATGTCCGGGTTAAGGAACAGGGCGCAGTTAGGCTCTTCCACATCGCAATCGAGCAGAGCGGTACCGGGGCCCAGGGCCCGCGCCATAGCGCAGGCCAGGCTGGTTTTACCGGTACCGCCCTTGCCGCTTGCGATAGAAAGTATCATTTCTTGCTTGTTTTAATGTCCGCACTCCCCGTCGTGCCCATGATCTTTGCATGGCTCTATCCCGCCCAGGCTGCTGGTAAGCAGGGCCTTTACCGCTTCTTCCGCTTTGCCGGAATAGCCGAATATGGAAACGCCTGCGTCCGCGAATTTATTCTGCGCGTTCATGCCCATGCCGCCGGCTATAACGTGAGTTATCTTGTGCTTAAGTATTTCTCCTACGGCCTGGCATCCGCCGCCTCCGTGCTGCGCGTCATTGGGAACGACTTTAGAGTTTTGTATCTTGCCGTTCTCCGCTTCTACTATGAGGAAATGACTGCACTGTCCGAAATGAGCGCAGACTT
Organism: Elusimicrobia bacterium RIFOXYA12_FULL_51_18; assembly: GCA_001800245.1. Classification (GTDB taxonomy): domain Bacteria; phylum Elusimicrobiota; class Elusimicrobia; order Elusimicrobiales; family UBA9959; genus YA12-FULL-51-18. Next base: position 73,358 of record MGVA01000069.1, on the reverse strand, counting down.
CGCTTTTTAAGCCCTGGTCGTCGCTAAGCGTAATTCCGATTTTCATTTTAGTCTCCTTGATTTATGCCGCAGGCGGGAGCAGATTCCCCCCGCCGGCGACAATATTACTTCCCCTCGCCTTTTATTTCACCCATGCGTTTTTCCAGTTTGGAAAGGCGCGTTTTGAGTGCTTGTGTCTCGCTTGCAATAAGCTCCTTTTCAGACACAGGCGACGAAGAACGTCCTAAGACGCCTCCCAACCCGATCCCTCTGCTGTACCCTCCCCCTCTGCGCCAAGCGCCCCCTCTGCCACAAGTGCCTCTACCCCCGCCTATCGGCCCGGTTCCCATAGGTCCCGTTCCATCTCCGAATGGCATAATTGCCTCCTTAGAACCGAAATGATAATCATTCTCAATAAAGTGTAAAAAAATTACCGGGCGCAGTCCCGGCACAGTCCGTAAAACTGCATTACATGGCTGTTGATCTTAAACCCGTACTTTTTTGACAGGCCCTCTTCGGTCTTGTGCAACAGGTCCATCTCTTCCTTTATAAAGTCGGTATAATCGACTATGCGGCGGCAGGAGGTGCAAACCAGGTGATGATGGTGGCCTTTGGCATGCGGACCATCCGCGAATTCATAGCGCGCCTTATCGTCGCCGGTGTCGAATTTGCTCACCATGCCAAGCTTTGTGAAAAGCTCCAGAGTGCGGTAAACAGTCGCCAAGCCTATATTGGGGTATCGCCGGCTTGACGCCTTAAAAACATCCTCAGCGGTCAGATGCTCTCCCCTTGTGCTGAGCGCGTCCAGCACGGCGTGCCGGGCAGGCGTGATACGACGACCGAAGCCGCGTATCTTTCCGCAGCAGCAATTCCCGTGATGCCCCTTGTGAATTTTCATATATCTCCAGCCAATATCCCGTAGCGCTCAGCGAAGTTAAACATAATTGAGAATTATTCTCAATTATATGTTTCCCTAATCAGTTATGTCAAGGGCTAGGTGTGCCGCGCGACACCAAGCCTGCTTGTATTGACGCAACTGCGCACATATCCACTATATCTTCAACGGAGCAGCCGCGCGATAGATCGTTGACCGGTGGGTTTAACCCAAGCACCACCGGGCCAATAGCTTTGCCCCCGGCCAGGCGCTCAACCAGCTTATAAGCGATATTACCGCTGTTCAAATCGGGAAAAACCAATACGTTCGCCCTGCCCGCGACTGGACTGCCTGGAGCTTTTTTTTCACCGATCCAGGGGATCAGCGCGGTATCGGCTTGCAATTCCCCGTCTATAACCAAGTCGGGGAATTTTTGTCTGGCGATTTCCAACGCCCTCCTTACTTTAAGCACGGAAGGGTGTTCCGCGCTTCCCTTGCTGGAGAATGAGAGCAAGGCCACTCTCGGCTCCAACCCGAGAATATCCCTGGCTGCTTTAGCCGCCGCGCCCGCAATTTGGGCCAGCATGCCATCCGAAGGATCAGGGTTCATTCCGCAATCGGCAAAAACCATTACGCCGTTCTCGCCGAAAGACTTATCCGGCACTTCTATGATGAAGCAACTGACCACCGGCGCTATACCGGGATAAAGTTTGCGAAGTTCCAAAACCGGACGCAGCACATCTGCGGTGGCGTGCGCCGCGCCGGCCACCATGCTTTCGGCAAAAGAATCGAGCAACAACGCGGCGGCAAGATTAAGACGATTCTCCATCAATAGTAATGCGTCCGATATCCTAATGTTTTTCTTGGCAGCCCAAACCGAAGCTCCCCTGTTCTTTATTTCGGATGAGCATGGGTCAACTAGTTCAATCCCACCGGGAGATAAATTTTCACCTTCCCCCGCAGTCAGCATTATAATCGGGCGGCATACGCCTAATTCTGATGCTTTGACGGCGGCATCCCTTATACGGGAATCGGACCCTTCAGGCAAAAGCATGCGGGCAGGTGACAGGACGGCCTTTTGGCGCAGAATCGTTGAAATATCCATTAATATCGGGCACACTCCATAAGAGAATCCGCCGACAGTATTTCAGCATTTACCAGGAGCGTGTAGACATTCATTTATGCTGCCCTCTCCAGTTCCTGCGTATTATTTTTATCGGACCGCCGTCTATTTTAAGCGCCTTGCCGTTTACCACTGCATCGGCCAGCTTCCGCCTGGCGGAGGCCAGTATATTGCCGAACGTCTGTCTGGAAATTTTCATGTCCACCGCCGCGGCTGTCTGATCTTTGCGGTCAAGTTCCGCATACTTAATTGCCTGGAACTCGTCCAGCTGCAGTATTATCTCCTCAAGTTCGTAAAGAGGCGTCGCCCTGGGTTTAAAGTAATATGCCATAGGCTTGGAAACCACCTTCCTGCATTTGAATGGTCTTGCCATAGTTATTAGCTTAAGCCAATAACTACATATTAATATGTTTAGTTTTTGTAAGTCAAATAAGTCCTACGGTAGTGGGAATACACCGAGAGAAAATGCCAGCTTCTTGTCGAGGATTTTAAAAAGTATCCGGGTGGACGGCTGCACCAAGTTAGAACCTCTCTGATGGCGGTTTAAAACTGAGCAACAAGGTGTTTTCACTTACCAATAAGATTTTGTTAAAAAGTTAGTCAACAACGTCCCCTTCCCTCCGGGGTCCGACGCTTCGTCCCCGGCCGCCGCGGCGGCCGTCATGATGCATAACGCGCCGGCAACTAGGAGAAACCAGTCCTGGGCGGACATATTCCCGATACCCCCGAAAAAACAAATCGAGACGAGAACGGCCAAAGGGCTTTTCAGATTGTTCATCGCCGCCAGCGCGCCTGCGCTAACCCTGGTGGCGCCAGTGTTCCAGAGATAAAACCCCAGCCCGGAGGCGACCAGCCCCAGGTAAGTCAGCGCCGTCAGCCTGTCATGGCCGTATTGCAGCGTCTCCCCGAGACCGGGCCCCAATAATACCCATGGCAGCGAGACCAGCGCCCCGCCGATGTAAAGCCAACCGAATACCCGCGCGTCTTGTTCCAGGGGATTGCGCCGCCGCCAATCCCGGTATGCCAGTTGCCCCCATGCGAATGCCAGGTTGGACGCCTGCATGACGGCGAAGGCGGCCCAGAAAGCGCGCCGGTCTTCCGGCCAACGTTCTACCATAGCCGCACCCGTCAGCGCAAGCAGCGCGCAGGAGAAAAGTCCGGCGCGCCATTCTCCGCGCCGCGCCGAGTGCAACAGTGCCACATAGAGGGGGGTCAGCACGGTGAATAGTGCCACCTGGTAGGCGTGCAGCGCCAGGAAGCAATAATTCAGCGCAGTATACATCAGACCGTACTGGACCGCGCCTATCGCCATCAACCGGAAGACGGCGGGGCGACCCCCGATCGGCCAGCGCAATAACGGTCCCAACGCCAGCGTCGCCAGTGAGAGGCGGATCATGGTGACTATAACCGGGTCGGCGCCGGCCACCCATTGTTTATTGATGCCGAACGAGAAGGCCCAGATAAAAGAAACCAGTATAAGGCGTCCCATAGGTTAAATGAACGTGTAAGCGAGGGGAAATCTCAGGGCCTAAATGCCGAACACCTCCTCATATCGCTTCTCCAGCACGTTGGAGCACCCGAAAGAAGCCTCAAAAGCCCGATACTTCCTGCCCAGCGTGATATCAGCTGCAAAATAGCCGTTCTCCGTCCACGCGCTTCACCCGACAGGCCCAGGACGGCGTTTAACTCTGCGGGCAGCCGTCGGCGGAAGGAACTCATTATTTCCAGACTCCGGCTATGGGGGTGGAGCAATGGCTGCAGAGGCCTTGACCTTTTTTTGTTATCTTTATTGTGTTGTTCAGGACGCGGAAGCCGCGGCGCGTCACTAGTGTTTTGCCGCATGAGGGACAGTTGGTATCCTCAAAGCCCTGCCCCGGGATATTGCCCGTATAAATATATTTTAGGCCTTTTTTGACCCCTATCTCCCGGGCTTTGAGTAAAGTTGCCGGCGGAGTGGCGCCGCGGTCCGTCATATTATAAGTGGGATAAAACGCCGTGATATGCCAGGGGATATCCTTTGAAACACCGGAGATGAAACCTGCCAGCGACTCTAATTCCGCGGCGCCATCATTAAAGCCGGGAATAAGCAGCGTAACGATCTCCAGCCAGAAGCCTTTCGCGTGTATCATTTCAATGGCCTTCAGAACATTGCCAAGCGTTCCCCCGGCCACCTTTCTATAATTCTCCTCGCTGAAGGTTTTTAGATCCACTTTATACAAATCTACGTGGGGCCGTATATATTCCAGAACTTCCGGCGAGGCGTAACCGTTCGACACATAAGCTCCCCTGATGCCTAATTTCCGGGCTTCTTTAAAAACAGCCGTGCTCCATTCCGCGGTTATAAGCGGTTCGTTATATGTCGAGACTATGATTGGCGCCCCCACGCCGTGGGCGGCCGCCGCAAGTTTTTCAGGTGTCGTCGGTTCGAGTTCGCCGATATGGCAACCAGGGTCCCTTAGCACCTGCGAAGTCAGGTAATTCTGGCAGAAAGAGCATTGAAAATTACAGCCAAGCATGCCGAACGAGAGCGTCAGAGCGCCGGGTAGCGCGTGGAAGAAAGGTTTTTTCTCCACCGGGTCCATGCCGCAGCCGGAAATGTAGCCCCATGGAGCTTTCAGCCTGCCGTCTTCATTGAACCGAACCTTACATACGCCTGAGTGTCCTTGTGGAATAACACATTTATGCGCGCACGCCAGGCAACGCGTGTCCCCGTCCGCAAGCTTTTCGCAAAGTTCGGCCGGCGCTGAATATTCACGCAGCTTGTCCTCAAGGGTCATAGGAAATAGGGCGGGTTCTGGAACGCGACAAAAGACGGAAGCCTCTTATGTTAACCCGAATCCTGCAGAGGGTGTATGCCGCGCGAAGCGCACCTGAGCTCCGCGAAGGGAAAAACTCAACTGAATTTTTCAGGTTAAAGTCGGTTTGCATTAAGAATCTTAAATATTTATCCGTTCCGCCCCGCCACCGCGTTTTATTTTGGCGCTTTAACGTTTAACGCCTTATGCAAAACGGAGATTTTCAGCGTACCGTCTCCGGGGAAATGTTCACCGTCAAGATGGTATGGTTCTCCGGGCCGGAAATTTATTTTCATAACGCGCGCCACGGCCGTGGTGACTAGATCTTTATGCCGGAGAAGTTTTCCACTGAAAAGATCGGGTACGGCGAGCAGCGTTCTTAAAACACCGCATTTTTTAACAACCACCAGGTTCAACATCCCATCGTCAATATAGGCGTCAGGTGCGACTTTGGCGCCTCCCCCATACTGGCGGCCGTTCATTACCGCGGTGACCATAGGTGAGAAAGCGTAGCGATGTCCGTTTATATCTACTGAGACCGCGGTTGGAACATATCTTAGAAAAGTCACAGCCGAATGATACACGTAGGGGAAGATGCCGCGGCGGCCGCCCAGGCGGGTATTAAACATCCTGGCCACTTCCGCGTCCAACCCTACGCCCGCCGCGCAGAAAAAAGGCCGGCCATTGGCCAGTCCGACGTCTATTTTCCGCGGCTGCCACTCCAGAAGCCCCTTAAGAGCCTGTTTCGCCTCAAGCGGGATATACAGATTGCGGGCAAGACCGTTCCCGGAACCTAAGGGCAGTATTCCGAGCGCCGAGGGTCCGCCGATAAGCGGTTCAGCCACCTCGCGGATGGTGCCGTCTCCGCCCGCCGCCACGATATTCGCGAAGCCGGCGAGCATCGCCCGGCGTGAAAGATCGAGCCCATGTCCCTTATGACCGGTAAGTGCGATCTCATAATGGACCCCGCGGCCCTTGAAAAAAGCGTGTATAAGCGCGGGCAGGCCTGCTACGGAGCCTTTGCCCGCCGATGGATTGATTATAAAAAAGTAAGACATAGCCATTTTAGATGCAACGTTGCAGATGCGTGGTGACAGGTATAATATCTTAACCCTCGGCCGGAACCTATTCTTGTAATCGTTATCTAGTCTATCGCGCTGATGCCGGTGGCCCAGGAAGCCTTATGCTTGGTGGGTGTCAGATTCAGCAGCGTATTGCCGGAGGAGGTATCTCCCTTCCGGCATATAAATCTCGCTTTGTAAAAATAACCTATTTTTAGGTCAGGATTTCCCCCCAATACGGATTCATCCTCCAGATAAAGGTAATCCGCGCTCTTGCCGCTCTTACTGCGTACCAAATTGATAACCCAACCTTTAGAGGTTTTACGAGCCATGATCATCTGGAGGTCCATTTCCAGTTCCTGGCCCATAAAACGTCTGGGGTTCTTAAAAAACGCATCCTCTGATCCCCGGACCACGTCATCGTCCGACACTTGATCCGGCTCCGTATCGGAGATCTGTGGTTGATAGCCTGCCTTGTCCGTTTCCGGTTCTTTCTCCTCTATATCCTGCGTCTCGTCTTCGCTATAGGCGGTTCCAGTAGGAGCCTTCGGAGCCGGGGCTTTCACTGGCATTGCGAATTCCTCCAGGTCGCTTCGCCGATTCCCGGAACTGGCAGATTTAAATTCATCCGGGGTCCGCACCGGTTCCGCGTCGCTTGCGGCATACTTTGATTCGTTCCACCCGGAACTTCTGCTAGTTAAAGTCTGGTCCGTAACCTGCCCCCCCTCAGCGGCAGACGGCTCATCAGTCCCTTCGGAGGCTATGATAATGGGGGCTGGGTATTTCGCAGCATACGGGACCCCGGTTTTACCTCCGGACCGTTCTTTAATAACGTAACCGAATACGATGCCGATAAGCAGCATTAAAAGTGTGTTTATGAAACGCAGCCGAAAAAAATTCATAAGTTCGACCCTTCTTTTTTGCAAAGCTTTTCCGAATGAGCCAGTATATTGTATATTTTAGTTGTTAAGGAAAGTTGAATTTTTCGTGAAAAAAAATTGCGCATGAGCGCAACACTTGAAAGCTTGTGCCACACAAATCATTGATCAGTTAAGCGCGGGGTGCGACAGAGTTGAGAAGATTTGCTTCCTTAGTATTCAGGAGATTTCCACAGCAGGGGGTTCAGTGCGGCGACTGAGCCCCTGGCGAAGGAAGCAAACGTGGAAGGGGGATGGAATCCCCCTCCGGGAGCACCGGACCGATAACCTTAAGAGGTCCGGCGGTAATCCGCCCCGCGCATGTGTTAAGCGCGGAGTGCGACAGAGGGGGCGCATACTTATGAAAAAAATATGGATTGGTTTTATTCCGCTGGTCTTTTTAACGCCCTTATTCGGCGCCGGTCCGGCGGAAAATTACGCTGCCGCCTGCGTCTATCAACATAAGGGAGATGTTCAGCTCCTGGAGGCCGGCGGCCGATCATGGCTGACGCTTAAGAGCGCTGTTTCCCTAAAGGAAGGCGCCCGCCTTAAGACCGGGGCCGGCGCCTGGTGTCAGGTGTTGGCCGGCGACGGAACTTTTATAAACCTCTATGAAAACTCGGAAACCGTCATCGAAACGCTTCGGCTTAAGGAAGATACCAGGGATTATCGTTTCAACTTCATAAAAGGCCGGATACTGTGGATGGCGGCCAAAGTAAAGCATAAGTTCTCAAAGTTTGAGATCAGGATGCCGTCGGCCGTGTGCGCCGTGCGCGGCACGGATTTTTCCATTGATGTGACGTCAGCCACGTCCGAAATCGGGCTTTTTGAGGGAGAGCTGGCTGTCAGCAGCGACGGCAAGGAAACAGCGTTGTCCGCGGGCAGCGAAGCCGTGGTGGAATCAGGATCAGGAGCGCGAGTCAGCGATAGATTCTCAAGACTAATGGAAACGGAAAAGCGCCGCTATCTTAAGCTCAAAAAACACGCCGATGCTCTTCGGTTGAAGCTGGAAGGGAGAGAGAATTTTATAAATGAATTCGTCCGAATCCAGCAGAAAAAGCTTCAGGATTTTGAAACCCGCAGGCGGGAAAAATTAAATAAACACAAGTAAAAGACCGTCGAATCGTTAAATTTGTAATTCCGTCTAACGGCTGGCGCCTTGGACCAGTTCCGCTTCAAGATCGTAGGAGGAAGTACGGTTGATCTTGACCGGGAATTTTGAGTTCTTCATAAGGAGTTGTGAGAGGTCCGAAGCGTTTCCTTTTCTAAGTCCCACATCTATCGCGGCGGCGCCGCTCGTCATGGACCTAAGCCAGCAGTCGCGCACCAGCGGAATATTCCTGATTGATTTAATGAAATCGCTTAACTGGTTCATGTTTGCCACGTTTGAAAGAGCGACTCTGACCACGGATCTTGCGCGCAAGGCCTTCAGCACACGTTCCTTAAGTTCATCGCCAGCTTTTTTTGCGGAGTTGATTATGGCCGCTCGTGCGGCGGCGGATTCGTTCAGATCGATGCCGCCGACTGTTTCCTGCAGCGTGGCAAGCGTCTCTTCCGATCCCTGTTTAACCGCGCTGACCGAAAGCCCGGCCCGGTAAGAAGTAAACCCGCCCAGTCCTTCACGCGTATTGAAATCGGACTTAACGAAACCTTTGATCAGGATATCCGCCTTGTCCTTCTCACCCGTTATGAATCCGGCTTCGGAAAACTTGCTTTTAAGTTCCAGGGCGGCATATTCCGTAGCGGAAGGCTTGCCGTCCACGCTCTCCGAGATGTCGAAACCTATAACAGGATTGCCCAGCTTCTGTGGCTCGTTCTCAAGCTTTCCGAGCTTGGCTGCGAGATCTTCCTTGCGCACATGGGCTCTTATTTTAGTTTTATAAAACTCCCCATCCCGCGTTTCTTTAAGGACCTCGTATTTCTCAATATAACCCTCTGTCTGGGAGGTTATGGTGTCGTCTATGAGAATAGCCTTTGAGACCATGGCCTCTTGGGAAACATATATGCCGACAACCAGGCCCAGCGCGCTTTTCATCGCCTCACTTAGGGCGGTTTTCTTGGCGCCCTCCATATCCCCGTTTATTATGGGCGCGATGCCTTCGGCTTCCACCACTTCCGTCTCATATGCGGTGTTAAGCGCGGATTTGCGCGCGGCGGAGCAACCCGCCAGCAACAGGGCGAAACAAAGGGAGACGGATATACGGATGGATCTTGTCATTGTCCGGATCTACACCGCCGAGGCTATTCCAGTATTTTGAGGCCGGCGTCTTTAAGGGCTTTTTTGGGGAGCCTGAGTACTATCACGCAACCGTCGTCGGATGTCCATTCGGACCGGACCACCTGCGCGCCTTTTATGACGGCGTCTATCTTTGTGGCTAGTACGGAATCGGTTTCTATCGCTTTTTCAACGGTGACGCCGCCTTCCAGATTCACGCCTTTGATAAAAGACAGCATGTTGTATTGGCCGTTGACTATGGAGGCGTTCCTGGAGGTGGCCATGCGCTGGGTTTTGTTTTCCAGGGTCTGGTCTGCGGCGCCTATGCCTCTGGCGAAAACATAGTTTTTTGTGACGCCTTCTTCAACCCATTCCCTCTCTATTTCTCCGGTCTTGGAGACCGTGCCTTTGTCGGGCGATGAACCGCAACCCCACGCGAACAGCGAAAGTACCGCCAGCGCTAAAGTTTTTTTCATGTTAAGTCCCTCCATGGAACAGCGTACTTAAATAAACACAGGGCTCCCTCGCAAACCCGGATCCGTTGGCGCGGTGCGAATGTTTGTGCGCATAACCCTGAGCAATCAGATTAAAACTAGAGCCAAAGAGCGGGCAAGTATCGGGTTCCCCGTTCCCACTATTCTATAAATAAGGGATTTCATGTGTCAAACGAATAACCGATCCGTTTGAAAAGTATGATCGAACGGGTTTTTTTAGGGTTTTTCAGCAGACCGTTAGTGTTAGTCTATCCAAAAGAAACCGGAATCCTTTTTCTTGTCCGGTTCCCGCTGACCTTTGGGCTTTACCGGCTCTTTTTTGGCGGGAGCGGCCGGTTTATCAGCCTTTTCCGGCTTGGCGTGCGTGTCTTCTTGATCGCGATAGTGGGTGTTTTTCTTATAGCTTCCTACGCGCCAGCCGGTGAATTTGTAGGTGAAAGCGACTTGGGAGGTGTTAAAGACCTCGTTAGCCAGCGACAGCGCGAAATCCAGGGCGAAACCCTCGTGGTGTACTCCCAGCCCCATGGTTGGCCCCTTATTGTCCTCCATGGCTTTATAACCCAGGCGGAAGTTGAAGATCTTTTCAAAATGATATTCCAGACCGACCCTGAGGCTTTTAAGGCTTTCTTTCAGGTAGATGTCGTTTTCCATTACAAGCAGGACGGATTGGTCCATAAAGGTCGGTTTCTCGTAAGATAGGCCCAGCCGCAGAATAGCGGGCAGAGGACTGGTCTCGTTCAGATATTTTACGCCTTTACCATAGTTTGAAAGAGAAGCCCCAAAGGTAAGGCCAAGATTCGGTTCCCGCACTAGCCAGCCGGCGTCAAAGGCTAGCGCGGAAGCGGAATAGGTCTCAAGCAGCTCGGAACTTATATATTTAGCGGAGAGTCCAAGGTACTGATCGATAGCGGCATTATAACCCTCTATTTTTATATCTCCGGAATATATTTTTTCTCCGTAACTTAGAGAGAGAACTCTGGTGGTCTCAGCGTCCATATCCCGCGAAGATATGTTGCCATCGGGTTCTATCCGGCGGTAGGTGAATTTGCCGCTTTGCGAGAATATGGCGGAAACGGCCATGCCGGCTTTTTCCACTCCGGCCAGGCCTATAACAGGCAGCGGCATACCAAAGCCCAGAAATTGGAGCTTGGAGTCCTCGAAACCGGTTAAGTACATCGCCGAAGCTTCCGGAATATAAAGCTGTCCGGAGCCGGCAGGGTTATAATTCACGGTGTAAATGTCGTCCGCGACGGCCACAAAACTGCCGGCCATACCCATGGCCCTGGGGCTCATGTCGGTCTTGAGGATTTGCACGCTTGTGCTCCCGGGCCCTCCGGCTGAAGAACTACAGGGGATAAATAGAGGGAAAATGATATAAAGTAAACATCGGAAAATATATGCGGATGACAGGGCAGCCTGTCCGGCTGTCCCGGCCTCCAGCATTTTTCCCCAGTTCTTTTTCATATATCGTTTTCTAATTCTCCGCCCTTATCTGACCACCGCTATCTTGTCTACCTTGTCCAAGTCCGGACCTTTTGCTTTTATGTAATAAATGCCGCTAGCCACTTTTGATCCTTTTTCATTGGTTCCATCCCACTCCATGGTTCCCTTACCGGCCGGGACCGGGCCGTCATAAACCGTTTTTACCAGTGAGCCTGTTATCGTATATATTTTAATAGAGAGGTCGCCTTGGGACAGAACATCGTATTTGATTATAGCCTGGCTGTTGGAGGCGCCGAGGATATTGTTATAAGTTACGATATCGGAGGTGTTGGTGGTGAGGTTAAAGGCGTTAGAAACTCCCAGCGAAAATACGTCGCCCATGTGGTTGCGCCCGAAAACCTCAAGATACACAGTGCCTACGCCCGGATAGCGGGAGGCGAAGCCAGGATTAAGATTGACCGTGCCGTGTATCATAGGGCTGCCGGCGGCATCCGTGGTGAAAACGGGCGCGTATAAGCCTGTGGGAACCGAAAGATATCCACCCGCGAGATCTGTGCGGGCCAGCGCTATTGGCTGGAAATTGTGGTCGCGCAGCTGGGCGTATTGAAAAACAGATTCGGCGCCGGTGAATGCGCTTGAG
>MGVA01000069.1:0-61779 GCA_001800245.1 Elusimicrobia bacterium RIFOXYA12_FULL_51_18 | reverse complement strand
GCTGAAACTTATTGTGTCCCGGTCAAAAGACGCTGTGGCTATCTGTGCCGTAGCCGAGCCTTTGGGTTTATACGATAAGTTAAGAGAATAGGGCAAGGGAGAGTTGACCCGGGAATTTCCGCCGCTGGAGTTCAGCGCGCCGGTCACCATCAGATAATATCTGCCCGATCTGGATGCGTTGTAACTGAGCGAAATGCTTGAGGAGTTAGTGAAACAGTCGTCGTCAACCGGGCAACTGCCGTAATCGGTGTTGGATATCACCGGCTCGGCTATCGCCACGTCGTTGCGGTTGGCCGCGTCAATAAGGAACATAGCATAAGGATAGTAACCGGAAGCGCCGGCCGCAGGCAGGCTTAAAGTGGCTACGAAGTTCCCCTCGGAGATCGGCAGGGTATAGTAATCCAGGTCGCCTTGCGGGTAGATCGTGGCCGATAAGCCTGCGAGAGCGCTTATATCGGTGGCGCATTCCGGCCCGTTGTTGTTATAACAGAAAGTCTCCGGCACCGGCTCGTCGTAAACATCGGCGCCGGCCATATAGGATGGAATGCCGTGCAGGGCGAAGGCGTCACGGATCTTTGTGCGCATGGACAGGGGGCAGGAGCCGTCGTCAAGAACTTTACAGGCGTCAATGAAGGCGTCGTAGAAATTGGCGAAGTTGTCCGGGAAATAAAAAAGGGCGGCGTAGGAAAATACATCGGCCTTCGCGAGACCGACGGCGCCTCCGTAGGCGATATGTCCCGGCAGGAAATCCCCCAGATCATTGGCGCCCTTACGCAGGTCATAAAGCGCCTTTGACAGGATTACGCTGTCGTCATGCACCTCTCCCTGCCAATCTTCCGGCATCTTGCATACTCCGGCAGAATGAGCGCAGTAAGCCGTGCTTACCCCCAAGTTCCTTGGAGCGTTCAAAAAATTACCCATAATGGTCAGGTCTCGTTTTATTGCGCTGCCTCCCTCCGTGTCATACTCCCGCCAGAAGGAGGCGAGCGTGAAATAGTCGGCCATGGCTTCGGAAATGGCGCCGAATTCCCCGAAATTTATTATGGGGTAGATCTTATTGATGACGCTGTGAACATACTCGTGGCGCACAATCGTCCCGTCAAGTGCGATAGACCGGTACACGTTCGTCAGGTAGGGGCCGTCCCCTACCATGATATTATTGTTGTCCAGATCGTAAAACGCGTTCTGCATGCCGTTCATGGGCGGGATCATGCCGTCCGCCGCGCCGTTGGCGTGGACCATTACCGGTACATGGCCGGAGAGGTCGGCCGGGTGAGGGTGGGAAGGGTGTATGGGGTCTATGTTAAGGAACCCGCTGTAGGCGTTGTCATTGTCGAAGTAATTCTTCACTTTGTTCAGATGGTAAAACGCGTTGGCCTCTGAAAGAGCGTTCTCCGGGCCGAGCGAGCTGTCCATGTATGCTCCGGCGTTGCTGGTTGACCAGATGATGGAACCGGACGTGTTAGCGCTTGTAGCCGGAGCCATGCTGCTAAGCAGCACCATATAAACTGAATTATTTATTCTGAAACCGCTGGATACCCCGCTGGCGTCGGTTTGCAGGGTAAGCCCATAGGTCGGATTTTCCACGGAGGCGCCCAGAAAGGAGGCGGACCTGGTTCCAATGTAGCTGGCCACTCTGGTTCCGGAGGAGTTGATTACATGAAGTTCGTCGCCATCCGTGATGGTACCGTCATTGTCCATGGAGCCCACGCTCATGTTGACGAACTGCGGCATTACCTTGGCAAATGTGTGGCCGCCGGCGGTCCAATCGTCCGGCACCGTTACTGAATAAGTATAAGTCTGTGAGTTGGCATAAGGGTTCGGACTTGCCACAGTGGTGGTGGAGGTATGCCACACGCCCCCGGCATTGTCAAAATGCGCGCTCTTTCCTCGAAAATTCATCACAGAAAAATAGGGGCCTTTCATAGAGGCGAACACTTTGCCGTTATTATTGGAACAGTAAGTTCCATCAACGGTCCTGGTAGAGGCGCCATAACTTCCCACCCAGACATATTGGCCGTTAATCGGTTTGGCCGCGGGAGGAGTCCAGGAGCCGGGACCAAGCACATTGGGGTCGGTTGGAACGGGTGAAATGTCGTACACGGTGGCGGTCACGGTGCCTGTGGCCTTTGGGCCGATGGAAGGGCAGCTATAGTAATAACGCAGATCGTTATAGCGGAAAAGGATCTTGCCGTCCGCAGCGCCGACATAATAAACCCATATACCGCTTAACGTATCCGCTGCCCTGGCCCTGACTTTCCAGGCCAGTTTTAAACTCCCGTCCGAATTCTGGTCCGGGAAAAGGACCAAATGTCTTTCAGTAACCCGGGCCGAAAAATCAAGATCGGAAACCACCGTGTTTTCCGCGTAAGCGGCGGGATACGCCGGCATCAGCGGAACATTTATTTCAGGCTCAAATTTTGCCTGGTATCCCGTCACTTCTCCGGAAGAATTGACATGCACCCGGACATAGGCGAATTCTACTGGGATCGAGTTATAAACCTGTTCGTACTGGAGATGGGTGATGCCCATGAAAGTCTTTGAATAAGCCGGGCGCAATTGGGTGGGGTCAACCTTAAGCAACTCATGGTTGTCATTTAAAAAAGCGAGGGCGGCTTCAGCCGGTGTGCCGGAATAGCCGGGGGTTTTTGCCCCCACTATCGCTTCAGGGAGGGCGGTTTTGGGGCTATAACGCACGCGCCAGGAGTTGCTGCCGGTTTTTTTTAGAAAACCGCGAAACGCTTCAAGGGCCGCGGGGCCGGGGGCCTTTCCTGTTTTTCTGAGAGAATCCGCAAGCGGAGAAATTCTGGAAGCCGGTTTGCCTGGACCGGCCGCCGCCGCTGGCGCGCTGCCCGCCCAAAGAAAAAATACCAAGAAGGCCGGATAAAGTAATTTCCTCATAATATCATGCTGTTACTTTTTTCTTGAAAACCTTTTTAAAACCTGCAGCGCCGCGCCAAGCCTTACATTTACGCTGTTGTCTTCGAGAGCGAGCAATAGATAGGGCTTGGCGTCCGTATCAGGCACCTCTTGAAGAGCTTTCAGGGCTTCAAGTTTCACGTCCTGATTATTGGAGTCAAAGGCCCGCGTAAGCACTTCCGTATCCGGCTTTCCTCCTCCAGTGACGAGCCCCGTGAATGCCGCGATCTTCAGGCTGATGTCATTGGTAGCTTCGGAAATCTCTTTTATTTTTTCAAAAGCCCTTTTATCCGGTATCGCGCCGAGGACGCTCACGGCTTTAAATTTTATTGTTGGATTTTCGTCGTCAGCAAGTTTCAGGAGTTCCGGCAGCGCGGCTTTTTTGCCGGACATGCATTTTAAAGCGTCAAGCGCGGCTATCCTGACCCGCATGGATTTTTCGGCCGCCAATAGGCTTTTTAGCGGCTCTATGGCGCCGGAATTACAGATCTTACCCAGAATATTAGCGCCTTCAAAGCGCATCGCTTCGTCCTCACTGGCAAGCGCGTCCAGAAACTGCGCGAGTTCCTCCGAATACCCCAGTCGGGCCAGTTCCCTGGCGGCGACATCCCTTATGGAACCGTAATTGTCGTTCTTAAGATTGAAAAGCATGTCCGCCGCTTTTTCCTCTTTTATTCGTGCCAGTGCTTCTATTGCATGCTCCCGGATCTTGTTCTGCGAAATTATTTTCAGTTCCACCAGCGGAGAATTGCCCGCGGCGCCTTGGGCAGGCACATCGCCTATTATGGAGTAAACAACCTTAAGACCGGATGGGTCATCCAGACGCCAGAGCGCCTCCGCGGCGCTTATGCGTGTGTGTTTATCAGTGTCCGCCAGCATTTTTTTCAACACTCCGGCGGCCGATCTGTTGCCGGTCTGCCCGAGGATATCAGCCGCCATGCCGCGGATGTCCGCATCCGGGCTTTTTATGTACGAAAGAGCCGTCTCAAGCGCTTTGCGCCCCAGATCTTTATTGGGGATTTCCTGGCCGCATGCGAACCCGGCAACCAATAAGATCAGAAGCATAGATTTAGCCACTATCATGTATATATTCTCTTATATCCGTCTTTCAGGAACATTAAGGATTGATTACAAAAAAGTTACGCCATACGGAACGGAGGACCGGAAGCTCCGTTTTTCGGCAATTTGCCGGTCGGCGAATATAGCAAAACGGTTCCCCCGCGTCTGAGGCGGTTTCGGCGGAATAATTAAACTGACAATATGGTGTCCACGCGGGTATTGATCTCACGATCTTGTTAGAAGGCGGGATTCTGCCTGTAAGCGCTGGTTGTCCAGTCCTCTAAATTAATGCCCCCTGCGGGATTCGAACCTGCAACCTACTGCTCCGAAGGCAGTCGCTCTATCCAGTTGAGCTAAGGGGGCCCCTTTATCCGCACCCCGCGCGAACTAACCGCGCGCGGGGCGGTTTAACCGCCGGGCCTCCAGAGGAACCCGGCCCGGTGCTTTCCAAGGGGAAAACCGTGGTTTTCCCCTTTCATCGGCGCTGTCGGCCAACTCACTGCGTGAGGGCCAGGACGGCTGAACCCCTTTCCGGAAAGGAGTTGGTTTTATCCGCACCCCGCGCGAACTAATCGAGCGAGGCGGCTTAAACCGCCGGGCTATTGAACTGAATTCGGCCCGGAGTACGTACTGATACGATCGCTTGTGAAAGCACGCTTATTATTATAGAATTTATTTTATCACGCGCGTAATTAAAAAGGAGCATATCATGGGTGGACACTCTCATTGGGCGGGAATAAAACATAAAAAAGCCATCACCGATGCCAAGAAAGGCAAGGTCTTCACAAAAATTATAAAAGAGATAACAATGGCCGCCAAAATAGGCGGCGGCAAGCCGGATGAAAACCCCCGTCTGCGCAAGGCCATGGAAGACGCCAAGAACGCAAATATGCCTGTGGAAAACGTTAAACGCGCCGTTATGCGCGGCACCGGGCAGCTTCCCGGCGTGACTTACGAAGAAATAATGTACGAGGGTTTCGGTCCCGGCGGGATCGCAGTTCTGGTGGAAGTTACCACCGATAACCGGAATCGCGTATTCAGTGAAATCCGTAAGATCTTTGAAGTTTCCGGCGGCAATATCGGAAGTACCGGCTGCGTGGCCTGGATGTTCGAACCTAAAGGCTATATGTCCGTTAAAAAGTCCGACGCAAAGGAAGACGAGTTAATGACACTGGCTATCGATCTGGGCGCCGAGGATTTTAAGTCTCCCCCCGGCTCCGACGAATACGAGATCATAACCGCTCCGGCGGATTTTGAGGTCATCAAGAAAAAACTGGAAGAGCGCAAGATTGCCATCGTTCTCGCCGAGTTGACGATGTTGGCTAAAAATGAAGTGGCGGTGGGAGAAGATAAAGCCCAGCAGGTGGTAAATATGATGAACAACCTGGAAGACCACGACGATGTGCAGAAAGTGCATTCAAATTTTGACATTCCCGACGCCATCCTGGCCAAACTGGAATAAAGCACAGGAACACATGAACACGAAAGCGCACGCGGCAGCAAGATCTCTGAACACAAACCGTCGCTTTTTCCGGTTTGTAACTTGTGCCTTTGCGATTTTGTGAGCGCCCCCATGAAAATATTAGGCATAGACCCCGGACTTGACCGCACCGGCTGGGCGGTGCTTGAAAACTCCCCGCCGGTCCCCCCGCGGCTCCTGGCTTCCGGGCTTATCCATACGGAGAAAGGCCTGCCGCTGCAAAAACGTCTGGCCGAGATTTTTGACGCTTTAAGCTCCATCATAAGAGACCACGCGCCGGATGAAGCGGCTATAGAGGAGGTTTTTTTTTCCAAGAGAGCCGATACCCAGGCCAACACCACCCATGCCCGCGGCGTCATACTTTTGGCCTGTGAAAAGCTTTCCCGGAAGATAACGTCTTACAATCCCAAAACTATCAAGAAGACTATCAGCGGCAGCGGCAGCGCGGGAAAACCTCAGATGCAGAGAATTGTACAGATAACCCTTAGCCTTAAGGAAATCCCCCGTCCCGACGATATCGCGGATGCCATGGCCGCCGCTATCTGCCACATAAGGGTTGCGCCTTTTAAAGCCGCCATGTCCAGGGCGGCGGGCTCAAATCCGTTCGCTTTTAACTCCGTTAAAAACGCCATGCCGCCGGACGGGCCCCGAACCATAACCAAGCGGAAATCAGGTGATCTGATCTGGAGGATCAGGTGATCGCATCTCTGCGCGGTTCCATAGTTCTTAAGACGGACGAAAGCGCCGTTATCGAAACCTGCGGCGTCGGTTACGAGGTGTTCCTATGCGAATTTTCCCTCCGAAACCTAGGGCCGGAGGGCAGCGAGGTCTGTGTGCTGACGGCGGAATCCATCAGTATGTACGGCGGAGCCGCGCTTTACGGTTTCCTGACTAAAGAGGAGAAAAATCTATTTGACCTGTTCCGCGGCTCAGTGCCCAATACGGGCGCAAAAAAAGCCCTGGATTACCTTAATAAGGCGTTAAAATCCCTGCCGGATTTCAAACAGGCCGTCATAAAGAACGATCCCAAACTTTTAACATCCATATTCGGCTTTACCGCTAAGACCGCGGATAAACTGATAACGGCCCTCAAAGATAAAATGCCGGACTTTCAAACTGCCGGGACGGTCCGGTTGGGGATTTTTACAGCGCAAGGCTCTTATGCGCAGGTGCTTAACGCCTTATCAAATCTTGGCTTTAAAGCCGGTGACGCCAAGGCCGCGCTGGAAGCGGCAGCCGCGGAAGAACGCCCGGACACCGAGAGCGCCGAGCAATTGCTTAAGCGCACGCTTAAAAGACTGTCGCCAGGCTGAAATTAGTGATCCGCCCCGCGCATGTGTTTAGCGCGGGGTGCGACAGGTGGGTGCGCGAAACAGATTTATGCCCGAAAAAGAAAATTTTCTCAGCCCGAAAGCGTTCGGAGACGAGGTTAAATACATGGACCACGCCCTCCGGCCTTCCAGTCTGGATGAATTCGTGGGCCAGGAAAAACTTAAGGAAAATCTGCGCGTATTTATAGAGGCCGCCAAGGGCCGCAAAGAAGCGTTGGACCACTGTCTTTTCTATTCCCCCCCCGGCCTCGGCAAGACGACTCTCAGCCATATCCTGGCGCATGAGATGGGAGTTAATATCAAAGTCACTTCCGGGCCGGTGCTCGGCAAACCGGGAGATCTTGCGGCCATGCTGACCACCGAACTGCAGGAAGGCGATATACTTTTTATAGACGAAATACACCGTCTTAACGCCGCCGTGGAAGAAGCTCTTTATCCAGTGATGGAGGATTTTCTTTTTTTCATCAGCACCGGGACCGGACCCGGCGCAACCACTCTCCGGTTGTCCGTACCGCGGTTCACTCTTGTCGGCGCGACTACCAGGAGCGGTCTCCTGACCGGGCCTCTGCGCGACCGCTTCGGCATTGTTTTTAATTTAGGTTTCTATGGCCAGCCCGAAATAGAGCGGATCCTGGCGAGGTCCGCCCGCATCCTTAAAACCGAAGCCACTCCGGAAGGGCTCGCGCACATCGCGGCGCGATCGCGCGGTACGCCCAGAATCGCCAATCGTCTGCTTAAACGCGTGCGGGACTTCGCGCAGGTCAGAGCGGACGGCGTGATAAGCCCGGACGTTACCCTGGAAGCCATGACTTCCCTTGAAATAGACAAGGAGGGGCTGGACAGCCTCGACCGAAGACTGCTCCTTACGGTGGCCGAAAAATTCGGAGGCGGACCGGTGGGCGCGGAAACTCTGGCCGTGGCCATTTCGGAAGAGACAGACACGCTTACGGATGTTATAGAACCGTTCCTGATGCAGTCGGGTTTCATTCAGCGCACCGCCAGGGGCAGAATCCTGACCGGTAAAGCCTATCTGCACCTCGGTTTGAAAATGCCCGCACAGGATAAATTCTTATAAGTTCCGATCACCAATGCTTAGACTTTTTTTTTGCGCCCTGATATTCCTTTCCCCAATCAGTTTTGCGGCGGATTCCGGCGATGGGAATTCCAAGATCATCAGAGTCGCCATTTCCCGCAACACCGCGCAATTCAAACTTAAGACTTCCGGCAAGGTTTACGCCCTTGAGGTCAAGACCGGCCAGAAGTACATGCTGCTGGACAAATCCACCTACGAGGTTAAGTATATCAGTCCGGCCCAACTGGCGGTGGCGGGGACCACATTGCAATCGCCGGTCAAGCTTCTTGCCGCGGATGGCGGAGACAGGGTAAAGCTGAATGGCCGTTTCTATAAGGGTGATATGTACATAAGGACGGCCGCCGCCGAAAAACTGGAAGTTGTCGAGCACCTTTCCATAGAAGACTATCTCTACGGCGTGTTGCCGGTGGAAATGAGCCCCGATTGGCCGCTGGAGGCGCTGAAAGCCCAGGCTGTGGCCTCGCGCACTTACGCGCTTAAAAACGTAAATCCGAAAAAGGATTATGATATAACGGACGGGGTGGAAACGCAGGTTTATAACGGCGCGTCCGGTATGAACGCGCGGATCGTGGACGCCGTCAACTCCACCCGCGGAGAAGTGTTGAAATACAAAGGCAGGCTTATCACCGCTTTTTTTCACGCCTGTTGCGGCGGGCATACGGCCAGCGCCAGTTCCGCCTGGGGCGAAGATGTGGTCAAGCCTCTGTACGGAGTCAAGGACCCGTTCTGTTCCCCTTCCAGTCATTACAAATGGGACTTCTACGCTACCACCCGCGATCTGCTGTCTTTTATCCAGAAGAGGGGTTCTTCCGCTCTTAAAATAAAAAGCATCCGCGTTTATAAACGCGACCGCTCAGGACGCGCTGTCAGCCTGCGGTTCTTAACCGACTCAGGTTCTTTCACCGTCAACACTTCCGATCTGCGCAAGGTTTTCGGCACCTACGATATTAAGAGCACCCTTATTACGCGTGTCGCGCCCCTTAACGGCGGCTACGAGTTTACCGGCAGAGGCTGGGGGCACGGCGTAGGCATGTGCCAGGAAGGCGCCAAGTATATGGCTAATAACGGCAGGAACTATAAAAAAATACTACGGCAATATTACCCCGGCGCCGCAATAGAAGATATAGGGCGCGCAACTAAATAATATGAACATTCGGCTGATCCTGTTCTATAGCGAGCCCTCATGAGTGAAACCGCCCTTTCCGAATTCGAGGGTCTTGAAATCGACCCGCTTATCGCATCCCGGCCTGCGGAGCCAAGGGATTCCTCCAGGCTTATAACCATTGATCGTAGGACCGGGACCATGAGCCATAGAATTTTTAGGGACCTGCCGGACCTACTTTGTCCGGGGGATGTCCTAGTGCTCAACCGCAGTAAAGTGTGGAAGGCCAAACTGCCCGCGCGCAAGCCTACCGGCGGCAGATCGGAACTTCTTCTGATGAGGCCTGAAGCCCCGGCTTTGACGGTTTGGAGCGCGCTGGCCCGTAAGATACAGCCGGGACAGAAACTTGTATGCCAGGGCGGAGCCGAGGCCTTATGCGTTAAACGGAATCCGGACGGCAGTTTCCTCTTTGAACTTTCAGCTCCTTTGGACGGACCCTATCTGGAAAAGAACGCGGAAGTGCCATTGCCGCAGTATATTCTAAAGGCCAGGAAAAGGGCTGATATGACTGAAAATTCGGTTCCGGATGATTCACGCTATCAAACCGTTTTCGCTAACGCGCCGGGATCCATAGCCGCTCCGACCGCGGGTTTCCATTTTACCCCGGAACTTCTGGAAAAGATAAAAGCTAAAGGCGTAGATGTGCGCTATATCACCCTGCACATAGGCTGGGGAACCTTTAAGCCGGTCAGAAATGAAGATCCGTCCGCGCACCTTATGCTGGAAGAGGCCTGCTCCATGACCGACGGAACGTCTTCGGCTCTTAACGCCGCCGCGGAAAAAGGCGCGCGGATAATAGCCGTGGGAACTTCCTCGATGCGCACGCTGGAAACTTTTTCGGATGAAAGCGGGCGCCTTTCCTCCGGCGAGCGCAAAGCCGGACTTTTCATCTATCCCGGTCACCGGTTCAAGACCGCCGGAGCTTTTCTTACCAATTTACATGTGCCATCCTCGGCGCCGCTTTATATGACCGCCGCTTTCGCCGGCCGGGAACTGCTTTATAAGGCGTACAAGGCCGCGGTGGAAAAAAAATACAGATTCTATTCATACGGCGATTCGATGTTGATAGTTTGAGGGTCGGGCGGCGGCAGTTGGTAAATTCACGTTAGCTTGCTTTATCCGCCTGGCGGCCCGGCCTAGCCTATAAGGAATATATATGAAACATTTTGAGGTCGTTAAGACCGATTCAACTACCCGCGCGAGAATCTGCCGCCTTAAGACCGCTCATGGGGTGGTTCATACTCCGGTCTTTATGCCGGTGGCTACCCAGGGAACGGTTAAAGCCGTTTCCCAGGAGGACCTCAAAGGCATCGGGACCGAGTGCATCCTGGCCAACACTTATCATCTTTATCTGAGGCCGGGGCTGGACGTGCTGGAAAAATTCGCCGGGCTGCACAATTTTATGGGCCACCAGGGCCCGATACTTACCGACTCCGGCGGTTACCAGGTCTATAGTCTCAGCGATCTGAGAAAGATAACCGACAACGGCGTGCATTTTACCTCTCATATAGACGGAAGTCCGCATTTGTTCACGCCTGAGCGCGTTATTGATTACCAGGCCCGGATAGGCTCCGACATCCGGACCTGCCTTGATGTCTGCGTGGAAAATCCGGCCACCCGCGACGCGGCCGCCGAGGCCCTGAAGAGAACCAAAGCCTGGGCCGAACGTTCGCAAAGGCATTTTAAAGCGACGACAGCGCACATCGATGGCGCCGCAAAGCCGCTGCTGTTCGGCATTATACAGGGCGCGACTTTTCCCGATCTGCGCAAAGAAGCCGCCCTGCATATGGCGGAAACGGTAAACCCCGACGGCTTCGCAGTGGGCGGTCTTTCCGTAGGAGAAACCAAGAACCAGATGCACGCCTCTTTAGCCGTGGTTACCGAGACTCTGCCCAAGGATCGCCCCGTCTATTTTATGGGACTGGGCAGCCCCGAGGATATCTGGGAGGCGGTGGAATTCGGCGCCGATATGTTCGACTGTGTCCTGCCCACCAGAAACGCCCGCAACGGCCAAGCCCTGACTTCACAGGGCAGGTTCTATGTAAAGAACGCCCCTTACAAGAAGGATGAGTCTGCCCTGGACCCGGACTGCGATTGTTATACCTGCAAAAACTATTCACGGGCTTATCTTTCCCATCTTTTTAAAGCCAAAGAGCTCCTTATGAATCAGTTGCTTTCCATCCATAATCTGCGCTTTTTGATAAATCAGACCAGGATAATGCGGGAAGCGATAAAGAACGGGGATTTCCTGGCCAAAAAGAAAGCGTTCCACGATTCATATTTCCGCAACTCCCCCCGTCCCAACAGGGATTGAGGAAATCAAACCATTCATCTCACATCGGAACCGAAAAATTTGTTAGAATATTTTATAGTAATCATCGCTAAACTCGTTAACACTAGGAGATACAATGCCTCAAAACGCCGCTTTTATGCAATTTATCCCTTTGATCATTATTATGGTGATCTTCTATTTTCTGCTTATACGTCCGCAACAGAAACAGGCGAAGGAAAGAAAAGCCATGCTTGACGCCCTTAAATCCGGAGATAAAATACTTACCAACGGCGGAATACTCGGCCTCATCACCGGCATCAATGGCGATGAATTGGACGTAGAAATAGCCAAAAATGTGAAAGTCTCGGTCGTCAGGTCGGCGGTCGCCGGCCTTGTGAATCAAACCGGAAAATAGCGGCGAACAAGAGGAGCAAGCAATGAATAAATTACACTGGAAACTGGGCCTTATATTGGGCCTCCTGATACTTTCCGTATGGCTTTTATACCCCACAGTTGAATGGTATACCAAACCCGCCGATGAAAGAGCGAAACTGGAGGCCGTACGTGAACGTCCTAAGCGGATGCTGAACCTCGGTTTGGACCTGCGCGGAGGCACCCACATGCTCCTGGAACTGGATGTGGCCAAGCTCGACAAGAAAGAGACTTTAAACGATGCAATGGCGCGCGCTATAGAGATCATCCGAAACCGTATAGACCAGTATGGAGTGGGTGAAACCCCCATTTCCAGGCAGGGTGAACGCTGGATAGCGGTGGATTTGCCCGGCATATCAAACACCGAAGAGGCTGAGAATCTTATCGGAAAAACGGCCCTTTTGGAGTTCCGGCTTGTCAACACCAGCCCCGAGGCCGAAAAGGTTCTGGCCAAAGTTTCGGACCTGGGGGAATCCCCATTTGATAAAGGCGGTAAGCTGCTTCCCGATGTCGCGAAACTTATGCCGAAAGGCACCGCGCTCTTTAGAGCGACCTCCAACAGTGAAGATACCAGAACCAAATATTACGTGCTGGAATCCTCTGTAGGCATCACCGGCGCCTATCTGGAAAATGCCAGGGTGTCCACTGACGACCAGTTCGGTTATCCGAATATTTCTTTCGCCTTTAACAAGGACGGCGGCAAGATCTTTGAGCGCTATACCGGCGAAAATGTGGGCAAATATCTCGCGATCGTACTGGACGGCGTGGTGCATTCCGCCCCTGTCATCAAAACCCGCATAGGCGGCGGCAGCGGCGAGATCTCCGGCACCTTCACGATGGAAGAAGCCCGGAACCTGGCCATAGTTTTGCGCGCCGGCGCCCTCCCCGCGCCGGTCAACATAATAGAGAAAAGGGTCGTCGGCCCGGACTTGGGTGAAGACTCCATCAAAAAAGGGCTGACAGCCTCTATCATCGGTTTTCTGCTGGTCATCTTTTTTATGATGATCTATTACAAAGCCGGCGGTTTTGTGGCCGATATCGCCCTCGGCCTCAACTTCATACTTTTGATAGCGGCCATGAGCTATTTTTCCGCAACCTTGACCCTGCCCGGCATCGCCGGCATGATCCTCAGTTTGGCGATGGCCATAGACGCAAATGTGCTGATACTTGAAAGGATGCGTGAAGAGCTGGCCCTCTCAAAGCCTATCGCAATGCTCATCCCG
This sequence comes from Elusimicrobia bacterium RIFOXYA12_FULL_51_18, assembly GCA_001800245.1. Lineage (GTDB taxonomy): Bacteria > Elusimicrobiota > Elusimicrobia > Elusimicrobiales > UBA9959 > YA12-FULL-51-18. The sequence continues at coordinate 48,808 of MGVA01000069.1, read as the reverse complement.
ACGGCCTACGATAAAGCCTGGAGCGCAATTCTGGACTCCAACGTGACCACCTGGATAGCGGCCATATTCCTATTCCAGTTCGGTTCCGGCCCCGTGAAAGGTTTCGCCGTGACGCTGACTATCGGTTTGCTGGTCGGTATGTTCACCTCGGTGTTCATCACCAGAGCCATCTACGAATTCTGGCTCACTTCCAACCCCAAGGAGCTTAGCGTATGATAAACCTCATCAAAAAAACGAATATCGACTTTATATCGAAACGCTACATTTTCTTCGCCGTTTCCAGCCTTGCCCTGGCGGCCGGTATCGTTTCGGTAGCTGTCAAAGGCACCAATATGGGGCTTGATTTCACCGGCGGAACGATGCTGCAGGTGAAGTTTGTCAACCCCATCACCATAGCGGAAGTCAGACAGGCCGTGAAAGCCGCGGATATAGAAACCACCATCCAGACCTTTACCGGCAGGAACGCCTTCGCCCTGAAGGTCAAAGGCAAGCAGGAGAATGTCAACGAGATAGCCGATAAGATACTCCAGGGGCTTAAAACAAATATCCCGGGCAACACTTTTATTGAAGAACGCCGGGATTATGTTGGCCCGGTGGTGGGCCGGGACCTTAGCAAGAAGGCGTTGTTCGCGATCATACTGTCGCTGTTCGGTATTATCATTTATGTGGCCTTCAGGTTCTCCAACCCTATCTGGGGCGCGGCCGGGGTGATCGCCCTTCTGCACGACGTGTTCGTCACTTTCGGCGCCATGTCCATAACCAACAGGGAAGTGGATCTGGTGGTGGTGGCGGCGCTGCTGACTATCGCCGGTTACTCCATTAACGATACTATCGTTATCTTTGACAGGATGCGCGAGAACCTGAACAAGTTCCCAAAGATGCGTCTGGGGGAACTCGTGAACGTGAGCATCAATGAGACGCTCAGTAGGACCCTTATAACGAACTTTACGGTCCTGGGAGTGGTGGCTATCCTTTTCTTCTTCGGAGGGGACGTTATCAATAACTTCGCTTTTGCCATGCTGGTGGGCAGCATTTCCGGAACTTATTCGACCATAGCGATAGCCACGCCTCTCGTTTACCAGTGGGAGCGCAGAAGCAAGTAAACGTCAGCCCATGCCGGGCGGCCTGTGATGAGTTGAGCGGGGCGCAATACGCTCTTGTCCCTGAAGATATGAGGAAGATAAAAAAATTCAAGATTCCGATATACAGTTACGATATCCTGCGCAAGGCAAAAAAGCGCAGGATAGATCTGTTCTCTCTCGGCCTGGCCGACCAGGAAAGCGCAAAGGAGTATATTTCATCCCTGGCCGCCGCTCTTGAGCCTTCCACGGTATTCGATTTCCTCGCTCCGGAAGACGAACTGGCGAAACCGGACGGCCCCATGCGCGGCGGCGCGGGAACGCTGGGCGTCATCACCCTCGGATCTGTTTTTGAGGAGAAACTTAAAGCCATAACGGACCCCGGGCTTTTCGGACTCGCCGAGACCGCCGCGCTCGTGTTCTCCGAAACCGGCCTTAAAGTGATAACCGAACTCATCAACCAGGAAGTCTCGTCCGAAGGACTGGATCTCGGAATTCCGCGCCACGTTTTCGCTTGTCCCGCGCCGGAAGCGGATGAGCAGCCCACCCATCAGACGGATACGGCCGCCCTGAACGCCTGTCTTACGCGCCTAAGCGCCGATAAGATAGGTGTTACCCTGAACGAAGGTTCCTTGGCCCCGAAATACTCTATTATCTTCAGTATCCCCTGGCTGGCTAAGAAAAAGAAAAAGCCGGCAGCCGGTCCCGCGGCCGCCGGCAAATAAGATGAATGAGCCCATCCACTCAAGCCCCCTGCATAGCCTCGTATCGACACTAGGGTATTTATATATCAGTTTTACCGGCGCCACTACGCGTATCCGTACTCAGAACCAGCCGCAAGTTCCCAATGTTATCTACGCCTCCTGGCATTCCCATCTGGCGTTCATGCTCTATGTTCTGCGCGGCAAAGATATTTCCGGACTGGTCAGCAGAAGCAAAGACGGAGAATACGCCGCCCGGCTGCTAAGGAAATTCGGGTTCAACACGGTTCGGGGCTCCACCAGCCGCGGAGCCGCTCAGTCCGTAATGGAGCTGATAGATCGCGGCCGCCTGGGCTTGCCTTTGGCCATAACGCCCGACGGCCCCAAAGGCCCCAGGAGAAAAGTGCAGCAGGGCGTGGTCTATCTGGCCCAGAAGACCGGGATGGGGATACTGCCGGTAGGCGTCCGGCTCTCTAATAAGATCACCTTTAATTCCTGGGACAATTTTGAATTCCCTCTGCCTTTCGGGAAAGCGGCGGTTATTTACGGTGCGCCGATAAAGGTCGCTGAGAATGACCGGCTGGAAACAAAAGCCGCGGAACTGGAAGAGGCTCTTAACGCTATTACGCCGTCAAGCATTTAGAGCGTCGGCATGGGAGAATCGCGGAAGTCCACACTCTCCCAACGCGGACGCTGCCGGACTAATCATGGACATGCTGTTATTAATTCTTTACAACCTTCTGGCGCCCTTCATAGCGCTGCTATATCTGTTTTTCTTCTTATGTTCCCCCCGGCGCGGTCTGCTTAACCGTCTTTTGTCCGAGCTTAAAGAGCGTTTAGCCATCAGTGTCCCTGCTTTCTCTGAAAGGCCGTTATGGTTTCATGCGGCGTCGGTCGGTGAAGTGAAAGCCATTCAAATGCTTATTCCATTAGTGCGGACACGCTGCCCGTCGAAGCCGATAATGATAACCACTTCCACCTCCTCCGGTAAAATGGAGGCTTTTAAATTGACTCCTTACGTTTTCCTTCTTCCCCTTGATTCTTATCCGCTTATGCGCCGTTTTATGACCGCGGTGCGGCCGGAACTGCTGATGATAGCGGAGACCGAACTCTGGCCGAATCTGCTTTACGCCGCCGGGAAGGCCGGCGTAAAAGTCATGATGATAAACGCGCGCATCTCCGACCGGACCCTGGGATTTTACAAATTGCTTGCCCCTGTATCCAGGTTAATGTTCAGTAATATCGGCATGATCGCCGCACAGAGTCCTGACGACTTGGAGAGATATCAGGTGTTACTGGGTGGTGCGGATAAACTGGTGCTGACAGGCAACATGAAACATGACTTGATAGTGCAGAAACCGCAGGACCGGGCTGAAATAGAGGCTTTTCTTGAGCTGGCGGATTGGAAGGGTAAAAAGATTTTCTGCGCCGGCAGTACTCATCCCGATGAGGAAAACATAATACTGGAAGCGTTCTTGAAAGTAAAGGCGGCGCTTCCGGATACCCGGCTGATACTAGCCCCACGCCATCCTGAAACCGCGGCCTCAAGCTCGGCCAGGCTAAGAGAGAAGAGCCTGGTTTCACCCCGTTGGTCCCAGCGCGCGCACGCGCGTACCGGGCCCGACTGTCTTCTGCTGGATGAGACAGGCCGCTTAGCGGATATTTACTATTTTTCCGATGTGGTGTTCGTCGGGGGTACGCTTGACGATACCGGCGGACATAATGTGCTTGAACCTTCGGTATTCTCCAAACCGGTGCTTTTCGGTCCGAACATAAAGCATACCCGCGACGGCGCCCTGGCGCTTATGAATAAAAATGGCGGCTTTATGGTGAGAACCGCAGATGAACTGGCCGATAGAATAATTCCCCTGCTTAAAGACCCGGTTCTTCTGGCAAAAGCTGGCGAAGCTTCAAAGGCGGCGCTGGAATCCCTTCAGGGCGCCACCCGGAAAACCCTGGCCGTATTGGAAACCAATCTTTAACCTGACTTCCACAATTACAAAGGGCATCCGAAAATCTTACCGGTTTAGTTCCCCACGATCCCTGCGGTGGAATTAGAAAAGATTTTTTTACGCATAACCTGAAAAATTCAGTTGAATTTTTCCCTCCGCGGAGCTCAGGTGCGCTTCGCGCGGCATACGATGGAAACCACGTTGAACTGCAGGATTAGGGATAACTTTTGTTAATGAACCTTATAGTTCCGCACGGCTCAGTAACTGTAATTATGGGCTTATCAGTCGCAATTATGACTGAGACCGATAGCGGTAATTAAACCGTTGGTAATCGTAAGCAGTTTGCATTGCGCCGGAGTTGTGGTTGTGGTGGCCACGTCAAAACTGCCGCTCGCTCCGGTAGTGTAATTGGAATCGATAGTCCCAAATGCGGGGGCGCCGCCGGTGCCTCTCAGAACAGTGTTCACCGCCCCCTGAGCCGTAACATTAATCCCTGCCGCATTGTTGCCATACAACACTCCATTTTGCGTAAAGGTTGTTCCGCCGGTACCGCCGTGATCGACTCCCAAAGTTCCGGACATATCCGTGATGGCGCGGTTAGTAACCTGCGTGATATCGGTAAGCGTAATGCTGTCGGGTATGTCCGCGTCGGCCAGCGCTGAAACCGTAAACGCGCCTCCCGATGAACTCTGGCGCACTATCTGGTTGGCTCCGCCGGTGGTTGAGAGATCCGCCCCGCTGCCTCCGTGGAGAGGCGCCAGTGTCCCGGACATATCCGTGATGGCGCGGTTGGCAACCTGCGTGATGTTGGTGATCGTAATACCGTCGGGTATGTCCGCGTCGGCCAGCGCCGAAACCGTAAACGCGCCTCCCAATGAGTTCTGGCGCACTATCTGGTTGGCTCCGCCGGTGGTTGAGAGATCCGCCCCGCTGCCTCCGTGGAGAGGCGCCAGTGTCCCGGACATGTCCGTTATGGCGCGGTTGGCAACCTGCGTTATATCAGTAATCGTTATAGTGTCGGGTATGTCCGCGTCGGCCAGCGCTGAAACCGTAAACGCGCCTCCCGATGAATTTTGGCGTACTATCTGATTGGCTCCGCCGCTGGCTGAGAGGTTGGCCCCGGTACCGCCATAAGTTACGCCCACGGCGGATCCGTTCCAAGTTGTATTGGTCATAATGCGTCCGGCCGACATCCATTGCATACCACCGGTCCTGAATATGCCGGAGGCGTTTATATCGCCGGTTACATCCAATGTGTATCCGGGCGCGGTATCGCTTCCCACTCGCGTTTTTGCGGCGGTAGTTGAAAGATAAACATCTCCGGAAACCTTGAGAGCGCCCAAAATATTCTGTGCGGATGAACGCTGGGTAATCCCCCCGTCCAGCACCACATTCCCGCCCACGAACAGATCTTCCGCTCCGGAAGCGCCGGAAATCAGGGATGGAGTCCCCAGTACCAGATCGCCCCGGACATTCAGCTTCCCCATGGGGTTCAAGGTGCCGATGCCGACATTGCCGCCGTTATTCACAACTAGGGCGTCAAGGGAATTGGCGCGAAGGATAACGCTGCCTGAACTGTTACCGTCGGAATCGGACTGTACCACAGCGTTGTCGATATTTGAAACGGCGCCCACCGAAACGCCACCCGGATTGGCGGTATTCATGGCGGTGCCGTCGGCGAAAATGATCCCGTAGCTTCTGCCCGGAGAGGAGGTGGTGGAAATTCTTATATTCCCCTCCACGGTAAGGCGGTTGCTGGAGTCCAGGATGGCTGTACCCATGCCGACGTTGCCCAGCGACGAACTAACGTATACCGCCGGAGTAGTGGTGTCAACTGAGCTATTGCCGGTGGAGATCAGTACCACGCTGTTGTAAATGCGGTAATAGGTGCTGTCCACTGTGGATTTAGTATTGCCGGCCACGAGGGCCAGGGCGGGATTGGCGGGCGCTCCCTGAGTTTCAAGCCGTGCGGCTTCAACGGCGCCGCGGTAAAAAAATATCTTGGAATCTGCGTTGGCGCCGGCCACGATATAGGCCGCGGCATCATCCGAGTCGAATTCGGGCTTATTGTCCCCGATCTGGAGGTATTTAGACGGAGCGAAATTAAAACTTATTGCGCCTACTCCGACGCGATTGGTAACGATAATATCGGTGGAGATGCTTACCATGCCTGTGAACGTGTTTCTGCCGCTGAAGGAGTTGTCATCCGTAAGGTACGCGGGCAGTCCCTTATCGGACCCGACGCCGCCGGTTACCGTAAGGCTCCCGTAAATAGTGGTTGAGGAAAGGAAGACCCTGTTGTTCCCGGAGTTGGCCGTAAAGTCACCGCCGACATTTACCGCCCCCGAAAAAGAGGCGGTAGCCGCGATTATTCCCTGGTCCGCCCGCACGCTGCCCTTAACGTGAAGTTTTTCCCTTGGGGTATCGGTGCCGATGCCTACATTGTAGCTGTTTGTCTGTTGAAGAAGAAGATCGTACCCGGTTTCGGACCGGACTTCATTGGGGAGGTTGGTCCAAGTTGAGTAATCTCCTATAGATACCTGCCCGCCCCTGACTCCGGTGTTCGACGCGATGTCCCCGGCCACATGAAGATTATCCAGCGGATTGGCGAGTCCCATCCCAACATTCCCGTTGGAATGGACGCGCATACGCTCGCTGCCTCCGCTCACCAGCGCAATTACATTTTCGGTCTGTCCTATCGAAAGATATTCGGAACTCGCTCCGGTTATCCCGCCATCCGGAACGTATAGACCGCTTAAGGTTACCGACCCGCCGGATCTGTTGTATATCCCCTGGTTGCCCACATAAAGCGAACCGTCGATGTCAACGGTTCCCATCGGCGCCGCCAGCGCTCCGGGGCCTATGCCTATTGCGCCGCCTCCGGAACCGTTCTTTATACGGATCCTTTCCACTCCCGTGGTTTTAATTATCATTTCTCCGGTGCTATTGGAGTCGGAATCGGCTTCAAGAACACTATCCACCGTGCTGGTCACCCCGCCGACCGCGGCGCCCACTCCGGCGGAAGACATACAAGTGCCGTTGGAAAAACAGATAGAATCCGAGGTCCCGGTCAACCTTATGGTTCCGTTCACGGAAAGCCTGTCGCTGGTGGCGTCGGTGCCGATGCCGACATTGCCTGTGGTGGTTAGAGTCGCGATCTTAACGCTGGCTCCGTCCTCCAACTTCTTAGCCACAAGGGCGTAAGCCACACTGCTCAACGGCTCTCTGGGTGACAGCACATCGCTTTCCACCTGTACTTCAAGATAGAGCGCCCCGGCATTGGAAAAAACGGTCCAGGGCGGAGTAATTGTGGCGCTGAAAATGCCCTGTGCGGCGTACACTATTATTTCCGGAGCCGTATATACCGCCGATCCGCCTGTGGGGGCGGTGTAAATTCTGAAGGTGAGGTGTATCGGGCCGGTGATGGGGGCATTGTCCCTTTCAAGGCGGCCCTGGTAGTTGAGAGAGCCCGGCACGGACCCGGACGTTATCTCCCCGGCAAAGGCGGTCACCCAGGCCAGGATAGGGATGATGAGCGTTAAAAAAATGATTTTTTTCATAAATTTACCTGTCAGTTACGTATAGCGCGGCGGCCGTTTATCTGACGATCACCAATTTTCCCGTTTTTGAGGTGCCGTTCCCATCGCTCAGATAAATGTAAAGTCCGCTGGCTACCTGGCGGCCGTTGAGATTTTTCAGGTCCCAGCCTATGCTGTCTATACTGCTGTCTTTCTCGATCTTGCGAACCAGCTCTCCGGAAATGGTGAAGACGCGCACAGTAGCTTTGAGCGTAAGGCGGGTAAAGGTTATACCGCCGCACCCTCTGCTGATATTGCACGGATTGGGATAAGCGTGAGAAGCGCTGACGTCGGCCTGGGCCGGCCTCCAGGAATTGACTATGCCCCAGTTTAGAGCATAGCGGCCGTTGCCGATGGTTCCGTAGCCCAGTTGGCCGGTGCTTCCCAGAAGGGAGTATGCTCCCCCTGTCTTGGGCGCGGAATTACCCACCGTGGCCTGTTCGGTTATAAGGATGCGGTAAGTGCCGGAACCCATAACCGCGTTTACCGCGCTGTAAGAGCCCAGAGCGGCAAAACATATGAACATGGAAATGACGGTCTTTCTCCATTTATTCATATTACAATGATAGATTAAATAAGGTTGCCTGCCAATAACATTTAGATTAACATTTTGTTACGGATCCCGGACCTTCCTGGAAAAAAAGATTTTTCGGGAAAGAGGTAAACATGCAAAGTTTGGAACAAGTAAAATAGATGTTGGACCCGCCTGCGTTCCGGGGCGGACAGTGGTCGTATAAATGATATAATTTCGTTACAAAGTATGGAAACCGCGCCCAATGTGCTTATCATTAGGATGTCGTCCCTGGGCGACATAATATTGACTGCTCCCGTCCTGAGGAACATCAAGCGCCGCTGGCCGGACGCGCGCATTACTATGCTGGTAAAGCCGCAGTTCGCCGCAGCCGCGGCCAAAAGCCCCTTCATCTCGCAGATTCTGGCTTTCAACGGTCTGGCGTCCACTCTAAAGACCATAAAGAACGGACGTTACGATATTTTACTGGACCTGCACGTTAACCTGCGCAGCCGCCTTATTTCGCTTCTTTCCGGAGTTGAACTGAAGGCCCGTTACCATAAGGATTCCCTGGCGCGCCGCCTCTTTGTAAACTTCCGCATTCCCAGCCCGTCCCTTGAAAAACACACGCTGGAAAGGTACCTGGAAGCTCTGGACGCCATCGGGGTTCCCGCCGTTTACCGTGAGCCGGTGATCGGAGACTGGCTGCTGGAGGCCGGACCGCCTCTCCTTAAAAAAAGCTCCGGACGCATTTGCCTCCTGCAGACCGCCTTTTTGGGCGATTCCGTTCTGACCCTGCCGTTATTGGAGAAAATACGAACGGTCCTTCCGGATTCAAAAGTCACAGTTTTGACTCGTCCGGAAACGGCGCAGTTGTTCGCCTCCTCAGGGCTGGCCGCGGAGATACTTACCGATAATAAAAAAACCGCGGGCTCTTTTTTTGGGGAATTTTTCCGTTTGCTTTCTGAACTCAGGAAGCGCCGCTTCGATATTATCGTTGTTCCCCACCGTTCGTTCAGGAGCGCGTTGCTGGCCAGGCTTGCCGGTATTCCGATGCGCATCGGTTTTGGTTCCAGTGCCGGCAGTTTTATGTTCACTCACAAAGTTCCGTTTTCCTGGCTGATTCACGATCTGGAAAGGAATTTAACGCTGATGCTTCCTCTAAACGGAGATGCCTCCAGTCTGCGTCCGGCTTCGGAAACCGCGTCGTCTTTTTCCCCCGCTTTGCGGGAATGGGGAGAGAGGCATAATTCAGAAACAGGTGAAAAGGCGCGATCCGGCGGCCAGGAGACAGGCGCCTTGGATGCCCTGGGGGCGGCTGGGAATATTTTTATCGGAGCCAACCCCGGTTCGGTCTGGCCGACCAAGCGTTGGCCCAGGGATTATTGGGCGCGCCTTATAACGGAACTGGCGAAAGCTTACGGAACAAAAGTTTTGCTGATCGGAGGACGTAACGAGGTGGAATGGAATGCGGGGATCGAAAAAGTCGCCGCGCCGGGCTCGGTACTGAATCTGACGGGCCGGACCGGCATGGAAGAACTTATGACCTTAATAAAAAATTTAAGGCTTTTCATCACCAACGATTCCGGCCCCATGCATATTGCCGTCGCTTTCGGAGTGCCGGTAGCCGCTATCTTTGGTCCCACTACGCGCGAGTTGGGATTCTTCCCCTATGGTAGAAATAATATGGTTCTGGAAGAGGACCTGGCCTGCCGCCCTTGCGCGCTGCACGGTTCAAAGCATTGTCCCCGCGGACATTTTATGTGCATGCGAATGGTCACTCCCGATAAGGTCCTGGCGGCGGCTAAGCACATTCTTAAGAGATCGGGTATAATGGAGATAATATGATAAAAGTGTTTACCGCAGTTTCAGTTTTTTTTGCCGCCGCAGCGGCCAGCGCGCGCTGGGTCTGGTGGCGCAGCACTATTCCGGGCCTGCCGGTTCTGGTTTACCATAAGATCGGTACCCCGCCCCCGGGCTCAAAGCTGAAAGATCTGTGGGTTTCCTCTGAAAAATTTCGCGCACAGGTCGCCTGGCTGCTCTCCCAGGGCTATACCACCGTGCTCTTTTCCGACCTTTTGAAGGCGCATAAAAATGAAAAAGAACTGCCTGAGAAGGCCGTGCTTATAACTTTTGACGACGGTTATGAAAATAACTATACCCAAGCCTATAAGATCCTGCGCGAACTTGGAGCCAAAGGCAATATCTTTATAGTTTTCAATACCATAGGCAAAGCTAATACCTGGCATAATCCTGATACGGAACCCTGGGTGAACATGGCTTCCATGGAGATGCTGAAAGAGATGCAGGAAAGCGGAGTCATAGAATTAGGTTCCCACACTATGAACCATCCGAACCTGGAAAAAATCCCCCTTGAAGACGCGGCCTGGGAATTGACCGAGTCAAAAAAACAATTGGAGGCCGCTCTTGGCAAAGAGATGTGCGCCTTCGCTTATCCGTACGGGGCTGGCGCCTATACGCCGGCCGTAAGGGAACTGGCTCTTAAAGCCGGTTATATGCTGGATTTCAGCTTTAAACAGGGCAAGACTCCCTGGCCCTGGAACCGTGCGGCCGGTCCCATAGACCGGCTTTTCATAAAGCGCGGAGACAATAATCTGGACCTCATGCTTCACCTGACGAGAGGCGTTTCAAGGCTGTTTTAACCCTGAAAATTCAGGTTTGCGGCGCGGAATTCATGTCGTCATGTCGCCGCGGGATTTTTCAGTTGAAAGATTTTGGTCGCTTGTTTATGGACTTTACACCTGAAAAGATACTCCTCATCCAATTCCGGCAGATAGGCGACGTGCTTTTAAGCGCGCCGGCCGCCGAAGTTTTGAAGGCCAATTTCCCCGGAGCAAAAATAGATTTTCTGACACAGGCGCCCTCAAATCAGGCTTTGGAGCGTAATCCTGCCATAGATGAAGTCCTGATCTATGAAAACGGGAAACCGCTGAAATGGCTTTTTGAAATTCGGCGCCGCCGCTATGATCTTGTTATAGACCTGATGTCCAACCCCCGTTCGGCTTTTGTGACGGCCATAAGCGGCGCGCGAATTAAAGCCGGGCCGGCCTACACTTATTCCGCCTGGGCCTATAACCTCAAGCTGAAACTCGGATCCGGTCAGCGGGAATATAACCCGTTTTTTAAAATAGATCTTCTCAGCCAACTTGGACTGACGAGGGTTTTTTATCCGTATCCGAAATGCTATCCCGCGGACGAGGACTTGGCCTGGGCGCAAGCCGCCGCGCGGGACTTAAGGAAAGCGGATGATCACCGCCCTTCGGGCGGCGGAACAAAAGACGAGGACAGGAAGCTGATAGCTTTTTCGCCGGCTTCCAGGCGGATCACGCGACAGTGGCCCGCGGAACATTACGCCCGCCTGGCGGCACTTGTAGTCCAAAAGACAAAGGCGGCTGTCCTGGTTCTCTGGGGTCCGGGCGAGAAGGCGCTGGCGGAAAGCATCGTGCGTATGGCCGCAGAACCCGGAGTAATGCTGTCTCCTGAAACCGCCACGCTCTCCAAACTCTCGGCGCTCCTTAAACAAACGGAGTTGCTGGTCGCCAATTGCAACGGCGCCAAGCATATAGCCCAGGCCTCCGGCATCCCCACTCTGGGTGTTTATGGTTCCAGCAGGCCCGAAAGCTGGACTCCTCCCGACGACCCTCAGCATCAGGTAGTCAGGAACTACGGTCTTGCCTGCATCGCCTGCCAAAAAAGTGATTGCGCGCAAGCGTTAAAATGTCTTAAGGAGCTTGCGCCGGAAACCGTATTTGCTAAACTTGAACATATGCTGGGGAGAGCGGCGCTTAAGTGAAATTCACCCTCACGGCATTGAGGAATTTCCCGCGCATGCGTATAGCGCGGGGTGCGGCAAAGTTAAGGCTATTTAACTCCTTAGTATTCGGGAGATATCCACAGCAGGGGGTTCAGCGCGGCGATAAAGATCATGGAAGCTAAAAAAATCAGGGACACTCTTAAAGAAAAGGCGTTGGGCCGGCTCCTGCTGCGCCTCCTGTCACTACTTTATATATCAGCCGTGGTTTTGCGTAGAATACTTTATGGGTTTGGCCTGCTTAAAAGTTATAAGCTTCCGGTTCCGGTGATCTGCTTTGGCAATCTTTCTTCCGGCGGTACCGGCAAAACCTCCACTGTGGTCATGGCGGCGATAGAATTAAAAAAGAAAGGTTATAGGCCAGCCATACTTATCCGCGGTTATAAACGCAACGCTTCCGGCAACAAACTGACCATACTTTCCGAGGGCGAGGCGTTTTCCGCTGAAGAAGCCGGGGACGAAGCTCTAATGCTGTTTAAAATGCTCAGGGATTATGAAGTACCGGTCTTAGTAGCATCCGACCGGTATCAGTCTGGACTCGCGGCCCTGGAAAAATTCAAAAGCGATATTCTGCTTATGGACGACGGTTATCAGTTTTTCCGGCTCCAGCGCGACATAAACGTAGCCCTCATAAACACGGCAATGCCTTTCCATAAGGATGATTTGCTGCCGCTGGGCGATCTGCGCGAAACCCCCTCCGGCCTGGACAGGGCGGACGCGATCATACTCTCGCACTGCGAGCACGCCTCTGAAGCCGCAATTAAGTCGATTCGAGAGAAAATAAAAAAGATAACCCCATCCGCGGATGTGTTGGAAAGCATGCACTCACCGGAGATTTTCCTGAACGCACTTAGCAAAGAAAAGGTCCCGCTTTCCGAATTTCAGGGCAAAAGCGTGGTGACGCTTTCCGGCATAGGCGATCCGAAATCTTTTGAAGACACCCTTGTGAGCCTAAAGGCCGTACCCGTACAGATTTGGCGCTATCCGGACCACCACCAGTTCACGCGGGAAGAACTGGCCGCGATCCAGTCAACGCGCGCGAATATGCCGCTCATTACGACTTTTAAAGATTTCGCCCGCTTCCCGCCCGATTGGGCTCAGATCCTTGAAGGCGGGGTTTTTATCCTCTCCGTGAAAATAGTTTTTTCGCGGGACGGCCACGAACAACTGATGAAGACCATCACATCTGTGAAACATTTATGATCGCCTATCTGCGAAAATCCTCCGGCAAAGAAATGAAACCGGCCGTATTTCTGGACCGGGACGGCACCATAAATCATAATCGGCCGGGCGCCTATCTTACCCATCCCCGGAACCTCAAATTATACGCGGATGCTTTCAAGGCCTTGCGGCTTATCGCCGGTTTGGGCTATCAACTCATAGTGGTGAGCAACCAATCCGGCGTGGGCAGAGGCTTTATGACTCTCGCAAGGTCTAAAGCCATAAACAATAAACTCGTGAGCGGCCTGCGCGCCAAAGGCATAGCGTTGGACGGAGTATATTTCTGTCCACACAAGCCGGAGGATAAATGCCGCTGCCGCAAGCCGGGCCGCGGCCTGGCGGATGAGGCTTTGCGTCATCATGCCATAGACCTGCGCCGGTCGCTGGTTATCGGCGATAAGGTCAGCGATATGGAACTAGCCGACGCTCTGGGGGTACGCGCGGTTTTCCTGAAAAGCGGAGAGGGCAAAGGCCAACTGAAAAAATATCCGGAAAAACTTAAAAATCGTGTGGTGAAAACCGGCATTCTTGCCGCTGCGCGATGGTTAAAAAATAATTTATGAAAAAAAGAATACTTGTTTCTCAAATAATCGCTCTCGCTGTTCTCGTCCTGTCCAAGCCGGCCAGCTGGAAACTTTTTATTCTGGGAGTAAGCGTTATGGCCCTGGGGCAGCTCATACGCGTTCTGGCTTCTTCCGCAATAGTTAAATCCAAGACCCTTACTGTTACCGGGCCTTACGCCGCCGTACGCAATCCCCTTTACCTGGGCACGGCTTTAATGGTTCTGGGCCTGCTTATTTCCCTTTCTAATCCACAGGCCCTTTTGCGCACGGCGCTGGTCTGGCTGGCCGCCGGCCTTTCTTTCATTTTCATTTACCGGGTCCAGATAAAGGCCGAAGAGGAATTCCTGCTCTCGGAATATGGCGTCCAATTCGAACAGTATAGGCAACGCGTCAACTCCATTCTCCCCCGCCCCGCCGCCATCCCCGAATTTTTAGATGGGAACGCGTATTCCTGGGAAATTTTCCGTAAGAACAAGGAATGGCGCGGTTTTCTGGGCATGGCCGCGGCCGCCGCTGTGGTAGGCGCGAGGATAAAATATGGATTTTAAAAAAGCCCTATTCTCCGCGATCCTGCTGGCGTTATCCGCGGTTCCACTCCGCGCGGAAGAAAAGATGGAATATCTGGCCCATCCCTATTCCACGCTGGAGGCGTCCATTGTTCCGGATACCGTGCCGGTTATAAAAGGCTGGTACAAGGAATACCTGGAATACGAGATATACTGGGGCTTTATGAATGTGGGGTCGGCCTACCTCCAGATCGACAAGATAGTAACGATAGACGGGCTTCCCGCCTATCATATCGTTTCCGGCGCGAAGTCTTCCGCGTTCATAAGAACTTTTTACACGGTATCCGACGTCAACGAATCATGGCTGGACGTGGCCGGTCTTTACTCGCGCGGCTACTATAAAAAGATACGGGAAGGCGGATATTTCACCAATGAATGGGTTATATTCGACAATGACGTAAAAACTTTCCGCGGAGAGAAAATGAATAAGAAAAGGGTAATCTCTCCGGTTAATGGGGCATTGCCGGGGCCGGTCAACGATGTTCTTTCGGCCCTGTATCTGGTCCGGACCATGGAGCTTAAGCCGGAGGGCAGTCAGGCCATAACCGTTAATACAAAGCGGAACTGGGACATGACCGTTAAATTCAGGAAGCGTGAGAAAGAATCCACCGCTTATGGTAAATTTAAGTGCATTCTGGTTGAGCCGCAGCTCGGCGACGACGGACTTTTCGTGGCCAAGCAAGGCAAGAAGATGCTGGTGTGGATAACCGACGATGAGCTGCACCTGCCGCTGATCCTGAAAGCCGAGATCTTCATCGGTTCCGTAACCGCCAAACTTGTAAAACGCCGCGTGGAATAACCCGATAAGTAACGCCGGCCTGGTAGGCTTTGGGTTATTGAACCATGAGAGATACACAGGCGGGGCGTCACCGGGTTTCCTGCGTGCTCCATTCGGAGGGTTTTAAGACCGGGGGCTGGAGCGCATTCCTTCATGGGAACGGCGAGGACCGTTCAAGCCGGACCGCTATGCGGGCCGGCGCGTTCCGCAGCCGGCGGAAGGCCCCGGTCTTCTTCCCCATAAAACCCGAACCCGGAGCGCGCAAAAAACCTGGTGACGTCCCGATCGGGCATCTTGCGGCTCTAATACCCAAAGCCTACCAGCCGGTGTTACCTCATTTTGCGGAATATGCGCCATTATACATAAGGCGCGAAATTAGTATAATTATTGGCATGGATTCCGCTTCTTTCAGCAAACTTCGCAGGATCATCGATAATTTTAGTTCACAACGCGTGGCGGTACTGGGCGATATCATGCTCGACCGCTATATCAGGGGATCCGTGCGCCGCATCTCCCCCGAAGCCCCCGTTCCAATAGTAAAAGTCCGTGAGGTCCATACCGTGGCCGGCGGCTCCGGAAATGTAGCCGCTAATTTGGCCGCCTTGGGCGCCAAGCCCGGCCTTATCTCCATCACTGGGCGGGATAACGCCGCGGGCGAACTTTCGGATATTCTTTCCGGCAAAGGCGTGGATACCGGCTCGTTGATCAGCGACGCAGCAGCCTTCACCATTGAAAAGACCCGTGTTATAGCCGAACACCAGCAGGTGGTCCGCTTTGACCGTGAACCGGAGCTAAAGCTCACTCCCTCGCTGCAAAAAGCGGTGCTTGGCGCGCTGACTGACCAACTCAAAGCCGGCGTCGGGGCCGTGATCCTATCCGACTACGGCAAAGGCCTCCTTACCCCCCACGTTATCGAAGCCGCGATAAAACTGGCCCTCAACCGCGGTGTGCCGGTTTTTGTGGACCCCAAGGTCGAACACTTCGCGCGCTATAAAAAAGCCACCTGTCTGACTCCCAACACCATGGAAGCCTACCAGGGCATGCGTCTGATCCAGAAAGACAGCCAGGAACAGGTGGAGGAACTGGGCAGAAAGATCATAGCAACCCTTAATTGCCGGTCGCTGCTTATTACTCAGGGCGAACATGGTATGACGCTTTTTAATAATGCCGGCGACCGTATGAAGATCCTTCACATTCCCACCAAAGCCCGCGAAGTCTATGACGTGACAGGCGCAGGAGACACCGTTATCTCCACCCTGGCGCTTGCGTCGGCCGCTGGCGCCTCGCCGGAAGAAGCCGCGCTTATAGCCAACTTCGCGGCGGGCATAGTAGTCGCTAAGCTCGGTACGGCCACTCTCACGAAAGAAGAACTTCTGGAAAGCGTAAAAAAAGACCTATGGACAAAGACTGTTTAATCGTAATCCCGGCCCGCTATAATTCCCAGCGTTTCCCCGGAAAAGTGCTGGCAAAAATACACGGAAAACCGGTGCTTCAGTGGTGTTATGAGGCCGCAGTAAAGTCCGGCCTTGGTCCGGTCCTTATAGCCACCGAAGACAAGCGGGTTCTGGAATTCGCCGCAGGCATCGGCGCAAAAGCGGTATTGACCAGCTCCGCGTGCCAGTCCGGCACGGACCGCGTTTATGAGGCGGCAAAAGGTTCTGAAAAGAAATTTATAGTCAATTTTCAGGGCGACGAACCGTTCATGCGTGCCGAAACTTTACTGGCGGCTTTCAAACTGATGCGGGCCGGTTGCGATATCGCAACCGCGGGCGCTCCGATCTCGGATAAAGCGGATATAATCAACCCCAACTGCGTAAAGATCGCCATGAATGAAGATGGCCGGGCGCTTTATTTTTCCCGTTCCCCCATCCCTTTCCACCATCCGCTCTCCGACCTTAAGAGTTTTCCGTGGTATAAGCATTGCGGTTTTTATATTTATAAACGTTCCTCCCTCTACCGTTTTGTTAAACTTCCGCCTAGCCCGCTGGAGCGCCTGGAGCGCCTGGAACAGCTGCGTGCGCTTGAAAGCGGCATGACTATCGGCGTCGCCGTTGTGAAAGTTCTCGGCCCGGCCATAGATACCCCGGCCGACCTGAAAGCGGCCGAGAGGTTTCTGGCCGGGAAAGGACATTCTAAATGACAAAATACATTTTTGTGACCGGCGGCGTGGTCAGTTCTCTTGGCAAAGGCATAACGGCCGCTTCCGTGGGGCGCCTGTTGAAGGCGCATGGACTTTCAGTCAACATCGTTAAATGCGACCCCTATATAAACGTGGACGCCGGCACTATGGCCCCCTTTCAGCACGGAGAGGTCTTTGTGACCGATGACGGAGCCGAAACCGATCTCGATCTGGGATATTACGAACGGTTCCTTGAAATAGACACCCGCAAGACCAATAATATGACCGCCGGCCAGATCTATCAGACCGTAATAGGTAAGGAGCGCAAAGGCCTCTACCTCGGCCAGACCGTGCAGGTCATTCCGCATATTACCGATGAAATAAAGAAGAGATTTTACAAGGCGGCGGAAGGCTTTGATATCACCATTATAGAGATCGGAGGGACCGTGGGCGATATAGAAAGCCTGCCGTTCCTGGAAGCCGCCCGGCAGATGCGTCCCGACAGGACGCGCACGGATGTCATATATATACACGTGACTTTGGTCCCATATCTTTCAGCGTCCGATGAGCTCAAAACCAAGCCTACCCAGCACTCCGTAAATAAACTGCGAGAGATAGGCATAGACCCGGACATTATCGTCTGCCGCACCGAGAAACCACTGGGCAGGGAGATCCGCAATAAAATAGCCCTTTTCACCAGCGTCCCGGAAGAAGCCGTCATAGAGGCGCCCAACAGCTTTTCGATCTATGCCGTTCCCAATGTGCTGAAAAAGCAGGGCATAGACGAACAGATCATGATGTTGCTGCGGCTCAGGAGCAAGAAATGGGATTTTGAAGAATGGACGGCTTTCCTGGAAAAGCTCAAGGCGGCCGAAACGGCGCGCACGGTGCGGATAGTTATAGCCGGCAAATACACGAAGCTCAAGGATTCTTATAAATCCCTGGCGGAAGCCATCCACCACGGCGCGATAGCCAACGGCGTCAGGGTTGAACTGGACCTGGTGGATGTTGAAGATAAAAATTGCAGGGAACGCCTGACAAAAGCCGCCGGCATCATCGTACCCGGCGGTTTCGGGGACCGGGGCATAGAAGGCAAGATAGGCGCGGCGCGCTACGCCCGCGAGAACGGCGTGCCTTTCCTGGGGATCTGTCTGGGCATGCAGTGCGCTGTGATAGAGTTCGCGCGAAACGTTCTGGGGTATAAGAAGGCGCACTCCACGGAATTCTTCCCGAAAACTCCTTATCCCGTGGTAGATATTATGGCTGAGCAGAAAAAGATCAGGGAAAAAGGCGGCACCATGCGTCTTGGCGCCTACCCATGCCGTCTAAAAGCCGGTTCCATGGCGGCCAAAATCTACGGGAACACGCTTATTTCCGAGCGCCATCGCCACCGTTACGAATTCAATACCCGCTACCTGAAAGCATACGAGAAGAAAGGGATGATAGTCAGCGGACTTTACAAAGAAAAGCGTCTCCCGGAAATAGTGGAACTGAAAAATCATCCATGGTTTGTCGGAGTCCAGTTCCATCCGGAATTAAAATCAAGGCCTTTGACCCCCCATCCGCTTTTCAGGGATTTCGTGGCCGCGGCTAGCAGGCAGGTAGCTAATAATACGGCGCGGATAATCGGAGCCGCGCAGACTAATACTTCCAAGGCCGGTATCGTATGAAACAAGTCCGTGTAAAAGCTGGAAACGCGATATTCTCCAACGACGCCCCTCTCGTCTATATCTCCGGCCCATGCGTCATTGAATCCCTTAAGAGCTACGCCGCGGAGGCGGCTGCGCTCAAGGCCATATTCCGCAAACTCGGAGCCTCCTTTGTTCTGAAAGCCTCTTTTGATAAGGCAAACCGTACCTCCCATTCCTCTTTCCGCGGTATTCCTATGGAGACCGCGCTGGCTTTTTTGAAAGATCTGAAGAATCGCCTTAACGTCCCCATCCTCATAGATGTGCACGAACCTTCCCAGGCGGCTCGCGTGGCTGAGGTGGCCGATATCCTCCAGATCCCTGCCTTCCTGTGCCGCCAGACCGATCTGCTTTTTGCCTGCGCCGACACCGGGAAAGCCGTCAATGTGAAAAAAGGACAGTTTCTGGCGCCTTGGGACATGCAAAATATCATCGCTAAAATAGAATCGCGCGGTAATAGGAATATCCTGCTTACCGAGCGCGGCACCTCTTTCGGCTACAACAATCTTGTGGTGGATATGCGCGGTCTTGAGATCATGAAAGGGTTCAACTATCCGGTTATCTTCGACTGCACCCATTCCGTGCAAAAACCGGGGGCCTTGGGCAAAGCCACCGGCGGGGACGCGAAGCTTGCCCTGCCGTTGGCCAAAGCGGCCGCGGCGCTTAAGCTGGCCGGAATCTTCTTTGAAGCCCATCCCGATCCGGAAAAGGCCCTTTCCGACGGACCGAATTCGTTCAAACTGGATCGCGTTCCCGGTATTGTGCGGACACTAAACCAGATAGATAAACTGGCGCTCAGAATAAAAAAGTCGCAAGATTCCGGCTTGTAAACGCTAATCCGCCCCGCGCATGTGTTAAGCGCGGGGTGCGACAGAGTTAAGAAGATTTGTCTCCTTAGTATTCAGGAGATTTCCGCTCCGGGAGGTTCAGCGCAGCGTAGGGGAAACCGCAACAGCGGTGTCCTCCTGTGGGAAAATCCCCAGGAAAGGGTCCCGCCAAGCGAAGCGCAGGGAGTAAGCGACGATGAAACGGAGGGCAGAGCCCTCCTTGTGGAGCACCGGGCGCCACTTTATAAAGCCCGGCGGTAATCCGCCCCGCGCATGTGTTAAGCGCGGGGTGCGACAGAGGATAACTCTATGAAATGTTTAAACTGCGGGCAGGAGAACAGGGCAACACTTAAATTATGCAGAAAATGCGGCAGGGATCTTACTTTGCCGCCTGTATGGTTCCCTGACTGGAAATGGCATTTAAAGACTCTTTCCTGGATCTATATCACGGTCACCGTCTTTTTCTTTGCTATGAGCTGGCTGCTTCATAGACTACCTCCGCCGTATAGTCAGCGGCAGCTGCCGGCCGAAATGACCCCCTGGCTTAACCCGCATAAGGTGCCCGCCCCATGACAGGTCTTTCCTTGCGCCGCCGTGCGGTAACCCGCGGCGTAATCAAACCCGATAAGACCACTGATGGTTTTATTTTAAAATCCGGCAGGTCCGTGGTGGCGGAAGAGTCCGCCGCGCTCCGGCTTGCCGCCAAAGGCATAGGCAAAGATTTTACCAGGGCCGTGCGCCTGCTTCTGGCCGCAAGCGGCAAGGTGGTTGTGTTAGGTGTGGGGAAATCAGGCATTATCGCCCGTAAGATAGCGTCAACGCTCTCCTCCACCGGCACTCCGAGCGTTTATATCCATCCTGTGGAATCGCTTCATGGAGATATGGGACTTATCGCCAAAGAAGATATTATTCTGGCGCTGTCCTATTCCGGCGAAACTGAGGAGACTGCCAAGCTCCTGCCATTATTGGCGAAAGAAGGCTTGAAAATAATTTCCCTCACTAATAATCCGGATTCCAAAATAGCGCGCTATTCCGATATTGTACTCCGGCTTAATATCCGGCATGAAGCCTGCCCGTACAACATTGTGCCCACCTCCTCTACCGCGGCCATGCTGGCTGTGGGAGACGCCGTTGCTATAACGCTGATGCGCGTCAAAGGTTTCAATAGCTCTAATTTCGCCCGCCTCCATCCCGGCGGCAACCTCGGCAAGCTTTTAAATCTGCGAGTGTCCGACTTAATGCATAAAGGCCGGGAGAACCCGGTGGTGCGGACCGGCTCTACGCTGAAAGCCGCGCTCGCTGTTATGACCGGAACCAGAGTCGGAGCGGTTTCCATCACGGATAGGCGCGGGCGTCTTGCCGGTTTTTTTACGGACGGGGACCTGCGTAGAGGCCTTGAGTGCGGGAAAGCCGGTCTGGCTTGCGCCATAGACGGGCTTATGACCAAAAAACCGTTTTGCGTATATCCGGACACTATGGCGATAGAAGCCGCCAGGATCATTTCGGCCAGGAAAATAGACAATCTTCCGGTCATTGACCGGAAAACTTTCCGGCCCATCGGCATCATAGATGAAAAAGATCTTTTGAAAGAAGGCTTGATCTGAAAAATCTTTTCCCGATCTTTACCTTCCTGGTTGCGCTGGCCGCTTCCGCCTGTTCCGGTCGTGGCGCGGCTGGAGGGATGAAGGAGGGCGCAAGTTTGATGGCTGGCGTAAAAGTTGCCGAGGTCAACGATAACACTGTGCGCTGGACGGTGGATTCCAAAACCGCCCGCTTTGAAGACGGTGAAACCAAGATATTTTTTGACAACCCGAAAATGAAATTTTTTGAGAAGGGCAACCCTTCTTCGGATCTGGACGCTGAAACAGGTTTTCTCAATATGGCCAAAAAGGAGGCGCAACTTGAGAAGAATGTGAAAGTGGTTTCAAAGACGGAAAGAATGGCGTTGTTTACCTCCCGGCTTTTTTTTAGTTCGGAAAAAAATAAAATCTGGACCGACGATCCTGTAATCATATTCAAGGGTAATACCATAACCCGGGGGCAAGGCTTCAAAGCTAACCCCGATCTATCCGAGATAGAGGTAACCCGGCAGGAAACTACTACGCGGGAAAAGAAATGAGACTGATTGCTTCAGCCCTTATGCTGGCTCTTGTGCTCCCCCTCCCTGCGGGCGCGGCTGACGATCTTCTTATGGATTCGGCGGTGAAAAGCGAGTCATGGAAAATGGACCGGATAAATGACCGCGAGATCTTTGACGGCGCCGTTTCTTTTCGCAACGCCGTTTATAATCTCAGCACCGATCACGCGGTCTATGAGCGCAAAACCCGGACGTGGACTCTCCGCGGCGCCGTCTATTGTCTGCGAAAATTCAGGGACGCTTCCAGCCTGGAGCTTTATTGCGACAATGGGAAATATTTTGAAAACCTTGAAAAAGCCGAGCTTTACCGCGGCAAGGAACCTATCCGGATGAAGTATCTCTCCGCCGATGGCAAGCCGCTTAAGGGGCGCTGTGACCGCATAAACGGCGATCATGCCAAAGCCGCCATGGACTTTCTGGGTAATTTTTATCTACAGACTGAAAAAATGGAGATATTTTCGGATAACGGGTTTTACAGCGACACCGACCGTTCTTTTCTTATCTACAACTCCATTCCCGATCCCTCGCTCGGTAAAGCCGCGCCGCGGTCCGTGCCGGTGGCGGTGGGCACCAGAGATGGCCGGGATTTCGCGATGACCAGCGAGAAAATGAGGTTTTTCAGGGATACCGGAGACGTAAAAATGTACAACAATGTCGCCGGCTGGGTAAAAGCCGCGGATGATGAATCGCCTGTTAAAATCAAGCTTCCAAAATAAAACCGGTTCCGTGTAATTTTATGAGACTAACCTCTGAACTGCTTGAAAAAAGTTTTAATCGCAGAAAAGTTGTGAATGGTATAAGCCTGACCATCAATTCCGGAGAAATCTGCGGCCTGCTGGGCCCCAACGGCGCCGGTAAGACCACCACTTTCCATATGCTGGTCGGTTTTATGGAGCCGGACTCCGGTAAGGTGTTTATGGACAGCAAGGATGTTTCAGGCATGCCCATGTACCTGCGGGCCAGAGGCGGCATAGGCTATCTGGCCCAGGAGCCAACCGTTTTCCGCGGCCTGACCGTGGAAGACAACCTGGTGGCTATTCTGGAACGCACTACCGAAGATAAAACTGTTCTCAGGAACCGCGTGGAATCTCTTTTGAACGAATTCGGCTTGATGAAACTTAAAAATCAGAAAGCCTGGTCTTTGTCCGGAGGCGAGAAGCGGCGGCTGGAGGTGGCCCGGGTCATGATAAATGAGCCGCGGATAATCCTGCTGGACGAACCGTTTGTGGGCATCGATCCGATAACGGTAAGTGAATTGAAAAAGATAATCAGGCACTTAAAGGATAAAGGCATCGGAGTATTGATAACCGACCATAATGTGCGCGAAACCCTTTCCATCACAGACAGATCCTACCTTATCTACAACGGCCAGATCCTGATCGAAGGCTCGGCGGATGTCCTATTAAACGATCCCAAGGCCAGGGAATACTACCTCGGCTGGGATTTTAAAATGTAAAAACCGCACTTCCCACAGCCGTAGATGTTATTGAGCCCTGCGGTTATTTCCGGTACACAGCGGCCCTGAAATGTGTAAATATCCAAGACGTTCGGCAAAGCAAGGCCGGGAATTTCAGGTAAATGTCTCCAGATAGGTGTGGAGTCCGTGCTTACGGGCTTTGGTTACGGCTGCGAAGTACATTTTGTCGGCTTCGGCCGTCCGCCCTTCTAAATAATGGACGTTGGCCATGGAAAGTTCGCTCAGTATTTCCCCTCTAAGTTCGGCGTGACCGTAGAAAAGGCGGCGCGCGTTTTTAAAACAGGCTAAAGCGTTCCTGAATTCCCCCCTCTTTTTGTAGATTTCCCCAAGTCCCCATTCCACAAATCCCAGATCGGGTTTGTCTCCGATCTCTGAGTAAAGCCGATGAGCCCGCCGATATCCTTTGAAGGCGGCGTCAAGTTCTCCCAGCTGCCTCAGAACATTGGCCAGGCCGCATTCGGCGTAAGCTCTGGCAAAAGTGTCCTCTGTCTTCAGGAATAGTTTTCTGGCCTGGACGTAAGCGGCGCGCGCTGGCGCCATAAAGCCGGCCACACGCAGTACGCCTCCCAATCCGAACAAAGCGTAGCCCCTAGCTGAATTATCATGGTCCCTGACCGCGTAAGCCGCGGATAACTTGAAAGACTCTATAGCCAGCCCATACCGGCCTTCCAGCCGGTAAAGTCCGCCTAAAGCCCACAAAATGAAAGCCGCCGCGCCGTAATCGTTTTCTTTCAGATAAGCGTGGAGGAGTCTTTCAAGCATCGCCCCGGCTTTTTTAAAATCACCTTTCAGACGGTACGCCATGGCCAGTTCTAATTCCGCTTCCCGCTTTAAGGACGGCGCCTTGGCCGCGGCTTTAATAGCGGCTCCGGCGAAAGCAAACGCCTGCTTCTCATGGCCGAGCGCCCGGTGGCAGGCGGCTGTCTTGATAAGCGCCTGGCAGAAAAACTCAGCGGCCGGGAGTCCCCGCAGCAAGGCTGTTCCGTATGCAGCTATCGCTTTATCAAAAATGCCTTTGAGACGCCAGGCTTCGCCGTATAAATAATACCACCGTCCTTCAAATCCTTTTGAGGCGGAGCGTCTGATGGCTTTTAAGGCCTTAAAAGCTTCTTCGGATTTCCCGTCTTCCACCAGATCGGATGCTTTTTCAAGTTCTTCTATTACCATTGGTTACCTCTGGATATAGCGACTTCGCCGAGTTCCGACGCCATTACCCCTTTACGTCCGCACATGTTTCCAAGCGGACATTTTTCGCACCGCGGCTTTGTCTTACGGCAGTAATTTTTACACAGCGCCACAATAAGCGCATGATACTCGTTGTAAACGCGATGATCGCGCGGCAAGGCGCTTTCAAATACGGATTGGACTCTCTCATAAGTCCCACCGCCCTGTAGAATAGCTGGACAAGTTTCAGTGACCGGCCCCAGTCGTCCTAATAACCTTTGCGTGTAGGCATCTACCACAAATTTCGGTTTCCCGGCCGCATATAGAACCATGGAATCGGCGGTTTCGGGGCCTATTCCGCTTATCTTTAAGAGTTCCGTCCTCAGCTCTTCCGTTGCCCCGGCAGAGAACCATTTACTAACGCCTTCCGGGTGCCTGGAAAGGAGATACCGGGAAAAAATTTTAAGCCGCGCTGCCTTCTGCCGGTAAAAGCCTGAAGAACGTATAAGTCCGCCTAAAGTCCGTAAATTCATGCGGCATATGGCTTCAGGAGAGAGACCTTCGGCCCCGTTCAGGCTGATCAGCGCGCTTAGGGCGTTGTTCCATGCTGTATTCTGGGTCAGTATGGTCCCGGCACAGATCTCGAAAGCGGCTTTAGACGTCCGAGGCCCGTAAAATAAAGGCCGATAGACCGGAGCTCCGCCCCCGTCTGGAAACACAGGCCACCAGCCCTGAGGGCCTAAATCTTTTAAAAGCCGGGTGTAAATAACTTTTAAAGGATTTTTTGGAGCTAATCTAGTCTTGTTCATTACTTACTTCATCGGCACATTTCTCCCCGGCCGCTTGGGGACCACTATCCGGCCGGCAATAGCCGCTTTATCTCGCGAAGAAGATCCTCCAGATTATAGGGCTTTTTCATGAAATTTTTGGCGCCGCATATTTTAACCTTCTCAATGCTTTCCGTGCTGTCCATAGTGGAAATGACCAGGATCGGAATATGGCGTGTACTATTGTCCCTTTTTATAGCATTGCAAACTTCGTAGCCGTTGAGTTTGGGCAACAGGAGGTCCAGCAGGATCAGGTCGGGTTTCTCGCGCCGTGCCAGGGCAATGCCGGCCACTCCGTCGCCTGCCGTAATTACCGTGTGTCCCTCGCTTTCCAAAACTTCTTTGAGGACCACGGAGGTGGTCTTGCTGTCTTCCACTATCAGTATTTTTTTGCCGGGCGGGTTTATCATAAATCAACTCTTATAGCGTTTTACCAGCTCTACATAATCTTCTTTTGACTTCACCAGGCCGGCTTTTTCATCTTCGTTCAGGGGGCGGACAACTTTCCCCGGTATGCCTAGCACCAGACTGCCCGGAGGGATCAGCGAGCCAGGGGTGATCACGGCGCCGGCGCCGATGAGCGAGAATTCTCCTATCTCCGAGTCTATTACTATGGCGCCCATACCTACGAGGCAATGATCTCCTATGCGGGAGCCATGTATCACGGCGCTGTGTCCCACGGTAACTCCCCGCCCGATTTTCACCGGCTTGTTACGGTTGGGGTGCAGTACGGCCAGGTCCTGAATATTAGATTCCGCGCCGATCTCTATAACGTCCACATCGCCGCGTATCACCGCGCCGGGCCAGACCGAGACCATGTCGCCCAGCGTAACACGGCCTATTACCGAGGCCGAACTGTGCACCCAGGCTCCCGGCGCTGTTTGCGGCATAAAGCCCATAAATTTTTCTTTCATATGATAAAGTTCAAGATAGCGGTGTTTCCCCTTTCGGGGTGGGGCTTTCACGCTTTTCCGACACTTTAAGAGCCCAGTAAACGAAGATGCTGCCAAACGACGGGACCAGGTAATAGAGGAACCGGAAAATAAGAGTGGCCGCCAGAGCATGGCCAAGCTCAACCCCCATCTGAGTATAAACCGCGGTCATGGCGGCTTCCATAGCTCCAAGGCCTCCTGGCAAAAGAGGAATGACCGTCATGAGCTGGCCGAAAGCGAAGCCGATTATAAGTTTGGTTGACCCCAGGTTCACGCCCACGGCGCGGAACGCGAAATTCAATACGAAGATATTGCTTATCCAGTCAAGGCAGACATACGCCAGGACCAGCGGTAGCTCATATTTACGGGCGTGGATGATGCGTATCCCCTTGCCAAGCTGGCCCTCGAACTCCCGGAAAGTCTCCTCCGGTATTTCTTTTTTGGAGAAGAAGAACAGTATGTGGTTGACCGCGTGATAGATCTTGCGGGCCCAGGCCGAACGAAGTTCGTGATGGAAAAACATCAGGACAAGACCGAAAGCGAAGCAAAGCACAAACAGCACGCCTGCGACGCCCTCAAAAAATTTCATACCGAACTGGTTGGTCTTAAGTATCTGCAAGAGCATTCCTTCTACTATGATAATGGACAGAACCAGGTAGATGAAAACGCTGATGACCACCGAGGAGGTGACGCTGATGCCGTAGGGGATCTTGCGCCTGCTCAGAAGATGGGCGCGCGTGGCGAAACCGCTGACCCCTCCGGAAGAGACGAAATAGTTGACCGTGGTGGAAACAAAGGCCACTCCGGCGGTTTCCCAGAAAGGCAGGCGGTGGCCAAGTATTTTCAGCACTTCCCAAAGCGAAAGGCCCATGAAAAGATAGCTCGTGAAGGAGAAAAACAGCGAGGCGACCAGAAAGAAAGGGTGGGAATCCCGCATGGTATCGGCAAGCGGGCCGAGGTTGGGATAGACCAGGGAGAAAAGTATGATTAACGAGGCCGCTATTGGGGCATAGATAAACAGTTTTTTCTTGAAGCCCGATATTTTCATATTTGATAGAATAACCTTATAAGGTCACAGGTTTCAGATGCCGGGAGCCGGGCAGATCACCTGTAACCTGTTGCCTCTAGTAATATTCTAAAACTTTAGCGCGGATAATAAAAGGGAAATGTCCATCTATAGCTCTGATTTTCTGGTGATAGGCACGGGCATATCCGGCCTGCTGACCGCGCATAAACTTTCCCGCCTGGGAACCGTTAATATTATTTCCAAGCGCGGCGCCCAGGTCTCCAACACCGACCTGGCGCAGGGCGGCATTGCCGCCGTTACGGACAAGAATGATGATTTTATCCTCCACATAAACGATACTTTAACTACCGGCTCGGGCCTGTCCGACCGCCGCATCGTGGAGCTTGCCGTGCATGAAGGCCCGGAAAGGATAAAGGAGCTGGTGGAATTGGGTGTGTGTTTTACCAGGAAAGGTTCCGCTTTCGAGCTCGGTTTAGAAGGCGGCCATTCAAAACGGCGGATACTGCACGCTAAGGACTATACCGGACATGAAATAGAATCCGCCCTTCTCCGGATCTGCCGCTCTAAAAAAAGTATCCGCTTTTTTGAGAACCATGCCGCAGTGGACCTGATCCTGGAAGCGCATTCCTCCGGCACCAGGCCGACAAAGAACTTCTGTCACGGGTCATATGTCCTTGAAGAAAAAACAGGTATCATCCACAATTTTCTTGCCGCCACAACCGTACTGGCCTCCGGCGGGGCCGGAAAGGTCTACCTATACACCTCAAACCCCGACACCGCCACAGGCGACGGAATGGCTATGGCCTACCGGGCCGGACTGAGGCTTGTCAATATGGAGTTCGTCCAGTTCCATCCGACCTGCCTTTATAATCCCAATGCCAAATCCTTTCTTATTTCGGAAGCGGTTCGCGGCGAAGGCGCGATATTAAGGCTGGCCGGCGGCAAGCCGTTCATGGCGGATTATGACCCGCGGAAAGAACTGGCTCCCCGCGATATTGTGGCGCGCGCCATAGACAGCGAGCTTAAAAAAACCGGCGAAGAGTGCGTTTATCTGGATATTACCGCCCGCCCGTCCGCGTTCATAAAGAAACGGTTCCCCAGTATCTATAAGAAATGCCTCACTTTCGGAATAGACATCACGAAAAAACCCATACCCGTGGTTCCCGCCGCCCATTTCTTTTGCGGCGGAGTGGAAACGGACGAATGGGGGCGGACCGCCCTGCCGGGGCTTTATGCGGTCGGTGAAGCGGCCCATACCGGTCTGCACGGCGCCAATCGCCTGGCCTCCAACTCGCTGTTGGAGGCATGCGTTTTCGCCCATCGCGCGGCTGAATCCATTGGCGGCGTACCGGTGGGCGGGGCCGGCAAAAAAACCGCCAAAGCCGAAGTCTGGAACTACGGTAATGCGCGCCCTTCCGATGAGGCCGTCATGATCACACATAACTGGGACGAACTCCGCACCCTCATGTGGAACTATGTCGGCATCGTGCGTAGCGATAAACGCCTTGAACGCGCCAAGGCCAGGGTCAAGATAATTTCCGAAGAGATAATAAAATATTATTGGGATTTTCTGCTTACGCGGGACCTCCTGGAATTAAGGAATATCGCGGTACTGTCCGACGCTATCATCCGCGCCGCCTCCATGCGCAAAGAATCCAGGGGGCTGCATTTTAATATCAACTGTCCCCGCATGGCTGAAGGAATGGCTAAAAACACGTTTGTGGATAGATACACATAGGCGTTACGGGCGTTAAGCGGTATATCAAAAGTGCAAAAATTCATCGGCCGCAATATTCCACAGGCCGTCACGTTTTACTCCGTATAAATTATGAATACAATAAAAATAAGCGGCGCCAAAGCGCATAATCTTAAAAATATCACAATTGAGCTACCCAAGAACAAACTGGTGGTCCTCACGGGACTTTCCGGGTCCGGCAAATCCAGCCTCGCCTTCGACACCATCTATGCGGAAGGCCAGCGCCGTTATGTGGAAAGTCTCTCCGCTTACGCCCGCCAGTTTCTGGAACAAATGGAAAAACCAGACGTGGAATCCATAGAAGGCCTCTCTCCGGCTATCGCTATCCAGCAGCACTCTCCTTCCAAAAATCCCCGCTCCACCGTGGGAACCGTCACCGAGATCTACGACTATCTGCGCCTGTTGTACGCCAAGATCGGTTCTCCGTTCTGTCCCCAATGCGGCCGTCCAATAAAGGCCTGGTCCGTTCAGGGGATAGTTTCGGAGATCTCCTCTAAATATTCCGGCAAAAAGATCGGGATTCTGGCTCCGCTTATCAGCGGGCGCATAGGCACTTACGAAGAGTTGTTCTCCAAGCTCAAAAAAAGCGGTTTCATCAAGGTCAGGGTGGACGGGAAACTCCGTGATCTGGACGCAGTTCCCAAGCTTGACCGCTACGTTAAACACACTATAGATCTCTTCGTGGACGAACTGACCGCGAGTGCCGCGGAAAAAGAACGCCTCACGGAAGCCGTAGAACTGGCGTTGACCCAGAGCCGGGGATTGGTGGCGGTGGAGTCCGGCTCCAAAGAATCGGCGCTGTATAGCGAGAAGAACGCCTGTCCCTCCTGCGGTATCAGTTTTCCCGAACTGGAACCACGGCTGTTTTCCTTCAACTCGCCGTTCGGCGCCTGTCCGGATTGCGGCGGGCTCGGAGTTAAAATAGAGATAGACGAGGACCTTGTCGTTCCCGACAGGAACAGGTCCATAAACGGCGGCGCCATTGAAGCGTGGGCCAACCCCGTCACAACCCGTACGCACCGGTGGAAGAACTCATGGTCCGGTTATTATATGGAGATGATATTAGCCGCGGCAAAAAAGAATTCAATACCGCTGGATAAGCCCTGGAAAGATCTTTCCAAAGAAGACCGGGGCATCATCCTGCGCGGCGACGCCGGCGGAGATTTTGAAGGCGTCATAACAAATCTCAAGCGCCGGTACACCGATTCCGAATCGGATTTTGTGAAAGAAGAGATCTACCGGAAGTTCATGCACGAAACCGTCTGCGGCGTTTGCAAGGGGCGGCGCCTGAAACCAGAGGGGCTGCATGTCCGTGTCGGAGGCAAAAATATCGTCCAGGTCTCAAGCCTGCACATTGCCGGCATAAAAGAGTTCATGTCCGGCCTCACCCTCGGGGAAAAAGACCGGGCTATCGCGCGCCTGATCCTTAAAGAAATAAATTCGCGCCTCAGCTTTCTTATCGACGTGGGTCTGGGCTATATCTCGCTTGAACGGCGTTCGGAAACCCTGTCAGGAGGCGAAGCCCAGCGCATTCAGCTCGCCACCCAGATAGGCAGCGGCCTGACCGGAGTTCTTTATGTGCTGGATGAGCCCACCATAGGCCTGCACCAGCGCGATAACGCAAAACTGATCAATACGCTCAAATCGCTGCGCGATCTGGGCAACACCCTGATAGTCGTGGAACACGATGAAGCGGTTATCCGCAACGCGGACCATATCGTCGACCTCGGCCCGGGGGCGGGTCTGAACGGCGGACATGTCACCGCCGAAGGGAACCTGGCCGCCATACTTAAGAACAAAGCGTCGATTACCGGAGCTTTTTTACGGGGCGAAAAGAAAGCGGCGCTTTCCCATCCGTTGCGCGAACCGGCGAAAGGCTGGCTGGAATTCAGAAAGGCGGAGCAGTTCAACCTCAAAGGAATAGACGTAAAAATACCCCTGGGGCTTTTTGTAACCTTGTGCGGCGTGTCGGGTTCGGGGAAATCCACTTTGCTTTACGAGATCATCTATAAAGCCCTGGCCAGGCAGCTTTACGGTTCGAAGGACAATCCGGGCCGCTTTAAAGAGATGAAGGGTTCGAATAATATTGATAAAGTTATTGTGGTTGACCAGTCTCCGATAGGCCGAACCCCGCGTTCCAACCCAGCCACCTATACCGGAGTATTCAACAACATCCGCGACATTTTCTCACAATTGCCCGAAGCCAGACGCCGGGGGTACCAGCCCGGACGCTTCTCCTTCAACGTCAAGGGAGGCCGCTGCGAGGCCTGTCAGGGCGACGGTACCATAAAGATCCAAATGCAGTTCCTCCCCGATATCTATGTCAAATGCGAGGAATGCCACGGCAAGCGGTTCAATTCCGACACGCTTGACGTCAGGTTCAAGGGCAAAAACATAGCGGAAGTTTTGGATATGGCCGCGGATGAAGCCTCTCTCCATTTCTCCGAGATACCGCAGATAGCCAAGGTCCTTTCAACCATGCGTGAAGTAGGGCTGGGGTATATCAAGCTTGGACAGAGCGCCACTACTCTTTCCGGCGGAGAGGCTCAGCGCCTTAAACTGGCCGAGCAGTTGGCCAAACGCTCCACCGGCAGGACGCTTTTCATTCTGGACGAACCGACCACGGGGCTGCACTTCGCGGACGTGGAAAAACTCCTTAAAGTATTGCACCGGTTGGCCGACCAGGGGAATACGGTGCTTGTTATAGAGCACAACCTTGACGTCATCGCTTCTTCCGACTGGATAATAGAGCTTGGGCCGGAAGGCGGAGATGCCGGTGGACGGTTGACCTATGCGGGCAAGACCCCGGGCATTTTAAATGCGAAAAATTCCCACACCGGCCGCTACCTCAAAGAATATCTGTACGAAAAGGGCCGCTCTCTCAGCGTTGTGTCATGAGACCCAAAAAGAAGATACTGCTGATCACGACCCGCCTCCCCTTCCCTGTCCTGAGCGGCGGAGAAAAATGGGCGTACAATCTTGCGAAGCTTCTCTCCGCCGACCACGAACTATATCTCTTTAGTTTCTTGACCAGAGGGCTTGAGAAGTATCAGGCCGCTTTGGCGCTCGGCCCCGATGGAAATTTTTTTAAAAAGATATATTATATGAATCGTCCGGACGACCGCGCGGAACGCGGCGCCGCCCTTCCTATCCTGCCCGGTATTTATCACAGCGAGGAGGCCTTTAAGGTTTTACGCGCTATAACTGATGAGATAAAACCCGATCTGGCCCATATCCTGTTTTTCGAGATGGCGCAATACGAAATGGCGTTGCCATCCTCCCTGCCGCTTGTGTATACCGAGATAGACTCAAGCTGTTTTTATCCCTGGAAATATTTCATGAGGGAAACCGCAGGGCTGAAAGGCTGTTTTAATATACGGGAACTGTACCGGGTCCGCAAATACGCCGGACAACATTACAGGCGCTTTGACGCGGTCACTTCTATATCCGATCCGGATTCCAGGAATATAGCCGGATTTCTGAAAACCCCTAAAATTTATTACACCCCCAATGCCGTACTGATGGATGAATTTTCCGATCCGGAGAAAAGGCCCAGGAAATACGGGCGTGTGCTTTTTACCGGACATTATCCCCATTTCCCTAATGAAGACGCCGGGATAAAACTGGCGACGCGCATATTCCCTCTTTTGAAGAAGATTATACCGGAGGCGGAACTTATTCTGGCCGGCTCGTTCCCCACGGAAAAGATCAGACGGCTGGCGGGACCTGGAGTCACAGTGACGGGTACGCTGAACGATATCCGGCCTTGGCTATGGTCCGCACAAGTCTTTGCCGCGCCCCTATACTATGGAATGGGAACCAAGGGCAAAGTCCTGGAGGCGTTCGCCGCGGGACTGCCGGTGGTGGCCTCCAGGAACGTTTTTGAAGGGATCAGGGGCGCCGTAAACGGGGAAACTATGCTCCTGGGAGGAGATTACGGGGCATTCGCCTCCAGTCTGGCCGCGCTTATAAAGGACCGCCGCCTGGGAGAAGCAATAAGCGGCCGAGCCCGCGTCTTCGCCGCGGACAACTTTGGTTTTGAAAAAGTGGCCGCCACAGTGCGGCAGGTATATCAGGAAGCGCTGGGATAGAAATATGCGAAAGATCTCTCTGCTCCAAATAGATAACCTGTATTCAGCTAAACTTATAAAACTAGCCGTGGCGGAATGGCGCTTGCGCCAGCAGAGCACGTTCTGGGGCTTTCTATGGACGCTTCTTAATCCCGCTCTGCTTTTTGTCGTGCTTTACGGTCTTTTCATTAAATGGCTGGGAAAATTCCAGCCAGATTACGCGGTTTTTTTGCTAATTGGCATCATACAGTGGAACTATTTCGCTTCCGCCACATCCTACGGCCTGGGCGCCATGATCCGGAAAAGCCACATATTAAAAAATTATCCCCTCAGACCTGAACTGCCTGTGTTTGCGGCGGTGCTCAGCGCAGCCGTATCACATCTGTTGGAACTTGCGGCCCTTTCTGTTTTTCTTATGTTTTATACTAAAACGATCTCTTTGGCCTGGCTCGCTCTTTTCCCGCTGGAGCTCTCCTTTCTGGCTCTGATATGCGGTCTGGCGCTGGGCCTTTCCCGGTTTATGGTGTTTTATGCGGACACTGAACGCATATGGGGAATATTATTGACCGCCGGATTTTTCCTGACCCCGGTCTTTTATCCTCTTAACATCGTGGCCGGTGGTAAGCACGCTATTCTGGTATTGAACCCCGTGGCGCGGATAATAAGCGCAGCCAGGCTTATTATGACCGGGAACGGTCCCGTTCCCGCCGCGGACTGGCTTTACATATTTTCCTTCTCCGCCGCAGTCCTGGCCGCCGGCCTTATTTTCGCGAGATCGGACGAAGGCAAAGTGGCGGACGCCATCTAATGAAAGACTTTAATGCTGTAAAAGCTTCCGCAATAACTAAGAAATTCTTTCTTGAAAAAGAAAGAACGGACTCTTTTTCTTCGCTTAAAAAATTTTTGACAGGGGATTATCCTAAAGCGGCTTTCGACGCCCTCAGGGATGTTTCATTTGAGATAAAAAATGGCGAAGCGATAGCCTTGACCGGCTCTAACGGAAGCGGTAAGACCACGCTTTTACGGATACTTGCCGGCATACTCCGTCCCACCTCCGGCGAATTACGAGTGGATGGCCGGATAACGCCCTTTCTCGGCCTTGGCGCGGCCCTGTACGATAAACTCACCGTTGAAGAAAATATCGGCATCTGCGCCGCTCTTTTTGAGATAAAAACCGAGTCCGCGCTCTTCACCGAGAAAATCCTGGAGGAAACAGGACTCAAAAGATACCGTCATGCCAGGGTTTCGGAACTTTCCGCCGGGATGAGATTAAGGCTGCCGTTCATGACCGGCCTCAGGTCCGGGGCGGATATTTTTATTATCGACGAAATACTGGCCGTGGGCGACACCGTTTTCCGGCAAAAGTGCGTTAGTGAGCTCCTCAGGTTAAAAAAAGAGGGTAAGACCATAATATTCTCCACGCATGAGAGCCATTTTGTAAGCTTGCTTGCCGATAAAGTCATAACCCTGGACCGCGGCAGGATCTCTTTTAACGGGCCCGCAGCCCTCGGTACGGCAGTCAGTGGACCTATGGCTAAACGTGACGCAGGTCTGGCATTTTCCAGCGTCATGGCAAAGTATGAAGCGCTTTTAAGAAAACTCAGAGAATCCGGCACTTTTATTTTAAAAAAGGCCGAAGCGGTATCTGATGAAGATCTGGAACTGGTCCACTCTAAAAAATGGCTTAAAAGGCTTAAGGATAATGATCTGACAGCTGATGAGGAAAAAGCTCTGGTGCTGCCCAACTCCGGAAAGATCCTTCCGCTTGCCTGGCAAATGGCCGGCGGGACGCTTGGCGCCTCCCGCAACGCTCTGGATACCGGTCTCGGTATCTTCACAGGTGGAGGCGGACATCACGCGCTTCCGGAAAGCGGAGAAGGATTTTCGCCGGTTAATGATATAGCTGTGGCACTTAAAAAACTTCTCAAAGAAGGCCGGATAAAAAGGGGAGCGGTCATAGACCTGGACGCGCATCAGGGCAACGGCACCGCTTTTATTTTTCTAGACACTCCCGGGATTTCCACTTATTCCATGCATATGGAATCCGGCTATCCATACTTGCGCGCCAGGAGTTCCGTGGATATAGGGCTTAAGGACGGCGCCGGCGACGCCGAATATCTTTTGAGGATGAAAAGCTCACTCGGGACTTTTCTTGATATGGCCCGTCCGGAACTTGCGGTATACGTGGCGGGCGCAGATCCCTACAAAGACGATGCCCTGGCCACCCTGGCGCTGACCAAGGACGGGCTTAAGGAAAGGGACGCATTTGTTTTTAGTGAATTGTGCGCGCGGAAAATCCCCGCCTGCGTAGTCTTCGGAGGAGGCTATTCCCCGGATCCGGAAGATACCGCTGAAATAAATTTTCACACCATTCTCGAAGCCGTCCCGCATTTCGGCTCATTCAATAATCTTATACACATAATATAGCAAAGCGGCGGACGGCCGCCGCTTCTCCCGGCCACGGCTTATGGCGTGTTTCAGATATTGCATGCGAGAAATATAATCTCAACAAATATCAGAACGTCGTAGTAACGCCTGCTTCGATCCTTCAGGGCGCCTAGAGCGAAACCGGCAATAAGCGCATCGTTGATTCCAGATATGATGTTCCCCGCGAATATATCTTTTCCGGCAAAAAATACGGATAAAGCGACTATAACAGAGACTACGGGCCCCCTTCCGAGCAGAACCGGCAAGGTTTTGAGGCCCGCCCGCCTATCGCCGGACATATCCCTGATGTCTAAGAGGACCGTCAGGCAGAATACGGCTAAAATCAAGTGCAGGGACCCATAGAAAATGCCGCCGGCATACCTCCAGGCGCCCGGATCCTTAAGTAAAAAAGGCGGCATTACCGATAGGAAAAAAAGACCAAAAGTGGTGATCAGGGATTTTAACGGCGCAATGTCTTTAAAACGCAAAGCAGGGGAGCTGTATGTAAGGAAGGCGCACGCGCCGTAAAGGCACACTCCCCAAAGTTGCGGATAGGCGCGTATGAGAAAGAAAATATTCGCGGCGAATAGCGTCAGGAAAAGGGCGCGCCATTGCGCCCGGTATTTCTCCCCGAAAATAAGGGGCTCATCGTTAAACATGTCTTCTTTGCGATCATCCACCTTGCTGAGCAGGTAACCCAGTTGAATCAGCGCCGCAAAACCCGCTCCCGCCGCCACGAGCGAAGGGGACAGTGTCCCGTTGATCTTTTTCGAAACCACCAGATAAACAAGAAAGTACAGCGACACGACATGCACTCTGGCGGCAAGCAGGAACAGGATGGCTTTTATAATCATAATCACAACGGAATGTTTTATATAATTCTAACTAGATATGAGGCTAAAGACAAGTTACAGCCAACTCAGGCCGGAAGTGCGGTTGGAACTGGCCGTTCTTAATTCCCGGCTCGGCGCGCTCAAACTCGGACGGCCGCACTCGCTTTTTTTGTCTCTCACTCGTCGTTGCCAGCTTAGCTGCCTTCATTGCAGATACCGGCAGGCTCCGTATATATCCGCGAGGAGTAAAGACATGTCCGCCTCTATGGTTTTCCGCAGTCTTAAAGAAGCGGCGGCGGCGGAAATACCCCGGATAGTAATGTTCGGCGGAGAGCCGGCTCTTTACCCCGGCCTTTCTGAAACCGTAAAACAGGCCTCCCGTCTAGGATTATTTGCGGAAATGGATACCAACGCGCTGCTCCTTGACGATCAAAAACTGGCGGAGCTTGCCGCGTCTGGACTCTCGGCTCTGAGAATCAGCCTTCACGCAGCCGCGCCTTCCGATCATAACAGGACGCAGAACACGGATTCTTTCCATAAAGTGGAAAATGCGGTAAAATTGGCGCTTAAAAGAGGATTTCTGGTTTATCTGTCTTCCTGTCTCTCGGCCATAAGCGCTGTCGAAGATGAAGTTGCGAAAATATCGGATTTGGGAAAGCGCTGGGGCGTTCATGAAATAAGATTTTTGGGTTATGTGCCCCCCCGCAAAGCCTCCCGTGATATCCATAAAAAAATATCTTCCTGCATCCGGAAATCAGGCCTGGATAAATACACCCATTCCTGTTTTACCGGTCCCGGCGGAGGAATCTGCCCGGCGCAGCGCGGTGAAATTATCTTTATCAGCCCGGAAGGGCTTATCCACTCCTGTCCTTATGCCGTAAAAGCGTTCGGTCGTATAGGTGAAACGCCGCTGACCTCATCATCCTACACGCGGGAACGGAGCGGTCAAGACCCCAGGCGGCTTCCATGTTCGGCTTCCTGAGATATGCTATGGAACCAAACCGCTAATTTTCCGAAACATATCGTAAGAATCATAATGCGGAGTCAACTCCGGCAGCCGTCTGAGTTGAAGCGGGCGGCGGCTTCTCCGCAGGGTATTCTTATGCTAAAATTACTCCATGACTGCAAAGACCGGCAAGTATAGATTTCTGGAGACAATAGCCTGGCGCAAGGTTGATAGCGAGGCTGTGATCCTGAACCTTGAGACTTCCGAATATTATTCCGCCAACGACGCGGGTTCAAGGATCTGGGAATTGTTGGGGGATGGGGCCGCCAGCCGAAAGATAGCGCACGCTCTCTCCGAGGAGTATGGGCTTCCGCTTGAGGAAGCCGAGCGCGATACAGAAGATTTTCTGGCGGAACTTTTAAAACTGGACTTAATAAGAGCGGATGCATAAACGATTAATGAAAACAGATAAAAAAAACGAAAACAAGAAGATCAGGAAATATCAAAAACCGCGCATTAAATCCCACGGTAAGATAAGCGAAGTCGCCTCCGCCTTTAAACCTTAAGAATTTCTTTCTTGGGGCTGGTGGCGTGGCAACGCGGTTTGCCGTGTGCTTTTTTGGCCGGCACAACCGGCCTGCGTCTGCGAATTCCCTTACATAATCCGCCTATGCCGCGCTCCTTGTTTCAAAACTCAGACGGACAGAAAATTATATTGTTTCCGGGAAACTCGTCTGATTCCGGCCGTTGCAGGCAGGTTTTCTGATGGGGTCCAAAGAAAAAAAAATAGCATTCCTCTTTCCCGGTTCCGGCAGTCAGTACCTCGGCATGGGCCTGGAACTATATGAACGTGTCCCCTTGGTGCGCAAGAACCTTGACGCCCTTACGAATGCGCTGGGTTACGACCTTACTGAGTACATGTTCCGTGGGCCCGAAAAAATCCTTTTCCCTCCCGCGAATTCCCCGCAACTCACTATCTTTATCGAAGTTACTTTGGCCCTGAGCCTGGCTGTAGCCAACTCGCTGCGGGAAGAAGGAGTCTCCCCGGATTTTGCAGCAGGAAGGAGTATGGGCGAATATAGCGCGTATTCATTCTGTGGAGTTTTTGACGCCCCGCTGTGTTTTTTATTGGCGCGGTCCTACATTCTCTACGGCCAGCCGGAGTGTTTGGCTGAACCTGGCATTCTTGTCACTATTTACGGGCTCGACTCCGGAGAAACGAAGGGGTTATGTTCGGAAATAGAAGCGGAAGGAGAGTTTTGCGAACTTGTAACTTTCTATGACAAAGCCCGGCTCGGCATCATTGGTCTCAGAAAATCCTCTCTGGATAAATTAATGGGGAAACTGTCCCGTTTTCGTCATAAAGCCGTGTTATCCAAAGAAATCGGCGCATTCCATACCAAGCTTTTCGATACGGCCATGAAAAAAATAACCCCACTTTTCTCCGCAGTGAACTTCAACTCGTCGATGTTTCCGATATGCTGCAACTACACGGCCGGGAATTTCACGGATCCCGCTTCTCTTAAAGAGAATCTCCTAAAGGCGCTTGCTAGTCCTGTAAAGTGGCAACAGAGCATCGAGGCCCTTCTGGCCGAGGGAGTTGAAATATTCGTTGAGATGGCGCCAGGCGCCATGTTGACGGAATTTATCTGCGAGCTCCCGCGTGGAACACAGGTACTGCGCACAGATACCGCCGCCAACTATACCCGCACCCTTGAGGTCCTGAAAAAGGCGGCGAAATGCCCATAAACCTCTCCAACAGCCGGATCTTCATAAACGCATATGGAGTAACGCTAAGGTTCGAAACCGCGGATACCGGCCTCCTGAACGAGATCAGTGAGGATTTTACTTATTTCTCCGTCCCGGACTCCGGAGATCCGGTTGTCACAATAAAAGCGGTCGTCGCGCCTCCGGACGCCGCGACGTGGAAGGGGGCCAGAAAGTTATTTAAGAGTTCCAAATG
This sequence comes from Elusimicrobia bacterium RIFOXYA12_FULL_51_18, assembly GCA_001800245.1. Lineage (GTDB taxonomy): Bacteria > Elusimicrobiota > Elusimicrobia > Elusimicrobiales > UBA9959 > YA12-FULL-51-18. Next base: position 9,834 of record MGVA01000069.1, on the reverse strand, counting down.
GACGGTTTTCGAAACTCATTGCGGAACCCGTGTTGTATTGTATCCGGAAGGGCTTATGTGTGAGTACGATTATTCCGCGGAGATTGGGAAACTCTCTAGCGAAAATACCGCTCTCCTGCGCGAAATATCCTATCTTTTGATTCTCTCAAGGCTGGGCGAAAAACTTGACTTGTGCGGCTTGCACCGTGTGCACGCACTGGCGGCTGCTTTTGACGGCGCCGGCATTCTGCTGACCGCCCCCTCCGGCGGCGGCAAGACCACTCTTCTTATGGCGCTGGCCGGGGATCCGGATTTTAAAATTCTGGCTGACGACACCCCGCTGGTAGACTCCCATGGAACTCTGTTTCCGTTTCCTCTGCGTGCCGGCTTGTCCGAAGATAGTCCGTTCATAAAGAATTTCCCCGGAAACGCCCTGATGATATTTAAAAGGCGGCATTATCCGCCCAAGTATCTGGTTCCGCCGGATTTTTTCATCTCTAAGCCGGCCCCCCAAATACCCTGTAAATTGATCTTCCTGCTCAAAAGAAGCGCGAAGCCGCCTCTTATTGAAAGCGCCTCAAGTTTATGGATGATCTTGCAACTCTTTAAATCGCTTGTCGCCGGAGACGGAATCCCCCAGATAGCGGAATATTTTATCCGTCCGGAACCGTCCGATCTGCTGAGAAAGGCGCGGATATTCGCCGGACGTTCCTTGGCGGCCCTGGCGCTGATAAAGAACTGCGCCGGCTTTCATTTCCGTTTGTCCCCCGACCCCGCCGCCAATGCGCGGGCCCTCAAGAAATTTCTTTTGGATGAATCTCACAGACACAGCGTGAAAGGTGTTCGCCGCGCCTGAGGAGGTCTTTCAGCAGACCAAGAATCCCCCAGCACCAGCCGGCCGCGTATGAGAAATGTGTCGCGAAAAAAAGCGTGAAGCAGATGGAGGCTGTTTTCGCGCCCCCATCCCGCAGAGCCGGGATCGCGGATAGGGCGCTTCCCGCGAAATATAAAAAAATTCCCGCCTTGAAAAAGCCGGGAGAAAATAACAGGGCGCATATCGATAGAAACGCCCCCAGCGCGGGCAAAATCGTGAAAAATGTGAAACCGTCTGGGTAAAGAAACGTGATCTGAGCCCTTCCCATTCCGGAGCGAAAGATCTGACCTGAGAAAGAAGCCAGGTCCCATCGTCTTCTGTGTATCAGGTTCAATCCCCCGGTCAGACGCATGGGAATGCCCGCGGCGGCGAGTTCGTTAAGAAGCAGATTCTCCTCCGCGCTGGTTAAATGCCCTTTGAAAGGGGAAAGTTCTTTTCCCAGAACTTCCCTTCTGAAAGCCAGATTGCACAGGATGAATTCATTGGGACCAGCCGGCCGCCTGCCATAGAAAGACCTGAATCGCACGCGAAAAGGTCCCGCGCCCCAAAATGAGGATAAGGCGAAACAGGCCGCTCTTTCAAAGACAGAGGCTTTTACGGGATCTATCGCCTGCCCCCCGCCCAAAACATCGGCCCCCCCTTTTCTTATTTCCGATGCCAGATTGCTGAAATAATCCGGCGGTACTTCAGTATCGTCGTCCAGAAAACAGATCCACCCGCCTGAGGAGGCCTTCAAAGCGGCATTCCTGGCTTCCCCCCTGCACATCCTCGGCAGTTCCAACACTTTAAGAAGCGTGTATTTCTTTTCAATGCCCCGCAAAAAAACCGCCGTTTCGTCATCGCGGCCGTTCACAGCCGTTATGATCTCCAGCGGCCGCGCGCGGGCGGCGGCGGCCCAGAGGCTTGAGAGGCAGGCGTTAAGCGCGCTTTGCCTTCGGAAAGTTATTATTATCACACTGACCGGGAAATTAAAATTGTTTTTCATTGGGCAAAGTTACATCTGAAACTTTTATGGAATTTTCGGATGGGAAAAATGAGTCAAAGACACTAAAAACATTCGGATACTATCCGCTATCGCGCTCATCTTAAAAATGCCTCCAGAGACTTTACTTGTCCCGATATAAAGGCGTAATCCCGGCGTAAATCGCGGCCCCTGAGCAGATCCGGCCTTTCCAGTTCCGCGGCGTAAGCTGGATAGTGGCGCAAAAAACATTCACGAATAAAAGCCGTGTCTGAAAAAGGCACAGCGGTCTCCTTTTCGATGAGCAGACGGAGCCCCATTACTCTTGAATAAAGGTAATGAGCGGTAAGTTCAGGAAAATAGGAGCGGCATGATACGGCAAAATGCCTAAAACTCAGGATTGCCGCATCCCTCAGCCGCTCTTCGGAAGGAAAAAAGGTTAAGGGAGAGAAATTATATTTATATATCACGCTTTCTTCCGGCAAAAGCCCGTCGGCTGAGAAATCCCTGGAAAAGTCACCGTGAAAATCCAGCCAGAAAAGGGGATTATTCAAATACGCGCTGACAGCAAGCGCTTCAAAAGTACCGCGCGATAGGATCATGGGAACCGGCGCCAGGAAGGCGTTTTTCGCGCGCAGTTGCATGATCGTGGCGCAGATGTTTAAGAAAGCGCCGGAATCTTGTGCATTTTCGTCCGGCACCACTACGTAAAACCTGTAAAGACTGTCCAAAACGCAGGAGATGCCGCCTCTTGACGCTTTGCGGCCTATCTCCCCGACCATATCATCGAACCGGGTTTTATTGAAAGAACCAAAGACGACGCCGGGGGCGGCTCTCAATATTTTCATCCGCTCCGGAGCCTGTGACTTCTTACAGTCCTGACTATCCGCAAAAAAACGGTGCATTGATGAAAACGCTTCGAACGCCCCCTTCACGCAGTCGGCTTTCTCGAATATCTCCAGTTTTCGTGAACGGGCGTAGGCTGCGCGTGAAAGCCGTATGGCCGGCGTGGAAAGCGGATCGAGATAACGTTTTATATCCACAATCGTTTTAAAACAGTTCCTTTTTCGCATCGTTTCGGGAGTAAATTCCGCGCCGAAAAGATTTTTCATCAATATTGTATAGGAATAAAAAACCTCAGAGATATCGGCGCAGGAAACGGCGGGCCGGACGTACGGCGGAGTGGATTGGCGCGCATTCCCCCTGAGTGATTTAGCCGAAGCCAAAAATTCTCCAGCCTTCACTCCGCCCAGATCTAAGAACGCCCTCAATTCCCCGGCGGTGGAAATAAGGGTTTCGCCAAGGAAAGGAAAAAAACTTTTCAGAACGGAACGGCGACTGAAGAATTCATCCATAAAAACCGATTCTTTTTCCGCGGGGAGCTCCGCGATGATAAGCTGCAGATCTATGTCGCTATAGCCGGGCAGCCAGGAAGCGGTGGTCATCCCCCGATGAACGCAGACAGCTTCCACCGGCGGCTGGATATAGAGCGTTCGCGAAACTATAAATAGCGCCGCTTTATAGATCAGCCGGTAAAAAAAGACCAGCGGGAAAAGGCCGGAGGTGGCTATGACAAAAGCGTGCGCGTATTTCCTCAGCAACGCCGGCGGCCCGCCTGAGCGCGGCGCCGCCCAGGCACGGTCGTTATATTCGCGCGGCGGGGCGGGCATCCAGGCACGACCGTTATATAGGACGGATAATGACTTGATTTCGGCTCCGGGAAAGGCCGATATTCCCGGGGAAGGAGAATTGTTTATTTGCGTGCGCTCTATATAGTTTTCTCCCGCTCTAAGCTCGATCCCCCCCATTTCCCCGCCCTCGGCCCTTAGGCCTGAAACGTGGAGGCTGCCGGCTCCGGAAATTAGAGCATACCGCGCGGAGGTTATAACTGAGCCCGTGATAACGGCGGACGAGGCTTTTTCTATAAACACTCCGCCACGGCCGGACACTTCGCATCCAAACATCTCAAACCGTTCGCAGGATACTCTTAAAGGATACCCTCCGGATGACGCTATCCTGGAACCTCTTATTTTCAAACTGGACGCATCCTCTGAAACGAACGTATTCCCAGCGGATGAAAAGGAGGAATCGTCCGCCAGCAGGCCAGAACCGCGGCCGATATAGGCGAGCGGGGAAGTTTGATTTTGAAAAGATCCTCCCAGGATCCTTAAACCGGCGCCGTCTTTCAGGACTATCGCTGAAGGCCGGCCGGACGAACGGACATCGGAAAGAAGGGCTTCGCCCTTGTCCAGTACTTCAATGGAAGGCCCCCTGTTATCTTCAAAAGCGCAGTCCGAGGCGCTAAGGGATGAGTTGTCTCCCAAGGATACGCCCGCTCCGTTTTCGTAGATCATACAGTTCTTGAGCGCGGCAGAAGCTTTCCCGAAAAGCCTTATCCCGGTTCCGTTACCGAGTATATCGGAGTTTTTTATTTCGGTCACAGAGCGCCCGCCGGCGTCCAGAGCTGCCGCCGTTGAAGATTCAACGCGGACATCCGAGGCGAGCAAGCGGGCGTGGTCGCGCAGTATAAATGCCGAAGTTCCCGCGCCTGAAACGGAGCAGGAAGAAATTTCAGCAGTGGAAAAATTATTTAAACGAAGAGCCGCAGAGGCGCCGGTAAACGAGGCGTTTTTCAGTTCCACCACAGAACATCCGCGGGTGTCCAAGGCCGCAGCCGCCGAAGACCGCACCTGTATATCCGAGGCGCGCAAGCAGGCGTGGTCGCGCAGTACGAATGCCGAAGTCCCCGCGCCTGAAACGGAACAGGAAGAAATTTCAGCGGTGGAAAAATTATTTAGACGAAGCGCCGGAGAGGCGCCGGTAAACGAGGCGTTTTTTAGTTTCAGGACAGTCCTGTCCCACGCGCTCAAGGCTGCCGCACCGGAGGCCGGAAAATGAAAATGCGAGAGACTTCCTGAGGCTCCGCCAAAATAATGGATGCCCCCGCTGTTTTCCGAGAAGGTAACAGGCGCTTCCCGCGAACCCATTATATCGAAAGAGCCGTAGACAAGTATTTTAGGATGAAGACTGTCCAGTTCTTCCAAGCCGTCCAGACCCGAACGCAGCACGGGGATGAACCATCCTTCCGCCCGTTCAAACCGGATACTGGCGCCGGGGAGGACCGTGACGCGGGTTTTCCTGTCTATAATAAGATAATCTCTGACGGTCACCTCTCCGGTCCATACCTCGTCGCGGTCTATTCTGCCGGAGCGGAAGCGTCGAACATCCGGATACGGCGGAGCGGCTGAAAACGATTGTGAGTCAAAAACAAAGAATAGCCGGGAACAGGCTTTAAGCAGATCCGGATAAAGCAAACTTTCCCACCAACAAACGGCGATATTATAAGTTGCCGCGCCCCGTAGGAACGGGAAAGGACGCACGAAAAACATGTGCAGGAAAACAAAAAAATATCTGGCCGTAATTATGGTAAACGATAAAAACTTGTTGGCGAGAACGGAATACAGGGAAAAAAACGGCCAAAACCTCTCGCATACAAGATCCCCCGGCCTGGCGCGCGTCCCCCCCTTGAATATCTCCGCCACTTTCCCCACCGGCTGAAAAGCGGAAGGTGGACCGTCGAAAGAACAAAGACTGTCGCCTTTGGTCAAAAGGCGCGGGCCGCCTTCTCCTGCGAATCGGGCCGCTACGCGGTGTATTACATAGCCTTCAGGTTTCGCGCCGTTCCATTTCAACAGCAAAGCGATATCCCCGGTCTTAAGGGTGTCTTTGCCGGTATGCGTCACCGAGACTTTGTCTCCGGGTTCCAGCAAAAAACGCATGGAATGGCCCGAAATGGGATATATTTTATCCAAACAGGTTCCGGGGGGCGTATTCATGCGGCAGGCTTCAATATTTCTCCAGCATTTTAATGGACCTAGGCTCCAGATATGGGTCTATCTCGTCCAAAAACTCCAGCGCTTTCCTGCACCATTTATCTATAAAAACCTGCCTATTTTTGACGGCCCAGTCGTGAAAATGATCATGCCCCGCGAAACTGGCATGGTGATGATGACGCACAAAAACGTCCTTTGCCGCCGCCAGCCGCCAGCCCGCCTGCCTTATCCGTAAGGAGTAGTCCAGGTCTTCGAAACAGCCGGTCCCAAAGCGCTCGTCCAGCAGTCCTATCCGTTCCACAACCTCCCGTTTGAGCGCGACGCAAAACCCCACCAGTCTATGCACGTCAAAATGCTTACCCTTGAATTTAAGCTGCATGGCGCCGGCAAACAGCTCAAGCGCCCTGGGATTTCGTTCGATCTTCGGGGCCAGTATTATACGCTGCACTCCGACCGTGCGGTTGGTCATAGGGCCCGCCGCGCCTATATCCCGCGAGGCTGTAAGGCAGCGGATAAGGCCTTCGAGCCAGCCTTCGTAAAAAACAAGATCACTATTTACCAGAACTATAAATTCTCCTTTCGCCGCTTTTATTCCCTGATTCACGGCCTTTGCGAAACCGTAATTGGCGGGATTGAATATCTTTACCGCTTTTGGAAGGGACTTAATATATTTCCGGGTGGGAAGGCCGGAAGCATTATCCACAAGAATCAGTTCATACGGCCAATCCGCCGTTTTGACCGCGCTCTCCACGCATTTTTTCAGGTGCGGGAGAGCGTTATAGACCGGTATTATTAAACTGGCAAGCCCTTTATGTCCTCTTTTTTCTGGCATGTTAAAAAAAATCCTCTATGTAAATATTATAAAATTAATCCAGGGTCAAAATGGGAAAAAAAACAAAGCCGCTTTTATTCGCAGTCGCCGCTATTTTTCTGTTTACCGCCTTCCTGTACTGGAATTCGCTTGCAAACAGGCCTGTCTGGGATGACAACGTCTTCATAAAACACAATACCTTTATACGGGACTGCTCCAACCTGCGCTACACGCTGAACCCGGTCTATCTCCTGAAAGTGCTTCCCGTGCCCATGAGCGCCAGACCAGTGGTGAACGCCAGCCTTATTCTGGACAACTGCGCGGGGCCGGCGGACATCTGGAACCTCCGTTTCACCAATGTTATCCTGCACGCATCCAATGCCGCGCTGGTTTTCGTCTTATGTGCCGGTATTTTCGGGATCACCCTGCCGTCCGCTTTTCTGGCGGCGCTGTTGTTCGCCGCCCACCCGCTGGCGGCGGAGCCGGTCAATATAATCACTTTTCGCAGCCATCTTCTTTGTCTGTTTTTCTATTTACTGGCCTTCTTGTCCGCTGAGCTGGGCGAAAAAACCGGCAAGAAATATTATTCGCTTCCCGTTGTCTGTTTTTTCCTGCTTTCCATGCTCTCTAACGAAATGGGCGCGACCTTTCCCCTTGTTCTGCTGGTCTACCGGCGGCTTGCGCGGGACGGGTCCATGTTTGAAAAAAGATTTTTGATAGAATTCAGCCTGCTTATCTGCGCCGCGGTTTTTTACCTATGGTTTCGTTTCCCCAGAGCCGGCTATATAATTCCCGGCGCCTGGAAAGCCGGAAAAGCCTTTATGGGGCTTTACCCGGATTCTCTGCTGCCGCGGAATATCCCTGCCGGAATAGGCGGAGCGCCGGCTCCGCCCTGGCGGGAGATATACTCCGACTGGAAGCTGAATCTCCTGACCATGATGGACATCTGGCGTCAATATATCAACACTATGATCGCGCCCTTTAATTTGAGTGGCGACTACACCCCCCGCGTGATAAAATCTTTTAGCCGGGCACTCCCTTCGGTTATTGAACTTTCGGCATTTCTGGCGGCGGCTCTTCTTCTGCTCAAAAAGAACAGGACGGCGGCCTTTGCGGTTTTTTTCATCTTTATCGCGCTTCTTCCCGCCGCCAACCTTATACCTATAGCCAATATTAAAGCCGACCGTTACTTATATATCCCTCTAGCCGGTTACGCTTTGCTGGCCGGCGCAGCGTTGGATATGGGCCGTAAAACGCTTGGAAGGGGGGTTGCGGCGGCGGGAGGGATCTGCTATCTTCTTCTGCTTTTGTTTTTATTATTTGAACGAGCTCCGGTATTTATGGACGACAAAGCTTTTTTCTCAGCGATATTAACCTCGTCCCGCTCTTCCCCGAGGGCCGAACTCAATATGGCGGCGGCTCTTTTCTCCAGCGGCGACATTCGGGGAATGGAGGCGCACATGCGAAAAGCGCTGGAACTTGCCCCCGGAGATCCCGACATGCAATTGCGGCTGGCTTTTTTTTATATAACGCTAAACCGCGGCCCGGAGGGGCTTAAGCTGGCGGAAGCCGCGCTCAGAAGTTCTCCCGGTAAAGCCGGCGCTATTTATGTACGCGGCCTCGCCTTCTGGAGAAACGGAGAGAAAGAGAATGCCGTCAAGGATTTCAATGCCGCGTTGAAAGCTGAGCCTTCCCTCTTTGAAGCCTGGACGGCCCTGGAGGTTCTGAAAGTGCGAAAAAATGGCGCGGCCACGCTCAATCTTCCCTCGGGAGCCGGGATCTGCGATATAATAGGCGTGCTGGATTTCTACGCCTGGGCTGGACTAGGGCCGGGGGCTGATCGAATGCTCAGGGGCCTAGAAAAAACAGGATTCAGCGCCGGCTGCCTCCGGGACCGAAATTGGCAAGGCCGAAAGAGGACAACTCAACGGGTTTAAAGTTGAAACTGGCCGAAGGAAAGTCGGCCGAAAATCCCTTGGTTTCATCGGCGCTGCGAGCGCTGAGCCAGTACCGCCAGGGAGCCTCCATTCCGGCTGGACCGTTAAGCCTGTATAATTTCCAGAGCGCCGAGTTCAGCGGTTCGCCTTTGCGCAGGATGGAACAAAAATTCTTAAACTGCAGACGTTTGTGCGGCTGAAAGAGATACGAAACCGCGCCGAAAGACTCCAGGTACCAGTACCCTATCTGTTCATCGGAATCCAGCTGATCCAGTTTCATCTTGAAAAAATCTTCCAGCGGTATGATCTTCTCTTTTGAAAAATATTTCAGAGCCAGGGACCATGGGCCTTCTTCCGTATAGGAGAGATCTTCCATCATAACAGCCAGGCCCTCGTTGAGCCACTGGGGCGGGTACTTCATGGCCTCGCCGTAAAAACTCTCAAAATACAGATGGGTGAGTTCGTGCGCGATAACCGCCCTAAGTGTCGCTATCTCCCCGGTGTCGTATACCACTATGGTTTTTTTATTGAAATAAGCCAGACCTTTGGACCACTTGGGCGGCGTGAATTCCCCATTCAGATACGTGTCCTGATTTTTGTAGATATAGATCCTGGTCTTTTCCTGTATCATCCAGGGCGCGAACATGGAGATGTTGAGGCGTAGCTTGCCGTACAGGCGCTCCAGCTCAAGCGATATCGAGCCTGGAGACCAGGCGGATTCATGGTAAATCTCAAAATGCGGGGAGGATTTTAGATGCCAGACAGCGACGGTTGAGGATTCCTGGGCCCAGGAGACGTCCGTTAGTAAAAAAAAAAGAAATACTTTCACAAATATCGTATAAGGCATGTGTATCGGTGTATCTGTTTTTTAATCGCTAATCTTCATCATAGGTAACCACGACGCGGTGTGTGCCTGCCGGAGGATATGGAGCAACGCTGTCTTTGATCTGAAACGAGATAGAGTTTTTAGGGCTGCTGTCTAAAGGAAGAAGGGTATCGGTGCGGTTGGACGGAACCGAACCGAATCCCCAGGCCACGAACCTGTCGGCGTAACCGACGGCTCTTGCGTTCGCCATAGCGCTCCGCTGGACACGTGAAACAATGATATATCTGGCGAAAACCCACTTAAGGAGCATAACCGCGATCATGGACAGCAGCACCGACATAATCAGCGTCTGAAGCAATATCGCGCCTTTTCTCCAGTATTTCCGCGGTTTCATAAAGAAGTCCGTTCCGCAAATCACCCGGCAATAAACAACAGCCCATTTAGCCTGAAAAATTCAGTTGAATTTTTCCCTTCGCGAAGCTCAGGTGCGCTTCGCGCGACATACCCCCTCGAGAACCTGGCACGCATTGCGCTTGGCTTTCGACCCGCTGCTGCGGGGAATCCTGGCCGTCTGATGGCCATAGGCCCTTATACGGCACCTACGCAGGTATTG
>MGVA01000068.1 GCA_001800245.1 Elusimicrobia bacterium RIFOXYA12_FULL_51_18 | reverse complement strand
TGACGCTCCTTCAATCTGTTCTCTTCCGTCAACGCCGCTTTCGCGTCTTCGAACGCCTGCTTCTCCACAGCCAGCCGCTGCTTAAAATCGCTTTCCAGCAGCGCGCGCACTTCCACCGCATTCTTGTTAAGTTCGGACGCCTTCAACTGGTACTGGTTCTCCAGCACGCTCTCCCTTTCCGCAAGACCTTTCTCCAGCAGTTGGAATCGCGCCGCGAAATCGGAACTGAGCGTTTCCTTCTCTTCCGCCCAGCGCTTCTCCTTACCCGCGAATTCACGCGCGTATTTAGCGGCCTGCTCATCCTTCAAAGACAATTCTTTATCGAAATCCGCGGCCTGCGCCTTCAGCGCCGCTTCCTTCTCCGCCAGCCGCTCCATCAACTCCGCGTGATGCGCCGCCCGGTCTCCGGAGAGATCATTCTCCAGTTCTTTAGCCCGCCCGGCCATTTTATTCAATTCCTCTCTGACAGCGGCAAGTTCTCCGTTAACCCGTGTTTTTTCAAATTCCAGCGCGGCTGCGCGGACCGCGAATTTCTCTTCCAACTGCGTCTCAAGTTCGGACTTTCTGGCCTCATAAGCCGCCTTGATCTTTTCGACACGTTCCGCGGCCAGCGCCTGCGCGTCTCTGGAGATCGCGGCCAGTTCATTGCCCAACTTTTCCCTTTCCACCACCCAAATTTTCTCCTTTTCTTCGAAGGAGGAAACAAGAGCTGAAATGCGGCCCTCATAGTCAGCTTTAGTTTTTGCGTCCCTGCCCGACAGTTCGGCTTCAAGGGCGGCGTATTTGGCGGCAAATTCATTTTGAAGATGTTTTGTTTCCTCTAAGAGGCGCGCATCTTTGACACCGGCTTCCCCCACCAGCCTGGCTATTGTTATTTTATATTCTTCCTTTTCAGTCTCGAAGTCTGACAGCTTGTCCCGGAAAGACTCTTCATTGGCGTGGATCTTCTCCATCAGTTCCCTATGATGTTCTTCCCTGGAGTCCATGAGGGTTATTTCCAGTTCTTTGATAGAGGCGTTAGCGCGGACCAGCTCTGATCCTTTGTTCCGATTGTCTTCTGCAAGCCTGGCTTTTTCCTCTTCCATGGCCCGGTGCTCTATTGCGATACGCCCGGACGCATCCTTCTCGATTTGTTCCTTGGCGGCGGCCAAGGCGCTTTCCAATTCATTCTTACGGTCGAAATAATCCCTCTCAAGCGCGGCGGAGCGCTCCTTGACAGAAGCGGACATATCCGCACAGCGCCGGGTAAATTCCGCGTAGACCTGCTCCTTCTGGGCTATCCAGTCTTTCTCTTTATTCTCTAGCTGCAGCCGAAGTTTTTCTACTGCCGTCTCATATACGGCTTTCTCTTTTTCCAGGTCTTCCACTTTGGCTCTGAAAGCTTCTTCCTTCCTGCCTATAATATCTATAAGTTCCAAATGGTGGTGTTCCTGCTGCGCGGAAAGCTGAATTTCAAGCCGGGCCATCTCCTCCTGGGACTTCTTGAATTGTTCGTCGCGCGCATGCTGCTCGGCCATGAGACGCTCGCGCTCCGCGTTCCAGGTCCTTTCCAACGACTTGATCTGGGCGCAGTGGTCGTTCTCCACGGAGTGGATGCGCTCCTGAAAACCGCTCTCCAGGAGGCTCTTCAACTTAAGATAATTGCCCTCGATTTCGTTTTTTTTGCCTAAAAAATCGGTTTCCAGTTCCTTACGGCGGCCTTCCAGGCCGGCCTCACCGGTCTTCACGGACGTTTCAAGAGCTTTGATCCGTTCCGTAAGCTCTTTTTCCTTGCGCTGGTAGGAACTGTCCAGAGAACCAAGCCTGGCCTGGTAATCGGCCTCCAACTCCTGCCGCAGCGAATCGTAGCGGACCTGCGCTTCCGACATTCTTTTGGCGTACTGCCCTTCCACATCCAGCAGGCGCTGATTCCACCTTTCTATTACCGAATTCTGATTTTTGTCCAGTTCTTCGAACTTGTCCTGGTATTCGTTCTCAAGTTCCAGGCGCAGATGGTCGAGCCGGGCTTCCTTCTTGAGCAGCTGCTGGATATCCAGTTTGCCATCGCCGAGCAAAGCCATGGTGGCTTCCAGCTTGGTGTAAAATCCTTCTTTTTCTTCCAGGCTCTTTCCGCGGCTTTTAAAAGTATCCTCAAGGGACTGGACTTTGAGTTCCAGACCTTTTTTGGCATCGTCGGTTAAAGTGAGATTCTTTTTCAGCTCGGTTTTTTCTTTTTCTATAGAATTCAGACGTTCCAGCGCCCAGCGGAGCGTCATCCTGGCCGTATCTATATTGGTAACATCGTTCACCAGCTGTTCAAGCTCATTATATTCATTCGCCATAGTTTTTTCCTTTATAGTCAAAGTTTAATACACAACCGCCCTATAGTCAATAAATGGAATATTAAATGATTATTAACAGATTGTTACATCTTACCCGCCTGACAGATCTAAACTGAGGGAGGTTAACCCGAATCCTGCAATTCAAGCCGGTTTACATTGTCAAACCGGCGGCACAAAAAAATGCAGTACCTGCGTAGGTGCCGTAAAAGGGCCTATGGCCATCAGACGGCCAGGATTCCCCGCAGCAGCGGGTCGTGAATTTTCAGCGCTATGCGCGGAAATTAACGAGGGCGTATCCGTCGCGAAGCGGCCCCTGAGCGCTGCGAAAGGGAAAAATGCAGCTGCATTTTTCAGGTTAACCTTCAAATTCCAAGCGCTAACCCGGCAGTCTGCTGAAAAAACCTACTCGGAGGTGTTTTGAGCAGATTTTAAAACCGAGCCGAAGCGATGCGATAACGAGCATTTTTTACTGACTGTTGTCCCCTGGATGAATCATAGGCATTATTTCACATTTCCACACAAATTGTTTATAACGTTATAGCACATATTTCCCATTGTCAATGTTGCCTGCCGGGATGTTATTTTTGTTGTTATTTTCGTTATTATTTTCGGACTGGAAGCGGCTACGGATATTTTATAGAATTCAGATCATGAAAAAGACGCTCTTTCTGTTTTTTTTCTTCGGTTTTCTCCTGCTGGCGGCTCATCTTATCTATCCTTTCGCCCTGCGCGCGGTCTTCCTCGTCAAAGGCACGGCGAAAATAACATCCGACTTCGCGGAACGGGCGGCCAGGCCCAACACTATGCTTTTCCTGGTGGCTAAGAACGAGGACGGAGTGCCAGTGGCGGTTAAAAAGATCCTCAATCCCATTTTCCCCGTGGACTTCCAAATGACTCCTTCCGACCTGATACTCCCGGACATCCTGACAAAAAAGATCTATATGGAAGCTTTCCTCAACAGTCATGGGGAATTAGGCGTCTTTAAGAACGACGACCTCAAGGGTTCCATAAAAAAAACCATTTTTATCTTCAGCAAGCACAACAACATCATAATAGACACTCCCGGCGCTAAATAAAAAAATATCCCGCGGTTAACCGCGGGATATTTTCATTTAAAAACCAAGCCGGATTTACCAGCCGCTAAACCTGCTTACCCCCATGTAAATAAGCGTAGCGCCGACAAGAATTAAAAAGAAACCCCAGTTCTTGCGATGCAAGGCGACATAGGAATCGTTCAAAAGGGTTTCTTTCAACACCTTGTTTATACGCTCAATAATGTCCGGCCTGTATATGTATCCAAAGCCAAGCAGCAATATGATCAGACCGAAAAATAATTTAAAATACGGGTTTATCATATAAACCTCCGAGAAATAATCCGGGGGGTTGGCCGACCGGGTTTTGGAATGGAATTAGCTAATTAAACAGATTCATGGCTTCATCCAAGCCTTTTTCAAGAACCGCCGACAGCGCCTGCAACCCTCGTTCAAGGGCCGGGGGCAGTTTAACTTCCTCTTCCTTGGAAATGCGCCCCAGCACAAAATCCTTAGCGTCTATCCCGGACGGCCTTGGACCGATACCGATCTTTATCCTGGCAATTTCCTGGGTCCCCATGGCGGCGGCGATTGAAAGCATGCCTTTGTGCCCCCCCGCCGTACCGCCGCGCCTTATTCGTACCGCGCCGAACGGCAGGGATAAATCGTCATAGACAGCGATAACGCCGGAAGCAGACACCTTGTAGAAATCCGCCAGACTCCTTACAGCCAGGCCGGAGTTGTTCATGTAAGTTTCGGGTTTTAACAGGAAAACCCTGCTCCCGCCCAGCCTGACTTCAAAACACGACCCAAGATCTTTCCAAGAACGCCATCGCCCGGCCGGATACGCGCCTGCCGCCAGGTCCGCCAGCATGAAACCGATATTATGCCTGGTACGCTCGTATTCTCTTCCTGGATTACCCAAAGCCGCCACAATATAAGTTGTCTGCTCCACCTTTTACTCCGATATCTAAAAACTCGTCCGCCGATCCCGTAAACTCCCGCTGAAATACCGGGGAATTTTTTGGGATAAAACAAAGAGCGGGAGCTGCAGGGGAAACCATTTTACGGTATCCGCCTGTGGTTCAAACTTACGGAAAAGGCACAGCCGGATCCGAGTATGACCACGCTCCCGCTCTGTTTGAAGGCTACTTCTTGTGTTCCGCCTTCTTTTCTGCCGGCTTATCCCCAGGCTTGGCTCCGGCCGCTGGCTTTGCCGCGCCTTCAGCGCCTTCTTCTTCCTTCTTACCCTTGCCTGCCACTACTTCCGGCTCGGCGGCGGCGGCCCCGGCAACAGCTCCGGCGGCGGCCACGGGCGTTTCAACTACTTCTTCCTTCGGCGCCACGATGCTGACCACGATATGGTTCGGGTCGTCCAGGATCTCCACCTTGTCATGCTGAATATCCCTGACACGGATGGCCTGGTCCAGTTTTAAGTCGGTAACCTTGACCTCGATCTCCTTCGGGATATCCGTCGGCAGACAAAGGACCGTGAAATCGCGCATAGCGTGTTCAAGCAGGCCGCCTTCGGTTTTAACGCCGAAAGCTTCTCCCACTATCTTGATATGAACCTTTACCTTGATCTTTTCGGTCAGCGAGATCCTGTGGAAGTCTATGTGTATCACTCTATCGGTGACTACATGGCGCTGAACTTCCTTGATGATGACATTGTCCTCTTTATCGGCATACTTAAGTTTGAGGACGGCGTTGCCGCCCTTCTTAAGGACGCCCAGCATTTCCTTCTCGGAAACCGTGATCTGTACCGGCGATTTTTTTAAACCGTAGATAACGGCGGGCGTTACGCCTTCGGCCCGGAATTTGCTCAGTACGCCCCTGACTCCGGCTTTTTCCCTGAGCTGAGCTGCCACATGTAACTGTTCCATACTTCCTCCTAATAACACGGATTGACGCAGACCGGCCGGCAGATCAACACCGACATATTCGATATTGAATTAAGCCTTCTCATCTGCGAACCTGTGTGTTCACTTGAAAAGTTCGCTTATAGATTGGCCCACATGATTGCGTTTTATGGCTTCCGCAAGAAGCGCGGCCACGGATACCACCTTAATTTTAGCACTTTTTGAGGCATTTACGGGTATAGTATCTGCGACAATGAGTTCTTCTATGGGCGATGCGTCTATTTTTTTAATGGCATCCCGTGAGAGAACCCCGTGAGTGCAGGATGCCACTATTTTGGCCGCTCCGTTTTCTTTCAGGGCGTAAGCCACCGCCGTAAGGGTGCCGGCCGTATCCACCAGGTCGTCGAAAATAAAGCAGGTCATACCCTTAACGGAGCCGATAATATTGTACACCGTGGCCTCATTGGGACGGGGCCGCCTTTTGTCTATAATCACCAGGCCGGCGTTCAGCCGCTTGGCGAAAGACCGGGAGCGTTCTACGCTGCCCACATCCGGAGAGACAACCACCAGATTCGAGGTGTCCCAGTTTTTAATATAGTCCAGAACCACGGGCCGCGCGTAAAGATGATCGAGCGGGATATCAAAAAAACCCTGTATCTGTCCCGCGTGCAGGTCCAAAGTAATGACCCGGTTGGCGCCGGCAGATGTTATCAGATTGGCGACCAGCTTGGCCGTTATGGCGACCCTGGGGGCTGATTTCCTGTCGGCTCTGGCATAACCGTAATAAGGGATCACAGCCGTGATGCGCCCGGCTGAAGCGCGCCGGAGAGCGTCCATCATCACCAGCAGTTCCATAACGTTTTCATTTACCGGCGGGCAGGTGGGCTGAATAACATAGCAATCGTCGCCGCGGACATTTTCAAGGATATGAACGTCTATTTCTCCGTCCGCGAAGCGCCCCACCCTGGCTTCGGAGAGCGGTACGCCTAGTATGGCGCATATCTTCTGGGACAGGTCGGGGTTCGCGCTGCCGCTGATTATCTTTAAAGCGCCGGTCTTCCATGAATCACTCATCATCAGTTTACCTCTTAAGCTGTTTGACTATCTGCCTCGCCCTGGCCAGAGCAAGGGTTTTTGGCGGCACGTCCTCGGTTATGGTGGAGCCCGCGCCCACCAGCGCGCCGGCGCCGACACGCACCGGCGCCACCAGATTGGTATTGGAACCGATAAACGCCCCCGCCCCTATTATGGTCTTGCTTTTACGCACTCCGTCGTAGTTGCAGGTAATTGTGCCCGCGCCGATGTTGACTTTTTCGCCCATCTCCGTATCGCCCACGTAACTTAAGTGCGGCACCTTAGAGCCGCGCCCGATCCTCGATTTTTTTATCTCCGAAAAATTACCGACCTTGGCGCCGGGACCTATATCCGAAGCGGGCCTCAGATGCGCGAAAGGCCCGACAATGGAACCGGTCCGCACCCGGCTCTCGCTCAGAAAGCAGGAGAACTTAACTTCGGAGCCGTCTTCTATCCGGCAGGAATCAATAACGCCGTACGGGCCCAGGCGGCAGTTTTTACCTATCACGGTGTCGCCCTTTATATGCATGCCGGGCTGAACAATGGTGTCGCGGCCGATCCTGACGCCTTCTTCAATATACGTGGTATCCGGATCCACGATCGTAACTCCGTTATCCATTAAATCCTGAAGAACTCTTTTATTTATCATTTTGTAGGCTCCGGCCAGGTCCCGCCTGGAATTGATGCCGGTTATCTCGGTCTCATCCGCGGCTTTGAAAGCCCGGACATTCCCTCCCGCTTCAAGGATATTCTCAACCGAGTCGGTCAGATAATATTCCCCTTTGGGACCTTTCTTCTTAAGAGCTTTGACGGCTTTCGCCAATGAGGAAGTTTTGAAAAAATAGACTCCGGAATTTACTTCTTGAAGTGCCAGTTCCGAAGGGGAAGCGTCCGAAGCCTCAACTATGGCCTCAACGGCCCCGGTGCTGGCCCTTTTAATTCTACCATAACTGCCCGGAGCGGCCAAATCCGCCGTCATTACCAGGCAATCCGGACGCGTTGCGAGGTAATCCGACAGCATTTTCTTAAGCGTCGCCGTCTTAAAAAGCGGGGCATCTCCGCAGAGTATCAAAGTATGCCTGGAGTTTTTTATTTCCGGCAGGGCTTCCTGCACGGCGCGGCCGCTGCCCTTAAGCAGCTTCTGTGTGACAAAAACAACTCCGGCCCTGACCGGGCTCTTCTCAAGGTATTTGCCGAGAATTTCTCTAACCATGTCGGCCTTATGGCCTACCACGATCACTATTTTAGAGGGGTTAAGAACGGAAACTTTTTTTACAACGCGGGCCGCCAGCGGCAGATCGCCAAGAACATGCAGGACTTTGGGCAGATCGGATTTCATCCGTGTGCCGAGACCGGCGGCGAGAACCAGAACGCACAGGTCGTTTTTCTCTGACATAGAGGGAAAAAACTCCTCTGAAAGCGCGGGGATCCGGAATACTAGCCTATGGCTGTGCCGTAACAAGCGCTATGCGCCTCAGACGGCCTTACATTAAATTTTACAAAATAGGAGGGCAACTAAGAAAGGAATATCAGAAAGACCGCAATTTCCAGCTCTTGATAAACGCTTTTTTTTCATCGCGTGTCATTTTTTTTATTTCGGCTTCCAATTTTGAAGCGCTGGAGCGGTTTTCGCTTTTTTTATGCCAGACAAGCTTTACCGGGCCGAATGACGCGGTATATTTACACCCCTTTCCGGAATTGTGCGCGGCTATGCGGGCCTTAAGCTTGTTGGTTATGCCGGTATAAAAAGACCCGTTGGCGCAGCGCACTACATAAACACACCAGGATTTTGATCCGTTCTTGGGCGGAATAATGTCAGGCAGGAAAGAAATCACAAGAAAGTATTGAAAATTATTACCGGCTGATACAGGGGATTTGGCTCCTGGGCTAGGATTCGAACCTAGACAAACGCCTTCAAAGGGCGTCGTGCTACCATTACACAACCCAGGAATAAAACTTCCTTCCCCGCCTTTTAACGCGGGATAAATGCCAAACTGCCGGGGATTTACGGCTTAATCCTCTTCGGAATAAGCGGACGTCGCGGCCGGTGCGCCGCCCTTCGCCAATTCCTCATTATAAGCCTTGAGAATGACTTGCTCAAGCGTGTGGCGGAAGTCGTTATTGATCGGATGGGCTATATCCTTATAAGACCCGTCCTTGATCTTCCTGGAAGGCATGCACACGATAAGACCCTTGTTTCCGTTGACCACCTTCATGTTGTGAACCACAAAAGCGCCGTCAAAAGTGACCGTGGCGAACGCTTTCAACCTATCCTCACTCCTAAGATGCATCCTAACTTCGGTTATTTCCATACTCCCCCCCCCACCTATTATTTATAACTAGAATTTTAGCAAAAAATCCACTAAAAAAACCTTATAATGCGGTTTTTTTAAGATTTTTGAGATTTTGACCGCGGCGGCCCGGCTTTCCGTAAGGGCGAAGACCGAAGCTCCGGAACCCGACATCAAGACGGCTGGGGCTCCGGCCTCTATGAGATATTCCCTGGCGCTCAGCACCTCCGGGTGGTTTGGCAGAACCGGCTCTTCCAGACGGTTGAATAACAAGGCCGCCCAATCATTAAGGGGTTTTCCCGCCTTAAGGGCTTTCAGAAGGGTCCTGAATTTTTTCAGATTGGATGCCGTCTCTCCTGGCGCCGCCGGTTTTAAAGCCCTGTAAACCGGACCGGTATGGACCGGCACGCCGGGATAAACCAGCACTATGAAAGGCAGCCTGCCTTTGGACTTAACGGGAGCCAGCAACTCACCCCGCCCCGTCCCGGCTGAAAACGCGTTTTCAGTCAAAAAAAACGGCACATCGGAACCGAGCTCCAGCGCTATGGCATTGAGCTTGCCGCGGTTGCGTTTACGGTCCACGCCATGCAGCCGGCATAAGCCTTTAAGCGCCGCGGCGGCGTCCGAAGAACCGCCGCCCAGCCCGGCGCCCACCGGCACTTTTTTCACAAGCCTGATCTCCACGGCGGGCTTTATATTGAAAGTTTTAAAAAAAGCCATGGCGGCTTTATAAACTATATTGTCTTCTGTTTTTGAAGGAAGCAGCCCGGCTTTACCCTCTACTTTCAGGCTTAAGCCAGGCTTTACCACGCGCCTGAGCGTCAACTCGTCGGCGAGGGAGATCCTGGCGAACAACGTCGCAAGGTCGTGATAACCGTCCGGCCTCTTCCCGGTCACTTCAAGGAAGAGATTTATCTTTGCCGGGGCCCTGAGTTTGATAGAACGCATAGTCTTAAGGCGCAACAGCGTTGAATTCCTTGAGATTTATCTGGCTCTTATCCAGCACCACCTTGAGCGAAAAGAACGGTATCTTGAATTCCATTACGCCCGGGATCAGATAAAGGTTCTTGAGAAAATAATCGCCGAACCGCACCTCAAGTTTTTTCTCTTTCAGGGGACTTAAGGCCCCCACATTGCCCGCCTCGTCCAAACCGACCTTGCGGACTCCGCTCAGCAGCTGGTCCGAATCCCAGCCGTTCTCCAAACGGGCGCCGGCAAGAAAGGCGCCGGACAGGTAATCCTTGAACTCCGTTCCCATCAGGGCCGCCCAGTAGCTGAAAGTCTCCTCGTCTATGTCTTTAAGGGACGCCGCGTCCATTTCCACCTGATTCCCCTCTATTTTAATTTTCCACATGGGCGCCATCAACGGCCCAACCAGCGTGAAAGCGAAACTATCGGGCGCGGAAAAGCGCAGCACCCCGTCCAGCTTCACCTTTTTCCCCCTGAAGGAGGCGTACACTTTTGCGAACGCGGAAAAATCTTTCCCATTCAGGTTGAAGGACTGCAGGAACGCGCTCGTGAGCCCGGAAGCTTCGGCGTCCGGGATCTGTTTGCGGGCGTTCTTTATCTTGGCCTGCACGGCTTTTCTTTTATCCGGGTTTTCCAACAGCGCCGAGATAGAATAAGCGCGCCAGGCTCCTTTCCAGTCGAGCGAAGCGGCGTAAATATCCCCGGCATGGCCCCAGAGAGTGGAGTCGTCGGAAATAAGTTTAAGCGCGCTTTTTATCTCTTCCAGCGCGGCGGGATACTTCCCCCGCTTAAAATGCACCCAGGCCAGGGAATCCAGATAGGCGCCGTTCGATGGCGATGTTTTCACGGCTCTGCTTATCAAATCCTCCGCCTCGGCGAGCTTAAGCCCCCGGTCGGCCAGGGCATAACCCAGGTAATTCAGGATGTTCGCGTTATTAGGATCCTTAACCAGCAGGTAGCGGAAATTTTCCTCCGCCGCCGCCATATCTCCTTCCCGCTCGCTTATTACGGCGTATTGGAGCCGCGCTTCCACATAATCAGGTTTCTTATCGAGTATGCTTTTGAAGAGTTCCACGGACTTGGAGTTCTTGTGCGTATCATCATACCCCAGGGCCAGGAAATAGGAGATCTCCGTATCCTCAGGCCATTTTTTGTGTCCGTCTTCCAGCAGGGATATAGCTTTGTCATAGCGTCCGCTCTGGGTGTAATAGTAGCTCAGCCGCAGGACCGTACCCGGGTTCTCCTTAAGATCTTTTGAGGTTTCAAGATAGCCCGAGGCGGCCGTAAAATCCCGGCGCTGTTCGCTTATTACGGACAGCCAGAAACAGGCGACCGGATTGGTTTTGTCCAGACCGTAGGATTTGGCGAAATATTTTTCCGCCTCCTCCAGGTTTAAGCTAGCGGGCGCGGCATAAAGCTCTCCGATGTGGTTTAAAAGCTCGGTGTTGTTTCTTTCCAGCGAAAGCAGATCTAGGTATTCGCCAAGAGCCGCCGCCGTGTCGTTTTTTACCTCGTAATAATTGGCCAGCATGTAGCGCGGCTGCGTGTACATGGAATCCGCTTCTTTGGCTTTAAGCAAATGGACCTTCATCGTCTCCAGGTCGTTCTTGACGTTATAAAGCAGCGCCAGCTGGTAATTCACGTCGGGCGCTTCGTCAGGCTTGAGTACCAGGTACCGTTTAAGATATTCAATAGCCTTGTCCGGATTCTTGGCGCTCCACAGGCTGGCCAGTTGATAGACCGCCTCCGTGTTCTCCTTGTCCAGGGCGGAGGCTTTTTCAAAAGCGGCATTGGCGGCTTCGACATCCCCCTTCGCCCACTGCACGTTACCGTAAAGCACCCAGTTCTCGGCGGAAGCGGAATCCGCTTTTACCACATAATTCGCCCATTCTTCGGCCTCGCCTACCTTGCCGATATGCAAGGCCAGGTTCATGGCCTGTTTATACACGAAAACCGACTGAGGGTCCAGCATCAGGGTGGTCTTGTATTCCTGCAAGGCCGAATCGTAGCTGCCTTTGCGTTCAAGCAGCATGCCGTTCATAAAATGCAGATATGAGGCCTTATCCGAAGCCCGCGCACCGGTAAAACCAAACGTCAAAAGCAATACAAGGACCGAGATCATTTTTTTTATCATAGTTGTCTCAAAAAAATCGTTCCGTTCCCGTCACCCCGCCTCCTCCCCAACAACTAACAACCATCAACCGACAACGTCTCCCTAACCGTCACTCAGCACCATCTTCCTCATCAGGATGGCGGCTTCCAGGTTATTATAGAATTTTGCCCTTCTGCCGACCACTTCAAACCCAAATTTACGGTAAAGGGCTATGGCCGGCGCATTGTGCTCATTGACCTCAAGATCCACTTCCGGGCAAACGTTCTTTTTAGCGTATTCGCACAATTTCCCTATAAGAGCCGAGGCCGCGCCCCTTCTCAGAGCTTTAACCGAGATCACTATCGAATTAAGCTGGATCTGCGGTTTCAACACCCAAAAATTGATAAACCCCAGCAAAACACCTTCGGATTCGGCGGCGAGCGTCACTGAGAATTTTTTCTCGAACTCCGCCGCCAGGCCATGTTCCCCCCAGGCGGGATAACCGGAATGTTCCGTTTCGATGGCCGCCAAAGCCGGCAGGTCTTCCTTTCTCGCGCGCCGTATCATCATAAAGCAAGTTTCAAAATTCAGATCATAAAGCCCAAATCCGGCGGCGCAATCACTCTTTCCGGCGTTCCAGGAGTTCCGCCTATGACTTGCGCCCCGCCGCGTGCGGCTTATTTCCCAGTTCATATTTCGCCGGTTTTAAATATAGCGGGGAAAGGTTCCGGTTCTTATGCGCGAGTCCGGTTTTTATAATAAAATCCGGCAGTATTTTTGAAAGCCGGGCCGGAGCTTTTTCATATCCGCCGGGGAGCAGAGAATAGATGTCCGGCTTTTCCTCCGCATCCGCTATGACATAAGTTTCTTTTCCGAAACTTTTAATATAATCCGCCAGTTCCACATCTTTAAGCCAACGCGGAGCCTCGATGGCGCGGCATCCGTAACCTGCCGCCTCCGCCCCTTGCCCCGCTGGCCGCAACCTGTGTTTTGCGGCTTCGAACACCTGGCAGAAATACTCGTCCTTGAAAGCGTGCACCAGGGCCGCCACACGCGGCTTTTCCCTGCCGGAGGCCCAAACCCGGAACTCTTTTGAAGCCGAGGCCTGCGCGGCCAGGATCTCGAAGAGCGTGGACGAGTAAACCGTTATCCCGGCAAGGGCCTTGAGAACGCTGGCCAGCGTCAATCCCACCCTCAGGCCGGTAAAACGCCCCGGACCGGTTATAACGCACAACGTTGAAATATCCTTTAGGCCTGCCTTGGGACCAAGCACCCGGTCGAACATTTGGAACAGGACCTTCTCCTGATTCAGCGCCTTTTTTGAAATGCTGTGGAATTTATCCCCGGCAAGAACGGAAATCTTAACCTTTGAGCCGGAAGTACAGATACCGGCCATTACGGCGCAGTTGCGGCCCTGTTTCGAGATCCGCAATTTCGTTTTCAGGATTTTTTTTGTGGACTGTGTCGCCATTTTTTCTCCAGCGCTTCCAGCATTCTCACCGCGGAAACGCCGCGGGCCGCCGCCGCGATATCACGGGAGTCGCCGCCCGCGAGATTAAAATCCAACTCCATAAAATCCCCGCGACCGTAAAGGTATTCGGCGGACAGCGCCCATTCTATGGCCGTGACGCCGTCCTTCAGGCCCAAATATTCTTCAAGCCCGATATTGTCCATCTCTTCCGGCGAAACCCTGAACAGGTCGAAATGATAGATATTCAGCCCGCCCCTATACGTTCTCATAAGGTTAAAGCTGGCGCTCACCGGCGAAGTCTTTGAGCCCAGCGCCAGGGCAAGCCCTTTGACGAAAACCGTCTTACCCGCGCCGATCATCCCTTTAAGGGAAAGCACCTCGCCGCCTTTCAGCAAAGCGGCCAGCAAAGCGGCGAGCTTTAAGGTATCGGCCGGGCTCCGGCTTTTAAAAATGACGGAAGCTTTGGACTTTACCTTCATAACCTTCCACCACCACGCCTTTTCCTTTTTCTATGCGTCCCACGGCCAACGCGTCCGGCAGCAATTTTTTCACAAGGGCCGCTTTTTCCGGCCGCGCGGTGAACACCAGGCCGTAATCCTCTCCACCCGAAAAAACATATTCCCGCCACGGTCTGCCTTTAGCCGCGGCATAAGCCGCCAAAGCGGGAGAAACCGCTTCCGGGCCGGCTTGAAGTATGACGCGGCAGCGGGAAAGTTCGGATAAGATCCGGGCGCTCCGGCCCAGCCCATCGGAATTATCCAGCATGGCCGAGGCTAACCCGCGGTCGCCTATCAACGCGCCTTCTTTTAGAAAAGGCTTAGGCTCCCAGAACCTGCGCACCAGCTGTTTGAAGCGCTTTTTGTCCGCCGTAAGTCCGTTTTTAAGTATTTCAAGGCCGGCTTTGGATTCGCCCAGCGGGCCCAGGTTGAAAAGAATATCCCCCGGCCCGGCTCCGTAACGGGTGACAAGACTTTTCCTGTCGGCCTCTCCCCAGACCGTCATATAAAAATGCATCTCCCGCGCGCCGGTAAGGTTTCCGCCGGCTATGCTGAGGCCGAATTTCAGCGCCTCTTTTTTAAGCGCTCTTATAAACCGCAGAACAAAATCCGCCGGAATATTTTCAGGCAGGCCTGAGCCGACCAGGCAGGATACCGGCCTGACCCGGCCCATGGACGCCAGGTCGCTCAGATTTACGCGCATAAGCTTGCCGGCCAAATTTTCAGGATCGGCAAAATGCCGCAGAAAATGCGTGTTTTCCACCAGTTCATCGGTGGTGATGACCAATTCCCTGCCGGGGGTCGTCTTCAGTACCGCGCAATCGTCTCCGGGTCCCAGTATAAGGCGTTTATCTCCGGGGAACCGGAAATGTTTTTCGATATAGGTCAAAATGCCGGCTTCGCCTTTTTGTGAAAGTTTCACTTCATTGCCCCATTTTTTTAATTTACTATTTATCTTTCGAGTTTTACTTTTTTCCTCACATATCTCTTATTTTTCTGAACGCCGCGGGCAAAAAATCAACCAGTTCGCCGGCCAGCACGCACCGTGAAGTCAGGCTTTTAGCTGCCAGATCGCCGCATAAGCCGTGCAGATAGACGCCCAGCGCCGCGCTTTCAAGCGCGGTGGCAGGAGTAAAGCCTTTCAACCTTCCTGCCTGAGCCCAGAGCCCGGTTATCAAGCCGGCCAAAACATCGCCTGACCCGCCTTTGGCCAGCGCCGGACCGCCGCTGGTATTGCGCAGAAGCCGCCGCCCGTCCGTTATCAGAGTGCCCAACCCCTTCAGGATGCAGATTCCACCCAGTCGGGCATGTAGTTTTTCAAGCAAAGCCTTTCTGCCGGCCTCATTTGCTACGGCGTGGGAACCGGAAAGCGGCCTGGCCGTCCCTCTAGGAAAAAACCGCACCGCCTCTCCCGCGTGAGGAGTAAAAATTTTAGACGGGCCGTCCTTCAGTGAATCAAAGTTGCCGTCCAGCGACAAGGCATTAAGCGCATCGGCGTCCACCACGGCGGGAATATGTATTTTTTTAAGGAGAGTCCGGACAAATTCGGGGGTTTCGCCTTTAAGCGACAAACCGGGACCGATAAGGCAAACGTCGTATTTCTTCTCTTCCTCGAAAGCCAATACTGTGCGGACGGCTTTAAGAGCCGCCGCGCCGTCCTTTGAAGGCAGGGGAACCGTCATGGCTTCCGGCACGGCGCGGGCGATGATCGGTTGTTCGCTGTCCGGGACCGCCACGCTTACCAGACCGGCCCCGGCTTTAAGGGCCGCACGCGCCGCCAGCACGGCGGCCCCGGTCATGCCCCTGGAACCGGCGATTATAAGCACCTTGCCGTAATCTCCCTTATGGCTGTCTTTCACGCGCAAGGGAAGCAGCGGCCTTAAATATTTAGCGGTGATGTTTATGGCTTTCATCTTTTGGAAAACGCTATGGCGGACGCGCAGGCGTAGTCCGCGGTATGGGAGAGGGACAACATGACCGTCAGGCCTTTAAGCCCCGGCCCTTTCAGCTCGACCCCGGGCCGGCCTGTTTCCGCTTTTGAGACCGAGATGGCCTTGAAAGGCAGGTCTTTCCTGTCAAGCGCCTTGATAACGGCTTCTTTGGCGGCGAACCGCACAGCGATGCGCTCGCAGACATTTTTTCCTTTGAGACAGTAAACGATCTCCTCAGGAGTGAAAAATCTTTTAAGAAAGGCCGGATTTTTTCTGTACAGCCGCCGTATACGGGCGACCTCGGTTATGTCTATGCCTATGCCGCGGACGGCCGGGGCGTTTTTTTTATTCATCATCGTACCGTAACGCTTTTGGCCAGATTCCTTGGTTTGTCTATGTCGCATTTTTTGGCGAGCGCGATAAAGTAGGCAAAAAGCTGCAGCGGGATAACGGTAAGCAGCGGCGAAAGGATCTCAAGGGTCCTGGGAACCACGATATACCTGGGTGCTTTAATAAATTCCCTGGAATCCTCGTCAACGATCGCGATAACTTCCGCGCCGCGCGCCTTGGCTTCCTCTATATTGTTGGCGACCAGAGAGAGCATCTTGGAAGTGGTGGCGATCGCCAGCACCGGCATGCCCTTGTAGATAATGGCTATCGGGCCGTGCTTCATCTCGCCGGCGGCGTAGCCCTCGGCGTGAACGTAGGAGATCTCCTTTATCTTCAGGGCGCCTTCAAGCGCGATGGGGAAATTTATGTGCCGCGCTATGAAAAGGAAATGTTCGCTTTTCGCGAAATGATCGGCCACGTCCGAGATCACGCCCTCGTTCGCCAGCGTGGCCTCTATAAGGCGGGGGATCTTAAGAAGCTCGTTGACGTATTTGCGCGCATCGGCGTCGAAAATGTTCCCGCGGATGACCGCGAAATGAATGGCAAGCACATACATGGCCGCCATCTGGCCGATGAAAGCTTTGGTGGAGGCCACGCCTATCTCCGGGCCGCAATGGGTATAAAGCACAAAATCGGCTTCCCGGGTCAGGGTGGAACCCAGAGTGTTTGTGATCGCCAGCACTTTCGCGCCCGAGGCTTTGGCTTCCCGCACGGCGTAAAGCGTGTCCGCCGTCTCTCCCGATTGCGAAACGGCGATGATGAAAATATCCTTGTTGATGATCTTGGCGCGGTCGGAAAATTCCGAAGCGAAATCAACCGAGGCCGGCAGGCCGAAGTTCTCAAACACATAACGGCCGACCATGCCCGCGTGGTAGGCTGTGCCGCAGGCTATGATCTGCACGCCTTTTATGTTCCGGATAAGCTCTGACGGTAGATTTATTTCCTGCTGAAGAATGTCGCCCTTGAGCGGCAGCAGGCGCCCTCTTAAAGTGTTCTCCACGGATTCGGGCTGCTCATGGATCTCCTTGAGCATGAAATGTTTATAGCCGCCTTTTTCCGCCATGGTGGAGTCCCACTGGATGGTGACGGAGGCGTGCTCCACTTTGTTGCCCTTGAAATTGAAATACTTCACCGAATCCTTTTTTACCACGGCCATCTCTCCGTCGTTCAGAAACACGGCTTTCTTGGTATGTTTCAGGAAAGCGGACACGTCCGAAGCGATGAAATTCTCCCCGTCTCCAAGCCCTATGACAAGCGGGCTGTGCTGACGCGCGGCAAGAAGCATGTTGGGGCACTTGGCCCACAATATGGTCATGGCGAAAGAGCCCCTTAGTTCTTCTATGGCGCGCCGCACCGCTTCAAAGAAGACGGGCTCCAGAAGATCGCCGTCGCCGGACTTCCCGGTCTTATTAAGGCTTTTTATCTTCTCTTCTATAAGATGGACAACGATCTCGGTGTCGGTCTCCGACTTGAACTTATGTCCCGTCTTAAGAAGCTTTTCTTTTATTTCCAGATAATTTTCTATGATGCCGTTATGAACGATAACCACCTGGTTATCGCAATCGGTGTGAGGGTGCGCGTTATCTTCGGAAGGAACGCCATGGGTGGCCCAACGGGTATGGCCGATGCCTATCACCCCTTTTCTGAGCGGGTCTTTGGCTATAATAGCGTCAAGCGCGTCCACGCGGCCGCTGACGCGCTTGAGATAAAGTCCGTGTTTTGGGGTTATGCCGGCCACGCCGCAGGAATCATAGCCGCGGTACTCAAGCCGCTTGAGCCCGTCCACCAGGATGTCCGTAGCCGCCTTTTCGCCTATATAGCCGGTGATACCGCACATACTTGCCGCCTGGCAGCCGGACAGCCGGACGGCTGCACAGCCTGCTTATCTAAGATATACTTAACTCTATGCCTGGGCCGCCCAGCCGTCAACGAATCCGTTTATTGTATAAGCCTTTTCATCTCCGACACCGCCGTTTTAAGGCCCACGAACATCGCCCTGGAAATGATGGAGTAGCCTATATTAAGAGAATCCATTCCCTCTATCCTGGCCACGGGAACCACGTTGTAATAGTCCAGACCGTGCCCGGCGTGCAGATTCATTTTAAGTTCTTTCACCAGGAAAGACGCCAGCTGAAGCTGTTCAAGCTCCTTAGCCTGAAGTTTCTTTCCCCAGGACACGGAATATTTGCTGGTGCAAAGCTCGATACAGTCCGCGCCGATATTATGCGCGGCCCGGATGGGCTGGGGTTCGGGATCAACGAAAAGACTTACCTCGATCCCGGATTTTGAAAGGCTGCGGGTGATCTTTTCAAGCCCGGCAAGATTTCCGGCCATCTTCAAGCCGCCCTGGGTAGTCACTTCATTGGGAGATTCGGGCACTATGCAGACCGAATCCGGCCTGATCTTTAGCGCGATCTTCTCCATTTCGGGGGTGGCAGCCATCTCAAGATGTATCAGGCCTTTCACTTCCCGGCGGGCCCTTTCCAGGTCGGCGTCCTTTATATGGCGGCGGTCGCCGCGCAGATGCATTACCACCATATCTCCACCCGAACTGAGCACCACGCGGGTGGCTTCCACGGTGTCTGGGTTCTTCTCGTTCCTTGCGTTCCTTAAAGTGGCGATGTGGTCTATATTCACGCCCAATTTTACATTTCTCATAATTGATAACCCTCCAGAAATAACTCCAAAATACTGAAAACTAACGTTTAGCCGTCTGCAATGCGCCGGAATGTTTCCTGTAATGCTCCATCAGGTCGTCCGAGATATCCTTGATCACGGCTCTAGACTCGCCCTCCACCAGTATGCGCAACAGCGGCTCGGTGCCGGAATAGCGTATAAAGATACGTCCATTACCCTTAAGTTTGCCTTCAAATTTCAGGATCTTGTCCCTGAAGCCGTGGACTTGTTCCAGCGGCGGTTTATTGGCCACTTTCAGTGACCCGACCACCTGCGGATAACGTTTCCAGAGATTCTTAAAATAGCTGAAAGGTTTGCCCATATCCCGCACCGCGGCAAGGATCTGAAGAGCCGTAAGTATCCCGTCCCCGGTGGGGGCGAATTCCCTGAAAATTATATGCCCGCTGGACTCGCCGCCGATCTTAAGGTCCTCTTTGCGCATCGCGTCCGTTACGTTCTTATCGCCCACCGGCACCTGAACCGCCTTGATACCGAGGTCGTTAAGATATTTTATAAGACCGTAATTGGACATAAAAGTCAGAACGGCCTTATCGTTGATCAGCCGCCCTTTCCCGCGCATGTACGGAGCCGCTATTGAAACAAGATCGTCTCCGTCTAGAAGCCGGCCCTTTTCGTCGGAAAACATGCAGCGGTCCGCGTCGCCGTCAAGACTGATACCGCAAAAGGCTTTAGAGCGCACGGTGCTATTCTGCATGGCTTCGGTATAAAGGGCCCCGCAGCCGATATTGATATTTTTGCCGTCGGGCTTGGCGCCGATAACGGTTATATCCGCTCCCAGCTCTTTGAAGATCTGAGGCGCCGTTTTATAGGCCGCGCCGTTGGCGCAGTCTAAAACAAGTTTAACTCCTTTAAGTGAAAAACCGCGGGGCAGGGTCCCTTTCAGGAAATCGATATAATCCCTGGAATAATCTTTTTTCTGGATGGCGTGTTTTATGCGCCTGAAGGTCAGCGGCTTGCCGCTTAAGAGCAAAGCCTCTATCTTGTTTTCTATAGCGTCATTAAGCTTAAGCCCGTCGCAGGAAAAGAACTTTATGCCGTTGAATTCCGGCGGGTTGTGGCTGGCGGAGATAACTATACCGAAATCCGCGTCTTCGCGCCTGACCAGATAGGCCACGGCGGGAGTTGAGATAACGCCAAGGTCCAGTACTTTGAACTTATTAGCCCAGATGCCTTCAACGAGCGCTTTTTTTATGCGCTTGCCGGACCCCCGGGAATCCATACCTATAAGGACCACCGGCTTCCTTCCGGGACGTTTATTATAATGCGCCAGCACCAGGGTCGCGGCATAGCCTATCTTGCTTATAAAATCTTCCGTAAAGGGATAATTCCAGGGAACGCCTCTGATACCGTCTGTGCCGAATAATTTACCCATAAAGCGCTCAATATTTTCGTAGTGCCGTATTAGAGCTATGGCCACCAACCAGCCTGTATGCCTCAGACGGCGATAGCTCCGTTTTGCTTAACTTAATATTAATTTTATATTATATTGGCGCAGTCGTCTAGGACTACTACCTTAAGAGGTCCGGCGTCATCCGCCCCGCGCATGTGTTAAGCGCGGGGTGCGACAAGTGGGGAGATTTGACTCCTTTTTATTAAAGTGATTTCCGCTTCGGGAGGTTCAGCGCAACGTAGGGGAAACCGCAACAGCGGTGTCCGCCTGTGGGGAAATCCCCGGAAGGGGTCCCGCCAAGCGAAGCACCGGGAGTAAGCGACGATGAAATGGAGGGTAGGGGAAACCGCAATGCGGTGTCCCCTGTGGCAAAATCCCCAGGAAGGGGTGCCGAGAGCCCTCCTTGTGGAGCACCGGGCGCCACCTTATAAAGCCCGGCGGTAATCCGCCCCGCGCGTGTGTTTAGCGCGGGGTGCGACAAAGGGAGAGGTGGCCGAGTGGTTTAAGGCGCCGGTCTTGAAAACCGGTGTACGCTTATGCGTACCGTGGGTTCGAATCCCACCCTCTCCGAAGATTTTCAGCGTAATGCCCCACCCCCGAGAAAGCAGATAGGGGATACAGTTCCTCGCGCTAATCGGTATTTAGCGAGCACGACCATTTTTAATTTCCGGGAGCTGTCTGAATATTGTCGATTTGTGAGGAGAATATTTTCTTAAACAAGCTGTTTCCCAGCATATCCTGCAAAGATCCAATATGTCTTATGTGGCCGTTCTCTAAAAGCACGATCTCCCCACAGGATTTTATGCTGCTTAATCGATGGGAAATATTAATGAGGATCTTGCCGGTGCCCAGATAATGCCCCATATCCTTTATGGCCATTTCCTCCCATTTTGAATCCATCGCCGAAGTGGCTTCATCCAGAACTATAACCTCAGGATTTCTGATCAACATCCGCATCATGCTTATCGATTGCTTTTCCCCGCTTGAGATGTTGACCCCGCTTTCGAGAATATTGGTTTTGGAAAAATCATACTTTTCAGCCAGGACTTTAACGAACGGCAATTGCATAAGCTTCTCATAGTTCCGCAGCTCATTGTCGGTGCATCCAATCTTAATGTTTTCCTCGATGGAACAAGGGAAAATCTGAGGGGTATGGGAAACTAAATATATCCGGTTCCGCAGACTTTC
Source organism: Elusimicrobia bacterium RIFOXYA12_FULL_51_18 (assembly GCA_001800245.1). Taxonomy (GTDB): domain Bacteria; phylum Elusimicrobiota; class Elusimicrobia; order Elusimicrobiales; family UBA9959; genus YA12-FULL-51-18. The sequence continues at coordinate 126,631 of MGVA01000068.1, read as the reverse complement.
CAGATTATAGTTCTCTATTCCAACATCATTTATGTAGATGTTAGAGTTGTACAAACCTACCAGTAATTTCGCAACAGTGGATTTTCCACAGCCGGAGCCTCCAACTACCGCATATGATCTGCCTTTGGAAAAAGAGAGGCGAAAATCATTCAGTACTCTTTTTGATTCATAATTGAACTCGTTAATGTCGAATCTGATGTTTTCAACCGGAGCTAATTCCAAGGTGCCGCTATTCTCGGTTTTCTGAGCGAACTCGTCCCTTAAAAAGTTGAAATTCACTTTTAAGTCGCGCAGGTTGATGTTTATTTTGTTGAGCTCGCTGAGCGCCCCAGAATATATGGACATTATCATGTTCAAAAATATCACGTCGGAAAAAGTAAGGGCCTTCTGTGAGAGGAGATAAATGGAATAGAACAAAATGAGGTTTTTGATCCCATCGATGACAAATATGAGCAGCAGCGAGATGTTCTGCGCGTAAAAATTCACCTCGTTCTGGGCTTCTTCGCTGGCGGTGAAAAATCTTCTCATCAATGCGGTGATGGCGGGATAGTCGACCAATTGTTTTATCAATTCAAAATTCGCGATCGTGTTCGTTACCTTTTCATAATTTGCGGCAGTTGCATGCTGCATATTCTGGCTTTTCTTTAAGAGGCTCTTGTTTATGAGTTTAAAACCGAAATAATTTAGCGGCAGAAGGATAAAGGAGATCCATAAAATACCGATGTTTATTTTGTAAATAAAATAAAACGAGATCAGGATGGTCAATATGGAAATGAAAGCATAGGATAATGTATTTGAAAGCAGCGAAAAGAGATCATATACAAAAACCGTGATCCGATTTACGTAATATGCCGTGCCGTTCTTGTAATAATCTGCGTATCTTATCCGCATCAGCTTTTGATACAGGTTCTCCAGCTCATTTACCTTGAAGACAAAGGAAAATTTAAGATTGAAGTAACTCAATATAAAATTGACCGCGTATAACAGGAAGAACGTTACCGCGAACAGGATAAAATATGTTTGGATTCCGTCGGGATTTATGGAACCGGAAGATATTTGGTCCAGAATCTTTTTTATAATAACGGGCGCTATAAACGTGAAGATAGCCTTTAACAGGACGAAACCAAATATAAGGCATATATATCCCGTGTATTTCCGAGCGAATCCGGTTATTTTCATAAGTTCTCCTCGATCGTGAATCTGCGGCTCCAGCAATTGCTACTTAAAGCAGCTTGCCGGCCGCTCAGTTGATGGTCTCCCATGTGGATTGCACATTCTCCAATCTGCACTTGGCCTGCTCTTTTAAATGAGGGCAAAGGAAATCCGGCTGATGATCAAAATTCCCGTGCAGCCTATAGCCTATTGCAGGACAGCCGCCTCCGCAAAAATGCTTATATTGGCAATCCGTGCATCCCTTCTTTTCAGCCAAAAGCTTAGGCATAAGCGCGGTCGAACTTCTTTTTACTTTTTCCTGCCAGTCTCCGTCAAAGATGTTCGCCATTTTAAACTCTTCATGCATCAGGCTTTGACACGGAAAAATGTCCCCCGACGGGCTTAACGCAATGATCTTCTTTCCCGCAGAACAACGATAATACACATTGCTTTCGCCGATCTCGGTATCGTTGAGGGTCTTTATCTTTTCCAACTCGGGAACTTGTGCAATGTCCTCTATCCGATTGGGGATAAGCATGGTTTTTATCGTGTTTTTCACGCCATACTCATTTTTCAATTTATCATGGAACTCCTTAACTTCATCTATATTGCTAGCGGTGATAACGCTTCTTACCACCAGTTTATCGGGGAATTCTTTCGTGATCTTTCTGATGACCTGAAGTATGTTTTGAAATCCGATGGCGCTTCGATTTAATTCATTGCTATGCTCATTTTCACTGTCCAGGCTTAAAACGATGGAGTTCACATAGGGGAGGACTTCCTTATATCTTTCCCCCAACAGACTCCCATTCGTAAGCAGCGAGACCCTGAATTTTAATTCCGCCAACTTTTTTATTATTACTCCCGCATCTTTCCTGACCAGCGCTTCCCCTCCCGTGACATTGATGTGTTTGATAGTGGTTTTGCTTAATTTGTCCGCGACTTTTGCCCAATCATCCGTTTTTAGTTCATCTCTGAAGTTTTTATGCCAATCCCTGTTATAACAATACGAGCAATTAAAATTACACCTCATCGTTAAATGCATATAGGCGGTCGACAGATCCGCCAGCTGTATATCCTCTACTATCTTGTCGTTAACCGTTCCGCTGAGTTCGTTTTTATCCGTATCCTTCTTAAACAGAAACTTTAATTTTTCCAAATACCTTATCTGCGATAGGATATCCTCGTCCGAAGCCGCTGTTTTAAACTCTTTTGAGATAGTTTCTTTTATCTTGCTTAAATTGACATCGCCGTCATTGTTAAGGACATCATTTATTATTATAAAAACAGCTTTACTTATCCTAACCCTTTTGTGTATCAGTGGGCTATAGATTATAAAATTATTATCGGGCTCTTTAAGGGTTATAATATTTTTATCAAAAAACAATTTCATATTAAAGTCTCCTGGATTTATGACAGGGCGGCGGGAATGCCGCCCTGTCTTTTTCTTCTTTTTTATTTTTCCCCGCCGGCTCCACCACCCAAACCAGAGCAGAGGCATTGACATGCACGCGTTGTGGTTTCGTTAAGAACTTCAACTTCTATTTTAAACAGTTCCCTCATTAGAATTCTCCTTACTATTATTTATTTTCCCCGGCGCCACCACCAACTCCAGGCACGCATACACAGCCGCAGCCGCGCGTTTGTGCTTCAACTTTCTCGACTTCGATTTTAAACAATTCCATTTTTCCTCCTATCCGTTTTTAGTCTACACTCTTGTATAGAGCAATTATTATGCCGAAATCCGGAAAATGGCCGAAATGGGCGCATATTCCTTGTTTTATCGTCGGAGAATACTCTTTAGCCTGGAATTAGCGCGGCTTGTTTTATCTTGTAAAAGACTCGTAATGCGTACTATTTTAGATCCCTATGGTACTTTTATAAGACGATATGGCCTGGGTTTGCTACAATATTGGATATCAGACGGCGGCAAGTTGGGGGCTTTAATGGGTAAACTAAATATTCTTGTGGTTGAAGACGACGCGCTGGCACGCGAGGTTATGTCGGAAAACCTGGCGGGCCATGCGGTGGAGTTTGCCGGGGATAAAGCTACGGCCGAACGCAAACTTAAGGCCGGGCATTATGATATCTGCTTTATGGACCTGCTGCTCGGTGAGAATGACGATTATTCCGGGCTGAAGCTTATCCCTTTGGCGGTTTCAAGGAATATTTACTCCGTGGTAATGTCTAGTTGTGATACGGAAGAAACCATTGGCCGGGCTTACGCGCTTGGCTGTAAAGAGTTTTATGTGAAGGGCAACGAGGACCATAACATAGCGGCCATCATAGCCCGGTATCTGCGCGGCGACGGCGGCAAAGAAGCGCAAGAAGTTTTCTCCGAAGTTTTTATAACCAACGACCCCGAAACCCGCTCGTTGGTGTCCGAGGCTCTTAAATACGCGGCTATGGAGCTGCCGCTGATGCTCCTTGGCCCTTCCGGCACCGGCAAGACCACCCTCGCGCAGCTATTGCACGGGCATTCCGGCCGGGACGGCGACTTTGTGTCGATAAATTGTGCGGCTTATACTGAGGACCTTTTGGAATCAGAGTTGTTTGGATATAAAAGAGGGTCATTCACCGGCGCGCATGAAAACCGCAAAGGCAAACTGGCGCAGGCGGACAAGGGCACGCTGTTCCTCGATGAAATAGGTGCCATGAGCCAGAATATGCAGGTGAAGCTGCTTAAGGCCATTGAGGAAAAGGCGTTCTACCCACTTGGGGCGGACAAGCCGGAGTATTCCGACTTCCGCGTAATAAGCGCCACTCTTGAGGACGTGCAGAAACTGCTGGCCGAGGGAAAGTTGCGCTTTGATTTCTTCCAGCGCGTGCACGGCATGACGATAGCACTAAAACCCCTGGCACAGAGGAAATGCGATATCTTCCCACTAATGCAGGCTTTTACAAAGGGAAAGAAGCGGCTTGCGTTCGAGCCGGAGGCAAGGGAACATCTGCTGGCGCACAACTGGCCCGGCAACACCCGTGAACTAAAGCGCTTTGTGGAATTAATAGCGGCCGGCACACAGGGATCGGTGACGCTGGACACTGTGCAACGGCACATTACGCCATGCGTCGCGCCGGAGCAGACAGGCGCAGCGGCTGTTACACAGGAGCAGTACGATTATGCGGTTAAACACGGCCTTGCCGCCGCCGCGGACCGTTTTACCGCGGGGATCATTAACCGCAATCTAAGCGAGAACCACGGCAAAAAAGCCGCCACGCTTACCCAGCTTAAGATCTCTAAATGTCTTCTGTATTCCGTGCTGGCGAAGTTGAAAACAACGGAGAGGAAATAATCATGGCCGATAATGAAAAAATATATCACAACCTTAAATCAAAAACCATAGGCCTTAAAAGCGCGGTGGAACTCCTGGAAAAATGCCCTCCGGAAAAAAAGGATAAAGTGATCAGGCTTATGCGCGAAGCGGCGCAGGATATTATTATGCTTCTGACGGAGTTGGAAGCAAAACCGAAATCATAATCAGCCCCACGGCGGTTCTTTGCTGATCACTTTCAGCCAGGGCAAATGGGAGAATTTCTCCGGAGGATGTCCGGTCGCAAGGCAAAGATTCGTGAAACCTTTTTTTCTTAGGTCTGCGGCAATATCCTCGCCTTTTATATTTTCACCAAGGTCGGAATCTATGTATATCGGCGTGTCTTTGGGAAAATCCCCCAGTTGCGAGAGGAACTCAGCCGGGTCGGTATATGCCTGCAATTTAATGCCGTGCTCCTGTGCGGCCATTTCCCAGGTCATATGCGTAAGCGCGTCATCGTCCACCAGAACAACGCATTTAGAAGACGAAGCAGAAACAGGCGGATTAATAAGAGATTTACTATCACCTATCGTCATAGGCACAAAACCGGATAATCCTTTTGGGATCATTCGTATCTTAAGACGCCTGCATTCTGCAATTATCCGATCCTCTTCGCAGCGGCTTGTGACCAATATCGTTTGACCGCAGAGCCCAAGCTCTTCGGACAGGCTTAATCCGGTTTCTTTATACCCTGAAAGTTCATAATCAAAAAGGCAGACGGCATTTTCGACTTTTATCTGATTGGCTTTCACCCAAGTCCGCAATTTATCCGGCTCACTGAAATGGAGTACTTCAATATCATGTTCTTTAACACGGACGGACTCAAACCGGCCCTGCCATATCTGATGGACACTCGGGTCATCGTCCAGAACAACAACCGGCCTGCCAGGATAAAGTATCAATTCCGGCACAAATTCATCAGGAGCTTCGGCTTTAGGTAGTTTTATTGTGACTTTGCTGCCCTTGCCCGGCTCCGAAGTAATTGTCAGACTGCCACCCCAACTTTCCGCCGTAGTTCTGGCATGGAACAACCCAAGACCCGATCCTCCGGCTTTACCGTGAGTTTCGCCTTTTTGACCAAGACGCGCCAGTATTTCGGGTAGTATGCCTTTGCCATTATCGGATACTGTCAAAATGATGCTTTCGTTTTCATGACCTAAACTTATAATTACCGCACCTTTATCGCCCAAAGCCTCAACGGCGTTATTGACCAGATTAGAAATCATGCGCCGGAACTCAACAGGCTGGATTTTAGCGAACAGGCCGTAAGATTCCCTCGTTAATTCAAAATCAATATTGATCCCTGGTTTTGACTCAAATTGCAGTCGCTTTTCCGTGATAATAGGATCAACAATGCTTGAGATCAGATAGGTTTGCAATATCACACCCGCTTCGGATTTTTCTCCGGCAGAATCAGCGGCTGGTACGGTTTTTGTCTGTTGCCGGTTCTTTTCAAGAAGATCATTCGCCACATCGCGTATGCGATTAACCGCATGCCGCACTATAATACGTTTCTTTTCAGGAAGTTCCGCCGTATCTTTAAGCGCCGCGTCCAGCGCAAACAAGGGTGACCGTATGTCATGCGCCACCTGCGCGGCCAAGGCAGTCAAGGACGCTTGCTTGTCGATATGAGCTTTCAGATTTTCTGTTTCAAGAAGAACAATCTTTTTATGCCAGGAGGTCATGTATATAAAAAACAAGCCTACAAGTGCAGCGGCGCTGAATATTGCGAACAATATCAACCTGTTACGCAAGATTTTAAGGCCATGCGGAAGATCTGAATCTATATATAAAGCAAGACAATCTGCGCCTGAAATGTTCCCCGGCAACACCACAAGCAGGCCTACGCCCCTCCAAAAATGTGGTTTTACAAGCCGGCCGGACGAGCAGGTAAACCCCGTAAAAGGATCTACGGCCGGCGAACCGAGAAACTGTGTCTTATAAATGGTCTCCCAGGAATCCGGTCGAACAAACTGCCGGATCTCGGCAAACTGAAGAATTCCTTCTTTTTGACTTTTGCCTAACGCGGCCTCAAGCTTTAATATATTCCCTTCGGCCAGTTCATTTGAAAGAGTTGTGGTAATCTGTTTTTCAAGAGAAGAGACCCCGTATTCTTTTGCGGCGGACCACAGCCAGAAAAAAGCCGCTGAAAAGATAATGGCCAGAACGGCGCCAGCCAGGAACCATATCTGAAGCAGCCGCCATTTTGAGAGCATTGTTATTTCACCATTTCCGGCCGCCAGCTAATAGCACGGAACTCTACAACATCGGAGGCCGAATTGAAATGCGACAGGTCCACGCCTTGATTATGAAGGTAGACTGGCCCTGAATGCATAAAAGTCAGTACTGCCGCGTCATCAAATATTGTTTTGTTTATTTTTTCCGCCAAAAGCCTCCTGTCTGAGGGCCCGCGCGTGCCCTCGGCCTCTTTTATGATTTCAGGGATCTTGCCTGAGGGGTCAGGAATACACGCGCCGATTTTACTCATAAACATCATACGCAGGGAAACGAATGGGTCTGAAATAGATATGCCTGACGCACGATATATAATGTCGTAGGCTCCTTTTGCCTTCCGGTTATACCATTCTTTTCCGGACAATCGGATAATGTGTGAAGTCATGCCATGCAACCGCAAAGACTCGGTAAGGGCCTCCTCTACTAGTATCTTGATATCCTGGTCTTTGCTTGTTATCTTCTCGGGTAGTGGAGTTGAAATAATAACGACTTTTCCCTTGGCTCCCTTTACCGGCCGGACGCTGCGCGGTGCGTGGAATTTCACATATCCCATTCCCCCTTTTGGGATAAACGAATGGTCAATCGACACCTGCGACGACAGTTGTGAACCGTTTTGTAGGATATAAAAGAATACGTCACGGACCGACCGGCGAAGAGCCGGATCGCTGAATGGAGGGTGTTTGTGATTCAGTTCCATGAAATACATATCAGTCGCTATTCCTTCGGTGACGGCGACTCCGGCGGACGTAAGCGTCTTTAGCTTATCCTTCCCCAGGCTGCTGCTCATTTGTACGGTCATGTCACAGCTATTTCCGGTTATCGCCCCGATAAAATCCCGATTGGCGGGTGAGCCATATATTTCCACCACCCCAGGGGCGTACTCAACTGAATGAAAGACGTGCCTCGATTCCAGCACCACTTTTTCTTTGGAAATACTTTTTACCCTATATGCGCCGGACGCCGAATAACAGAAATCGTCTTTCCATTGGGCGTTTTTGTCAAAACATTTTGGATCTGCAATACTATATATCGCCTGGTCCAATATCTCGCACAAGTCTGCCGCCCGTTTATTCAGTTTGAAGATAAGCGTATCGCCGGTCGCGTAGATGCTTTTAAGTGGCGCAGCATAGTTGTTCCAGTCACGCACCTCCGGCATAAGCGAGTTTAAGGGGAGAGCATCTTTACGTGTAAGCCACAAGATCCTTCTGAAATTCTTTAGCACGATATCCGCAGTTATCGGCGTCCCATCGTCAAAAGTTAGTCCTTTCCGTATTTTAAATCTCCATGTTTTCCCTGTCGGATCCACCTTCCACGATTCCGCGATCATTCCCTCCGTCCTGCTGTTCATAAAACTAGTAATCAGCGGAGCATAAATATTCCGGATCACCGGCAAAACATCAATGCGGTCCGATTTATATGTGTCGAAGGTCGAGGGAAGATACCAGTATAGGAACCTGAACGGGGTCGAATTCATAGCGTTATCTCCTGCTGACAATGATAGCGGGCAAATAAACAGAAAACAGATAAAGCGGGCAATGTAATACATTTAAACCAGAAATCGCTCGACCCCATCCGTCATGAAAGGAACCGTGCCGTCCAAAAGGACGCGGTAGACATTGACTTCGGGGTTCCAAGGCCCTATTATCGCGGCGGAAAAGGCCAACTTGGGGATCTTCGGGACAGAATTTTTTCCAATCTGGATTTTGGTTTTAACCATTTCTCCCGCAGACTTTGAACTAGCAAAATAATAAAGGCGCGCCTCAATGAGGCTGTCAAGCCGCGCGGGGTTAAGTTTCTTTATCTTCCCAAAGACTAGATAGTGGTTGTAAAGTTCTATAATGGCATGTTCCGCCACAGTATTCACATCCATCCCGCACGCAGACCCAGGCAGCACTCCGCCACATTCTGTTTCCAACAAGGCAAGACAAAAAAACACTTTTTTATCGGAAAGATCGGGGAACTCTATATCCGCCATTTCTGTGATATAGACGCGCAAGCGTTCTGCGTACCCGCCGAATAGCGCGGGGGCCTTGGTGCGCTCCCAGGGGAAATTTACAAGGAGGACATCACCGTTGTACCATATTCTGTCCAGCAGCCATCTTTCCAACGCTTCACAATAAGCGTTCGCTTTCACAGGCCCGCTTCCGAAACTATCAGGCAACGCCGCAAAACCATTTGTGGTTGAATCAATATCTAATCCGGCGCTTTGTCCGGAAGAGTAATAAAAAAAAGACCATCTCTCTATAGCCTCCACAACGGCTTTTACCTGGCTTTCCTCTTTATCTGGACTCCAAGCACCGCCACTACCTTGGTTAAAAATCTTAAACTCCCCAGTTACACCGGTGATATTTTTATGTAGAAACGCGGAAGAATGCCACCAACTCCTTTTGAACAAGCTGGGATAAGGAGCCGATGTGATTCTTGTTATAGGCCCGGTTTCCGGATCTATGAACCTAAGAAGAGTTTTAGCCGTAGTTATCACAATTTAAAAGTAAAAGGGTATACCCATTAGGATATACCCTTAGACGTAACTTTATCCTAAAAGTCCGCAGGTTATTTATGAATTTTCATTGGCGGCGGGCCATCGCGATTTGGATCATTACTATCCCTCACCGCGCTCTTGGCGGTGACCACGCCCGCTTTATCGAATACTGTGGCATTCGACGCGGAAACCAGCCCGACAATAGCGTATACGAATATAAGAGCGATTTGTTTAATTTTGTTCATTATATCTCCCCTGCAATGTTTTTATTCTACCAGTTTCGAGATCTCATTACAATACAGTTTGCCGATAAAAATAGGGGGCGCTTTCGTACACGCTTTCCCTGGATACACCGGATTAAGGTCCGGTCGTAGATGCCCCGGGGCCGATCCCCCGGATTACAAGGATACTATAGATACAGCTTATCTGACAGAACCAGCTTAGGAAAGGGTCTTTCGGCCTAACCTGTTTTGGGCCCCGTTTATCCGCTTGTTTTCATAGGGCATCGGAGTGAGGCCGGGGAAGGACCGCACGGCCCCCTCCCTGGTCCTCACTCCAACAGTGCTTTACTTTAAATATTTATCGCCAAGAGTGGCGCCTATCCATGGCACGAAAGCGATGAGCAGCGTGTTGATCAGCTCTGGAAACACTTTTTTGCCATGATAGATCAATATCAGCGATATAAGAGCTCCAGATACTCCGCCTATTTTCATGCCAGTCTTTTCTTTAAGGTTCATAGTATGTCCTAGACTACCCCTGGATTTCCGAAGCCGGGAATAGCCTCGCTATCCCACTCAACGCAGTACGGCACAGGTACGCATTCCGAAACAATTTTGTTAACAAGGGTGCAAACAGCCCCGGCAGGGCCACAACTTCCGCCGGCAGCCGTAAAGCACCAAACAGTCCCGGCTAGACAGGCAGTCTGCCAGATTTCCTTATCACGACAAACGTCCTTTGAAGCCCATTTTACACAATTTCCAAGAGACTTGTCTTTTGCTGAGAGTTGATCAAAACTCCTGAAGGACACAAAAGTATTCAGCCTTTTCGGAAAAACATATTTCTCCGGAGTGTTGAACTGTGCTTTCTCTTCTGCCGTGCCATATACGAGCAATTTCTTTAAGTCATCCCGCAGTGTTTCGTCCACCTTCTTGTTTTCGCAACGGTTAATGGTCGCCAGTATTGCGGAATCGTCCGAGGGATCACCCGCATTTCCGGACTCCACCGAGAAGGCCTTCCAAGAGATGCCACTCACACTGGGCTCCTGCGCCTTGACCGCCTCCATAAACTTCTGGGAACTGTAAGAGCCTTTGTCGAAATCCATCTTCAACTCTTCCGCCCTGACTCCAGAGGCCGCATTAACTATTACCGCTATCGCCATCATTAACTTTTTCATCTTTTTTCTCCGTTCTTCGTTTTATATTACCGGAGAAGTTTCCCCCCACCGGTTTTGCTTACACCCCACACAGGTCAATTTTTATGCCAAATTGAGAGAAAGGGCAAAAATAGGGCGAGTTTTTTTGGTTTGTCGTCGGCGGACGGTTATTTTTTGGTTGGGCAAAATATTTTAGGAACGGCCTTAAAATCGGGCTGCGTGTTAGATTATAAGACTTTTTGGTCTTTTTTAAAGACGCTATTTCCGTATGGAGTGGGTGTTTTGTTGCGATTTTCACTGCTTAAAGGATCACGTTTTCTCTTTGGCCGTCCAGAATCCTTCAAAAACATAGCCAATCTTGAACCCGAGCGCCGGCCTCAATGTTCCGGCTTTACTGTTGCCCACGTTCTCCACCGGGATAAGTGTTGTTAAATAAATAGGAACCGGCACGCGGCAGATTCCTGCGCCACAACGTGCCGCCGCCCAAAACGCCATTTATAGTCCGCGGATAATATATAATAAAACCACAATGCCAGATAACATCGTTTATTCCACCGACCCGGACTGGCGGGCGCCGTGCCCGGCCTGCGGCAAAAACCCGTGCGCCTGCAATTCCCCCTCCGGCAAGCCCAGGCAGACGGAGCCTGTGCGCGTTTCGTTCCGGCGCGGCCATAAAGGCAGCGGCATGACCATGATAGAAAAGATACAAATGCATCCGGCGGGGAAGGAAGAATTGTTGAAAAAATTCAAGAAACGGCTGGGCGTGGGCGGCGCCGTCAAACTCGGCGCGCTAGAACTTCAGGGCGACCACAGGGATTTCGCCGAAGCGGAACTGAAAAGCCTGGGGTACAAAGTGAAACGGCTGGGATAACGGAAAGCGGACTTTCAATATGAACCACAAAGCTAAAATACTGATCGTGGACGACGACGCGCAAATATCGGAAATGATCTCTGAGGCTCTTATGAGCAAAGGCTACGAGATCTCCGACGCGTTCGACGGGAAACAGGCGGTCGCGAAAGTAAGCGCGGAAAAGTTCGATCTTGTGGTCATGGATATCCAGATGCCGGTAATGGACGGCATAACGGCCATGGGTGAAATAAAGAAAATTGATCCCGCCATAGAAGTTATAATCGCCACAGGGCATGGGACCATGGGCACCGCCGTCCAGAGCATGAGGAAAGGCGCGTTCGATTACATACACAAACCTTTCGAGATAACCGAACTTTTCACTGTCGTCGAAAAAGCTCTGGCAAAGCGCAAGTTCAACGATATAACAAAAGCTATTTTCTCTACCATCAAATCGGAGGAATTGCTGAGGATAGTGATAGATTCCGTAACCGGGGTGTTAAAAGCCGACGAATCCCTGCTTGTGCTGCTGGATAAGGCGGAACGGCCTTATATCGCCATCTCCGACGGGCTGGAAGACGATCAGCGTAAAAGTTCCAGGCTTGAGGTCTGCGGACGCGTGCTGAAACGGCTGGCGGCCGACGGGTTCGAGCCGGTAGTGCTGATAGAGGACCCCTCCGGAGATAAAAGATTCGCGGACATAAAACATCTTAGCGACGTCCAATTCGCCATGATGCTGCCCCTGATGGAAACCGGCGGGCTGATAGGGCTCATAAACATCAACCGCAGCCAGCCGGAAGAATATTTCAGCGAAAATGACCTACAGAAGGCCAAGATCTTCGGTTCGCTGGTGAACCTGGCGTTAAAGAACGCTAATTTATACAAGCAGCTTCAGGAAACACAATCCCAGCTGATCCAGGCGGAAAAGATGTCGGCGCTCGGCCAGCTGGCCGGGGGGCTGGCGCATGAAATAAACAACCCGCTCTCCGGGATTCTCGGCCTGACCCAGCTGGTACTGGAAACAACTCCGCCGGGCACACAGACCCATCAGGACCTCACGGACATAGAAAAGGCGGTCTTCCGCTGCAAAAAGATCATCACATCGCTGTTATCATTCGCCCGGCAAGAAAAAACCCAGATGGAACCGGTCAACATCAGCGAAACGATAGAGGAAACCCTGGTCCTCTGCGCCCGGCAGATGGAATTGAAACATATAAAGATCGTCAAGCGGTTCGGCGAGAGCCTTCCGCTGGTAAACGCCGATTTCCAGCAATTAATGCAGGTATTCCTGAATCTGCTTACCAACGCAAAGGACGCCATGCCGGACGGAGGAACGATCACAATAAGTACGCTTCCGCCATCCCCGGACCCGGATGGAAGGCGGATGATAACCGTCTCGTTCGCGGATACCGGGGCCGGGATCCCGAGGGAGATACTGGACAGGGTCTTCGACCCCTTCTTTACGACCAAACCCGCCGGGAAAGGAACCGGCCTTGGCTTATCGGTCTGCCTCGGCATATTGAACAGACATAACGGAACGATCTCCGCGGAGAGCGAAGCCGGCAAAGGGTCCGTTTTTACCCTGCGCCTGCCGGTGTAACCATGCCTAAAAAAATTCTGGTGGTGGATGATGAAGAAATAGTCCGGAACTATGTCAAACGGGCTTTGGCAAGCCGCGGTTATGAAATAGCAGAGGCCGTCAACGGAGCCTCCGCGATAACAGCCGCGGAGAAAGAAGAATTTGACGCGGTGATATGCGACCTAAAAATGCCGGACCTGCGGGGAGAAGAAGTAATAAAGAAACTTAAAGTCCTGCGCCCCGCCGCAAAGATCATAGTCATTACAGGCTCGGTTTCCAATATTGCAAACCCCATCGCCACGGGCGTGGAAGTTGAGGGGTTTCTCATAAAGCCTTTCGGCATAGGCGAACTGAGGGAGATGCTGGAAAAAGTTATTTAATGCAGCCCGCAGTCATCCGACAATCTCTTCTCTTCCTCCATAATTTTTCTCACTTCTTCTTCCTCGGAAAAAGATAAACGCGGAGCGTCGTCAGATTTGTACATTTCATCCAGCAGCCGGTAAAATATTTTCTTCATCTGGGGATCGGCTATTTCCCCGCCCGGGTTCCTGGTGAGGATCTCGCTGGAAAAATCCGGGTCCCGCATCTTAAGCGCCCAATACTTAGCCTTAGCCTCCATCGCCGAGGCTTGATGCTTTATAAGCCTGGTCCGCCTGGCGCTACAGTCGCCGGTTTCGACGTTCCTGGGGGCGTCCCTGAAATCGTTAAGCGCCGGGAGCTTCGCCTCGTCCGCGAACATACCCACCAGCACCGTCATATCCAGCACATCGAACTCAAATCCCGGCCTTTCCATGACCATGTCCCACTGCCTTTCAGTCTGGGCCTCAATTACATGCAGCACCGCGCCTGTCCCGGGGTCTATCATTTTGGCTATTATCTTCAGGTGGTCGGCGGTGCCGAAAACCACGCCTATTATGATCACGTCCGCGGAGGAGAGAGCGCCCTCTTTTTTATCCTCCACCCCTTCGGTCAGGCCGGCCAGCCCAAGCTTCTGTTCCTGAAGCACTTGGTCAAGCTGGCTTCTTTCCAGCAATTTCACTTTTCCCGATTCCGCCAGGCAGGTCAGCAGCCGCTCCGAGACGTACTCGCTCTCCTCGCGGGACGTCCTGGCCTTGCGGGAAAAGGCCAGAACGGCGATACTCTTCACTTTATTTATACTGGAGTACTTGGCGATGTCCGCCGCCATTTTCTTGTAAACATTATCGTTGGCCTGAACAGGCCGGAGACCGCAGAAAAACGGAAATAACAAGGTTAAAAAGATCCTGGTCAAAACCAAATTGTTTCTGGTCATATATCCTCCCGCCGCTTGAATAGTTTAACAGGCGAAGATATGGGAAAGACCAGTAAATTATCAAATTTTAATCAAATGTTTAGGGACGGCGGGACAGCTAGGCGGCTAGGCGGCTCAACTGCTAGACAGCGGGGCGGCTATAGGAATTGGGGGAGGATTTCGGTTTTTCTCTCTGGCAGTCCAGCTATCTAGCCGTCTAGCAGTCCAGTTGAGCGGCTTTGAAAAATTGGGGATTAAACTTCGGTTTTTCTCTCTGACAGTCCAGCTGTCTAGCCGCCTGGCTGTCCAGCAGTAACTGTTTCTCTGGCAGTCTAGCTGCCCAGCCGCCTAGCTGTCCCGCCGTCTTTCCTACTCGAACTTATAGCCGTGCCCCGTAACGCTTATGATACGGGCGCCTATTTCAGGGCCTATCTTTTTACGGAGCGAAGAGATGTGGACGCCCACGGTATGCGGGTCGTTGTAACTGGCGGGATCATAACCCCAAACGGTTTCAAGGAGATAGGGCACGTTCAACAACCGCCCCTTTTCCATTATCAGCGCGGTCAGCAGGTCGAATTCTTTTCTGGCCAGCTTTATGACTTCTCCCTTTATGGTTACGGTGCGCCCGGCCGGATCTATCACCATGCCGAGCCTGGAAACATTTTCGGTCTTTTCCCGGAAGGCCTCATAACGCTTCATCACCGCGTTCAGCTTGGCAAGCAGTACCGCGAACGAGAAAGGCTTCAGGATATAGTCATCAGCGCCTTTGTTATAGCCGGCCAGGATATCTTCCTCTTTTATTTTCCGGCCGGAGATTATAATGACCGGAACCTTTGACAGTCCGGGAGTTTCCTTTATCACCCTGCACAGGGCAAAACCGTCCAGCCCCTTCATCTCCGCGTCGGTGATTACCAGGTCGGGCCTGGATTCCCTGGCAAGTATGACCGCTTCGGCACCGTTGTCCGTATGCACTATCTGAAAGCCGCGGCCCTGGAGGTATCTCCTGGTCGAATCAAGCACGGTTTTATCATCATCCACCAACAGAATTTTTTTGGACATATCAGCTGAAAAAACGCGGCGGCCGCTTATTTACTGCAATATCTCTCCATCACGCGCTTAAGCAGGCTTTCATAATTACTATTCTCTTTCATAAACGCGGGATAAGTCAGATCAGCGGCTTCCCCCTTCACCAGATTCAGTATAAGCCGGCTCTCCAGATACGGGATGAGCGGAGCGTTCTTATCCCTTTCTCCGCAGATCGCGGCCGGGTCCATTTCTACGGTCTCCCGCGCGATATGCTCAGCGTAGCCGTCTTTAAGCCAGGGCTTGAGAGCTATATAATTCATGGCTCCAAAATTATTTTTCAGTTGCGCCAGCACCAGCTCATGGATCATAACGCTTTCAAGGATACGGGGATTGAGCCCCGCCTCACGGCCATAGGCCTGGTTTTTATCAAAATCCGACGAGGCAATAAATATTTTATTGGTGGCGGGATGCACGCAAGCGCCGGTTTTCCGGCAGAACGGCGCCAGAAACGTATATTCCGCATAGCCGCCGGCCAGGTAGATCTCGAACTTCTGTCCAGGGTCGAAAAAGTCATCGGCGACTACGGCGTCATACACCCTTGTAAGGACCGCGTCCGTAGGCCCCGTTACCGGGGCGCGTGTATAAACGGTGATGTTTTTATATCTGTAGGTATTGCTGAAAAGAACTTTTGGGAAAAAGGTCAGACAGCAATATAAGACCGCCGCTGCCAGTATGCAATAAGATATGAACTTTCCTAATGACATTTTCCCCCCTTTATTCTTTTAAATGGTTCCCACTATGAAATACCATATGAGAAGGGCGATGATAAGGGAGATCAATTTGATCTTCCAATTTCTGGTTATAAGTTCGGGGGTATTCATACCGCTTTTTCCCGGGGCGCCTGGGGTTCGGCCTGCGGCTGGGGCCTGGGCCCCTTGCGCAAGAGCGTTTTTTCGGTTTTGGCGCGGTAAAGCTGATAGAGCATAGCCTCAAGATCTTTCGGATCCACGGCCTGCTGCAACTTGCCGTTCCTGGAAATGGAGATAAGCCCGGTCTCTTCCGACACCGTCAGTATTATAGCGTCGGCAATTTCGCTCAGGCCCAGCGCCGCGCGATGGCGCATGCCCAGGATCTTGGAAAGCTCATGCTGTTCCGTAAGCGGCAGAATACACCCGGCCGCCACAAGGCGGTTGTTGGCTATAACCACGGCTCCGTCGTGAAGCTGGGTATTGGGGTGGAAGATGGTAAGCAGAAGTTCCTTGGAAACTTCTCCGTTCACGCGCACGCCGGTCTCAACTATATCGCGCAGCCCCATATCCTGCTCCAGCACTATCAGCATGCCCGTTTTCTTTTCAGCGGCGAACCGCATGGCCTCCATCAGCTCCGCTATAAAACGGTACTCCTGCGAGATCAGCATGCGGCCAAGCGGGTTGGAACCGATATTGGCCAGCGCCACGCGTATCTCGGGCTGAAAAACCACGATCAGAAGGAAGATGCCGGCCACCCAGAACTGCTGAAGCAGCCAGACGGTGGCGCCCAGGCCCGAGTATTTGGCAAGGGAAGTAATGATGGCAAGAATGAATACGCCCCAGACCACATTCATGGCCCGGGTATCCTTGATAAGAAGGATAAGCCGGTACACGATGTAATAGACGACAAAAATATCTATAACACTCTTAAGATAGCTCATGGCCCTCACTGCGCGGGATATCAAAAGTCAAAACGCAAATGTAAATTCTCAGCAACTTTTTACGCCTTCCGGCTCTAAACCTTTCATCAATGTATCCATTTCCGCCGCGTCTATAACCTCTTTTTCCACAAGAGCCGCGGCAATGGCGTCCAAAGCTTTTTTATTGACCGTCAGGATCTCTTTTGTCTTCACCAGGCACTCAAGCACTATGCGCTTCACCTCGTCGTCCACGTTCTTGGCGGTCTCGTTGGAATAGCCCGGCTGGCGCATAAGGTCCCGGCCCAGGAACACCTCGGATTCGTCTTTCTTCAGCGAAATCGTCCCTATTTTTTCGCTCATACCGAACTCGGTTACCATCTTCTGCGCGTAGCTGGTAACTTTGGAGAGGTCGTCCGTGGCCCCGGTGGTAACGTCATGGAAAGTCAGCTCCTCGGCCGCGCGGCCGCCCAGCAGAACGGAAAGCTTATTTAAGATCTCGGACTTTGAAGTAAGGTACTTATCCTCAAGCGGCAGTTGCAGCGTGTAGCCCAAAGCCGGCCCCCGGGGAATGATGGACACCTTATGGACCGGATCGCAGCCCGGCAGCAGCCGTGCGACCAGCGCGTGGCCGGCCTCGTGATAGGCCACTATCTTTTTCTCCTTTTCGGAGATAATACGGGATTTTCTCTGCGGACCGGCTATCATTTTTTCTATGGCTTCCTCTATATCTTTTTGTTCCACCACTTTCCTCTCTTTCTTGGCGGCCATGATGGCGGCTTCATTTACAATATTGGCAAGGTCGGCGCCCACAAAACCCGGAGTATGCCTGGCTATAATGCTCAGATCGGTATCCGGCCCCATCTTCACCTTGCGGGCGTGCACCTGCAGGATCTCGGTGCGGCCCTTGATATCGGGTACGGGCACATTAATGCGGCGGTCGAACCTGCCGGGCCTCAGAAGCGCCGGATCCAGCACGTCCGGGCGATTGGTAGCGCCGATAAGAATTATGCCTTCGTTCGACTCAAACCCGTCCAGCTCCACCAGCATCTGGTTCAGGGTCTGCTCGCGTTCGTCGTGGCCGCCGCCTATGCCGGCGAAGCGGGCGCGGGCCACGGCGTCCAGCTCGTCCACGAATACTATGGCGGGGGCGCTTTTCTTGGCGCGCTCAAAAAGATCGCGCACGCGCGAAGCTCCCACGCCCACGAACATTTCCACGAATTCCGAACCGGAAGAAGTAAAGAACGGCACGCCCGCCTCGCCCGCTATGGCGCGCGCCAGCAAAGTTTTCCCGGTTCCGGGAGGGCCGTACAAAAGCACGCCCTTGGGCAATTCGCCGCCCAGCATCCGGTATTTCTTGGGATTTTTAAGGTAATCCACTATATCCATCAGCTCGTCTTTGGTCTCATCGCAGCCCGCGACATCCTTAAAAGTCACTTTCTGCTTCTTCAGGTCCTGCTGCTTGGCGCGGGACTTGCCGAACGACATCGCCTGCTTGCCACCCATCTGCGCCTGACGGAAGAACAGGAACCACCACAGGAACACGAACACGGCTATCCACCCCAGATTTATAATAAGGCTGGTGATCCAGCTTTTGTCGGCTTCGCCGGAATAACTTTTAACCCCGCCGGCGTTCATATCTTCCACAAGCTTGTCGTCGTTCAGCGGAATAGTCCGGAAAGCCGCGGTTTTATCCCCCTCTTTATATTCGCCTTTTATGAGGTCGGGGCGCATGGTGACTTTCAGCACCTCTCCGGCTTTGACCTTGGCCTTGAATTCGGAATAAGGTAGCTCTTTTTCCTTTTCGATATTCTTAACGTTCTGGTACACGGCTATAAAAAGCGTGAAGGCCAGCAGCCAGAACAGCATTTGTTTTAAATTCTTTTTTAAGGGCATTTTCTCTTTCCTTTGAAGCTAGTCTGTGGCTTAATTACACGGCGGAACCTGGTTCACAACCCCTTAACGGCCGATTTCTTAAGCACTCCTATGTACGGCAGGTTCCTGTAAAGTTCGTTATAATCCAGGCCATAGCCCACCACAAACTTTTCAGGGATCACGAACCCCTTATATTTTATCGGAACCTTGGTCTTGCGGCAGCTGGGCTTATCCAGCAGAGTGCAGATCTCAAGCGATCTGGGCTGCCTGGTGCTCAGGTTCTTAAGCATATAGCCCATGGTAAGCCCCGAGTCCACAATATCCTCCACGATCAACACATCCTTCTTCTCTATATTCTGCTTTAAGTCCAGGATGGTACGCACCACCCCCGTGGATTGCGAGCCGGAATACGACGAAAGCATCATAAAATCAACATTGGTATCCACCTCAAGGCGCTTGAGCAGATCGGAAAGAAAAGGCACGCAGCCTTTCAAAACCCCGACCAGCGTGATACAACGGCCCTTATAGTCCCGCGAGATCTGCGCCGCAAGTTTTTGAACGCGCTCCTGAAGAACCTCTTCCGTAATGAGGATTTCCTGCAAATCTTCGTGCATAGGGCTATATTCTAGGTTTTTTGGAACGTATTTTCCATCGGAAATATAAAAACGGCGGGACAGCTGGGCGGAGAGGCGGCTAGACAGCGGGGCAGCTATGGGAATTGGGGGAGGATTTAGGTTTTTCTCTCTGGCTGTCTAGCGGTCCAGCCGCCTAGCAGTCCAGCCGTCCAGTTGAGCGGCTTTGAGAAATTGGGAATTAAACTCCGGTTTCGTTCTCTGGCGGTCTAGTTGCCTAGCTGTCTAGCTGTCCCGCTGTCTAGCTGCCCAGCTGTTTCTCCGTCTAGCTGCCTAGCCGTCCCGCCCTCCGGCCTGCCCGTATAAGAGGCTACCAGCCTGCGTATACCATTCAGCAGCGGAACAGGGTCGGGCAGCCCGCATAACAGGCGCAGGGAACTCATTTGCTCTTTTAAGATCTCAATATCGCTCTCTTCGGGGATCGCCATAAAAATATCCGGGTGGCCGGTATCCTTACGGATATCGCCTTCGCGGAACAGTTCCTCATACATCTTCTCGCCCGGGCGCATGCCGGTAAATTTTATTTCAATATCCTTGCCGGGCTCAAGCCCGTTAAGCACAATAAGATTGCGCGCCAATTCCGCCACTTTTATGGGCGTACCCATATTCAGCACAAAGATCTCGCCGCCCTGTCCCATCGCGCAGGCCTGCAGAATAAGCTGTATGGCCTCCTCCACCGTCATAAAATAACGTATAACCTCGGGGTGGGTAACCGTAACCGGCCCCCCGGCCTGGATCTGCTCCTGAAAAATACGCACCGCGCTGCCGGAACTGCCCAGCACATTGCCGAACCGCACCGACATGCAGCGGGTACCGTTGACTTTGGCAAAAGCGCGCACCACCATTTCTCCCAGCCGCTTGCTTGCCCCCATAACGCTGGAGGGCCTTACGGCCTTATCCGTGGAAATATAAAGGAAGCGTTCCGCCTTGTATTTTGTCGCCGCCTCCGCCAGCGCATAAGTGGCCAGCGTATTATTGCGCACGGCTTCCTGCGGATTGGACTCCATCAACGGCACATGTTTATGCGCCGCCGCATGGAACACCACCTGCGGAGCGTGGGTTTCAAACAGGTTCTTCAGCAGGATCTCATCGCCCGCGTCCCCCATAACAGCCATGATCTGCGCGCCGTGCCCCGCCTCCTTTAATTCCTTTTCAATATAGAACATGGCGGTGTTGTGATTGTCCAGCATCAAGATCAGCTTAGGTTTGTAATTTAAAATTTGCCGGCAGAGTTCGGCGCCTATAGTGCCGCCAGCGCCGGTAACCAGCACGGTCTTACCGGAAAGAATGCTGTGCAGGGCGGCCATGTCCAAATTTATCTTCTTACGCGACAGCAGATCGGAAAGCTCCAGTTTTCTCACTGGGAAACCGGCGCTTTTATGGCTTAAATGCTCTTCCAGCGTGGGCACGGTCTTAAACTGCACGCGGCATTGCGCGCCGGGGCAATGGGCCATAAGTTCCTTAATAAGCGGCCCGCGCGAATGATTCACGGCAACAACCACTTCGGCCACGCCGTACTTTTCTATAACCCGGCCCAGCGCTCTTCGCCCGCCTAGTATAGACACTCCGTGGATACGGTGGTCCCAAAGGCCTGCGTCATCGTCCAGAAAACCCACAACCTCATATTTATGCGTTTTATTTCGCTTCAAATCCCGCAGCACGCCTTCTCCAAGATCGCCCGCGCCGAAAATAAGGACTTTGATATGGTTTTCTTTGGTCTTGCTCTCATAACGGATTTCCCTGGTGGCGCGTATGGCAAACCTTATCCCCCCCACAAAAACCAGAGTCAGCACAGGCTCTATCACCAGCGCCGAACGCGGAAAGCCGGAATGCCATAAGAACAGGATGATCGCCGCCAAGGCCACCTGGCTTGCGATAACCGCTTTAAAAATATTCACAAGATCATCGATGCTGGCGTAACGCCATATACCGCGGTACAGACCAAAGTAATGGAACGCCGCCAATCTGAGCGCGAGCACTATAGGCAGGGTCTTTACAAAATGGTCGAATTCATTTGCCGGCAGATGAAAATCAAACCTCAGCTGGAAAACCAGCCAATAAGAAAAGCATATCGCAACCGTATCGGCGACAAATATGAACCACCGCGAGTGTTTCTTGATCATAATCCCAAGTACCTGCTAATATTATATAAATTAAAAGCCGCCCAGAAAGTGTAACAGATGTTACATCCCCAGTTGGACAGCGGGGCGGCGGGGCGGCTAGACAGCTGGACTGCCAGAGAACGAGACCGAAGTTTAATCCCCAGTTTCTCAAAGTCCTCCAGTTGCCTAGCTGTCCCGCTGTCCAGCCTTCTTCGCAGTTCTAGCCGTCCCTGTCTAGCCGCCTAGCTGCCCAGCCGTCCCGCTGTCCCATCCCCTACTCTGTTGCAACTCTGCCCACCACATCCATAAAAAACTCTTTTGACCAGACGGCCACAGCATCAGGCGCCGCCAAAAAACGGGAAACGTCATCTTTTGCCTGCGCGATATTTACGGAAGCTATATGCCGGCTCAGCAGACTCCGGAAAGCTGCCTCCGTAAGCGGGCCGTCCTTGGCCCAGTCCCCGCTCTGGCGCATCCTTTGCTCAAGGTGCCGTAGATCAACAGGCGTTCTCCGACCTACAAACCACACAAAGTCGTACCAGTCTCGGCCTTTTACGCGGGTCTTCCAGCCACGGCAAAGAAGCGCGTGCATTTTGCCGGCAAACATGGATGATGGAGCAAAAACCTTAACATTGAAAGGAATAGGATTAAGCAGCACACGTGATTCGACTTTAAACAACGGCGGCGGATCGGCGTCAATTTCTATCTTAATTTTGGTTAGCGGCAACCCGCTTTCCCCTTCCATGCCTATAACAAGCAACTGCTCCAGAGTGTCAGCCTTAAGAAAAGCCGACTTTACCTGCCCGCCTCCCGCCTTTTTTTTAACCTCTATATCCGCTGTAAATCCAAACGCCGTAAGTTCGTCTTTTATAAAACCGCAATACGGCTCCAGCCGGAAACCCGGGTCCGGTTTCAAGAGGGAAAAGTCCATATCCTCGCTGAAACGGTCCAGGCCGTAAAGAACACGAAGCGCCGTTCCTCCGTAGAAGGCCGCATGCTCAAAAAATTTCCCCCTCCAAAGCCCCAAAAGAGCGGTCTCCTGCAGTATCTCACGCAAGGCTCTCAACTTGTCCTCGTTAGACGCGAAAGAATACCGCGCCAACATTGTTTCTATAGCGGGGTTCATTTATTCATCTTTCTCTTTTTAAGCGCAGCCGCGCAAAATTTTATTTTACGCGAACGAGCCAACCGGGCGCATTCCTCAAGCAACGCGGCGTCCATGGCAAAAAAACCTTCCTCGTCCAGGCGCAGGTCTTCAAACAAATACCGCTCCGCCTCTTTTTGGTTATTGAGTATATTACCGGCATCCTCGCGAATTTTATCCGCCAGCGCGCGCTCCGGGGAAGCGGCCAGAAACGCCCCCCCTTTAAATTCGATCCGGCGCATTCCCACAGGATAATACCGGGCGGGGGCCTGCTTATACATAAACACGCCCAAGGGCGTATTAAAGGTTTTAGGTCTTTTAAATGTGGCCGAGGTTAAAGCGTAAACAGCCTCGGGAATTAAGCCATAATGCGCAAGCATATAGTCGGAAGAAACCATGGAGGGTCCGTAGATTAAATTAGCAAGCAGTTCCATGGAGTAAGGCCGCCTGCGGTGGCGCTCCCCAAAAACATAGAGCCCCTTTTTTACCCGGATAATGTCCCCCGCCTTAATAAGGGCGCATATCTTCATTGCGGGGTTGCTGTACGCCGAAAGCAACGCCATAAGAGTTTGGTAGTCAAACTCTTCACCCGCTATCTGCCGCCGTATATCCACATTCATACCAATATATTAGCATAGTAAACACATAATATAAATGCTTACTATGCTATATAGTGTTAAAATGAGCCCCCACTATCTTCTCTGTTCTAAGAAGCTGGATGCAAATTCTGGCGGCAGGGTAAAATCAAACCTTAAAAGAAAGGCCAGAAAATAGGCCAAAGCGACAGCGGCGCCGTCCAATAGGGGAACCAATAGCCTAGGAGCCTGTCCGACATAAGGCTTTCATGCCGAAATTGTCGATTTTGAAGCCGAGCCGAAGCAACGCGAAACGAGCAGGCTCCAATGAACCTGTAAGTTGAGTGGTGCGAAGGCGCAGGCAAAAAGCGGCAATTGCAGGCGAAATTGCTTATGTCGGACAGGCTCCTAGCGTACTTTTCCACATGCTTCTTCATAGTAAATAGTATCCCAAGAATCCCCCTAAAAAGCAATGTAACCCCCGTTACACTCCCTTTCCCTGTCCCCAGAGGCCGAACCTCATCCCCCTGAGGTTTGGCCTCTTCCGTTTTCCCCTTCCCCTAGTGGCTAACCCCTTTCCCCATCACCGCCTGAATAACCGTCATCACCAGAATCTTAAGGTCAAAAGCAAAAGACCAATTCTTTAAATAAAACTCATCATATTCAACCTTAACCGAAATAGCCAGATCATCCCGGCCATTAACCTGCGCCCAACCGGTAAGCCCCGGAGTAATGCAGTGTATGCTTTTGGTTGTGCGAAAGGCTATAAGGTCAGCCTGGTTAAAAAGTGCAGGCCGGGGGCCCACAAAACTCATATCCCCATACAGTATGCTTAACAGTTGAGGAAGCTCATCCAGACTGGTTCTGCGCAGAAAGCTACCAATCGGCGTCAAGTACCTCTCCGGCTCGGTCATAAGGTGGGTAGCCATAGGTGGAGTATCAACGCGCATGGTGCGGAATTTTGGCATTTTGAAAATTTTATTCCCTCGGCCAATCCGGTCAGACCAGTATAACGCCGGGCCTTGCGAAGTTAATTTTACCAGTAGTGACAATAAAAGCATAGGAAAGCCAAAAATAGTAAGGGCGAACAGGGCCGAGATAACATCAAAAACGCGTTTCACACTGTACTTAACCTCCCGGGCGGAGACAATGTTTTCATACCATTCAACAGTTTCAGCTAATCCGCTTGCTAAGGAAAAAGGTGGCTTCCAGTCAAGTTCATAATTTATCCTTGAGGAGTCCACAAGAAGCGAAGCAGTAAGCTTTTCAAATGCTACGCCAAAACCCGCCAGGTTAGCAGCCGCGCGAATAAGAATCGGTGAAAAATAATAAAGCCGCAACGGCAACCCTAATTTCTCCCTTATAAAAGCAACCAATTCAGCGGGTGAAACATCCCGCCCATTAGAGACAATATACGTTTTACCGATAGCCGCCGGTGCTATCATGCACACAATAATGGCGTCAGCCAGGTTACCCACAAAAACCATACTGCGCTTATTTTCGAAGGCGGCAAATGGTAGCGGCAGGCCGGAAGCTGCCAACCGAAGCAAACGGAGGAAATTACCAGGATTTCCCGGGCCGTATACAAGCGGAGGGCGGATAACAGTAAAAAGTAAGCCTTTTTCACGACTTATAACTGAAAGCTCTTGTTCCGCCTCCAATTTAGACACGGCATAATGGTCCATCGGGGCCGGAGAATCAGCCTCAGAAAAAGGTTGGCCTGTATTTGCATTACCATTGACACCGATAGAACTTAGGAATACTAATCTATTCACGCCTTTACGGACGCATGCCAAAGCTAAGGTTTTTGTAGCGTCCCGATTAACTGCGCGAAATTCCGCCAATGGATCCAGTGATTTTTCTTTTATAACATGGGCGCGGCCGGCTAGGTGAACAACAATATCCCCCTTTTTCAGCACGTTGTCCCAATTGGTATTGTTGTCTATGGTGCCAAGAACCAACGGCTCCACCCCGGCAGGCAGTGAAAGGGCACCACACGTGTTCCGTACACAGGCAATTACCTCAAATCCCTTACTTTGGAGCGCCTTGCATAAATGCAAGCCTATAAATCCGGCAGCACCGGTAACAACTATGCGCATGTAAAATTGAGCCTCATAATTATGGGGAATATTCCGTTATGTTATGTTGAGTATACAGACAGCCATTTGCTTTACTTGCGACTATCTTTTATGCCCAAGCGCAGAAAAAAGTGTCCCTATTGAACTTAACATTTTATCCAATGTAAAATGCTCCAGGACTCTATTCCGGGCATTCTCTCCAAACCGCAGTCTCAAATCACTATCCATAAGTAACTTGTTTATAGCATTTGCAAGGGATTCAGAATCACGCGGAGGAACGGTAAAACCAGTAAGTCCGTTCACGCTCACCCAGGGAACACCTGTAGGTAAAGAAGTGTTAATAACCGGTTTTTTACATGCCATGGCTTCAATTTGCACAATTCCAAAACCTTCACTGTTCTCTACGGAAGGCAGCACAAATATATCACAGGCGTGATAATAAGCCCGCAAATCCTCTTCAGAAACTGAGGGAATAGTTTCCACCTTATCTCTTAAGCCTTCGTGGGTTATTGTATCCTGCAAGATTCCATTCAGTGGCCCGCTGCCAATCACAATCAATTTGGCATCAACATTCTTCATCGCTTCCAAAAGGTACTCACATCCCTTGTAATAAACCAACCTGCCCACAAACAAGATAATTCTGGGGCCATGTTTTATTCGAAGGTTTGCAATATGAGATTGCAAATCTGGGGTTAAGGTGAACCTAGTGATATCAACGCCATATGGAATTACTGAGCATTTATACTTAAATTTATTTAAAAAAATGGAACTTGTGATATGGCCGGGTGTGGCAACAACAATGTGATCAACTCTTTCCAAATATCTATTAACAATATACTTATAAACTTTTAATAATTTTTTTTGCCTTATTATATCACTGTGCCACCAGCAGACTATCTTCGTATTTTTATTAGCAAGCAGCGCCCCCATCTCCCCAAGTGGAAAAGGAGCATGAATAAGAGAAACGTCATATTTTGAGGATCTTTCTTTAAACACAAAAGGGTAGGCCAATGAAATCGGCATAGTCGTTAAAGATTTCAGATTAAACGCACGGAGCCTAGTTACAGCAACATCATTGATCACCTCCTTACTATTGAAAAATACTGTATTACAAGTCAGGACCTCCATTGCAAACTTCCCCGCCAAGCCCTCGGCAATTTGCTGAACAATGGTTTCAATCCCGCCTATATATGGATAATAAAGTTTGTTAGCCTGTAAAATTCTTGTTTTCCGAGTATTCATATAAGTTTCAATTCGGAAAGTATTTTCTCCATTGATAAAATTCTATTTTCCCAGGTATTATGAGAGGCAAGCTGTATGCGTTTATCTCGTTTAGGATTATCATTTTCGAACATTGCTATCCTAATATTACCAAGAAATTCTTCCTTAGTAGCGGAAAAATACATAACCTCACTATAATCACGAATAGCGGAAAGCGCACTAGCAACAACCGGTTTGCCGGAAGCCAGATATTCATGAATTTTTAAAGGGAAACAGTTCTTAGTGTAGTTATTAAATTTATAGGGGACAAGACAAACGCTAAATGACTTAAGAAAACCCGGGAGTAATTCCCGAGACTGCGCCCCGCACATACTCACATTGGTGTATGATTTCAGGTCGTTAATCAGCAAGTCGGTTTTATTATCTCCACCCCATATGGGACCCACAATAACTAGATTCGATTCCCGAAAAGTATCAGCTACAGCTATAAGCAACTCAATATCCACCTTATGGTCGCACAAATTCCCGATATAACCGATAACAGATTTACTATTGTTGGATAAGATTGCTGGAATTGTAGTTTCTGGAGATCTGGCCTTTGAAAACAATTCATAATCGGCCACATTCGGCAAATAATATGTTTCTTTTTTCTGCTTACCTTTTGATTCAAGCAAGCCCATTGATGTCACGAAGACCACATTACTTTGGCGAATAAATTCATCCTCAATCTTTTTAAAATAATCACCACTTACTCCTGGTATTGCCGAATACTCATCAACGCAATGGTATATTATGGCTGAAAAGCTAAATCTCCGAATAAGGCCCAGCGCTTGCGGTAGGTAGGCCCATAAAATTGGTTTAGAAAAGCCGACATACTTCATCGCGACTGATATTTGTAAAAACAAAAGGAAATCGTTTAGCAACCTGAAAAGACGCGCATTAAAAGGAATAATAAATGGAGTTAAAACCCACAAAGTGTCCTGTACTTTCCGCAATGGTGAAACTAACTGCTTAAGTTTGCGAATAATTCTACCGACATCAGCTCCGCTTGTAAGATTAGCAGAGCGAAGAGCAATTGATTCGACATAGATTATTCTATTACCGGAAGCCAATCTGGACATGATATGCTGTCTGTTTGTCCATAGAGGATTGTTCCAGTCTGCCCCCGCAAAGCACAAAACATCTTTATTTAATAATCGCTTCATTGTATAACAACTCAACTTCTCTAGCCCGCTGCTGTCTGTTGACATCAGAATGGCCCACTATTTACCGAATTGGGGCAGGAGTCATGCTGGCCGATTTTTCATAATCCAATCAAAAGTCTTTTTTATTCCAGAATGAATATCTGTAGGCTGGAAATCGACCAAGGCCTTAAGCTTGCTAATATCCAAAACAGACCTCGGGACGTCAAATTTACGTGCCTTTTCCCTCTCTACCTTAAAATCGCCCGCGACATTCTGTACAATAGCCACAATTTCATTAATGGAGTACCCTACTCCAGAACCGATATTCAATATCTCTCCCGAAGCCCCCTTGTCTATAAGCTGCTTAATAACTTTCACGCAGTCTTTAACGTATATATAGTCACGTACGATTTCACCGTCGCCCCATATTCTAAGCGTCTGATTATTTATCGCTTTTTTAAGGGTAACATTGATAAGCCCTTGCCTTAACGAAGAATGGTGTTCTCCGTAAGGATTGGATATTCGCAGAATCAGATACTGCACATCATAAAGATACGAGCTCAGGCAGATATATTTCTCGATTGCAAGTTTAACCGCCCCGTGAGAGCAAATTGGGTTAGTTTCGCTAGTCTCCGGGATATTGCGAGAGGAAAGATTAGTTAGAGGAAGGCCGTACACTGTGCCTCCGGAAGAAGCAAAAACTATTTTGCGAACCAGGTACTTACGCATAAGGCCCAATAATTTCACGGTTGGAACAAGATTAGACTCAATATCATAAACAATTTCTGCGCCCGTTGATCCGGCAGGTATTGTAGTGGAGATAAAGTGTACAACTAAGTCTATTGCATTTTCCTTAAAAACCCTTTCAAGATCAGATTCAAGATTAAAATCCCCGCCATAAAATATAAACTGTGCTGGGACATTTCCACTTGCAGCCTGAGCAGTCGGGGCGTCAAAAACTATTAATGAATAGTCCAGGGGATTATATAATTCCTCAACCAGATTTCTTCCAATGAACCCAAGGCCGCCGAGTATTAGGATATTTTTCATATTAACTTAAGAACCTAAATAAAGCCTGCCGAATCAGCGATATTTCAGGTATTTTCCATGAAAACATCTTCGAACGAACGTACTGTTCTATTTATATCAAAACTAACAAGCGCTGTTTTCCTAGCATTCAGACCTAATTGCTGATAGCTATCCCAATTTCCAAATACTCTCAAAATAGAATCTGCTATCGCGGAAGTAGATTGCGCACTAACAATAAGTCCATCAAACCCATCCCGCATCATTTCTGTTACAGCACCAACATCAGTGGCTATAATTACTTTCGCGGCAGCCATAGCTTCAATCAGCGACAACGGAGTTCCCTCAGAATAAGATGGCATAACATACACGTGAACATGATCCAGAAATTCAGGAATTTTTGAATTATGGATATAGCCATAAAACTTAACTTTTTCGCCAAGAGCAAGATCTTCAGATAACTTCTTCAAGCTGAGAGCAAAATTCCCAGTACCGGCGATATGCAATTCCACATCGGGATACTTGCGTAATATCTGCGGCATAGCCCCGATTACATTTTCGATGCCCTTATTAGTCGCTAGACGCGAAACAACGCCTACAACTTTAATTTTACTACTCAATCCGAAATTAGAAGCACCCTTATAGATGGTTAGGTCAACACCTATATTCAAAATGCGAATCTTCTTTTCAGGAATTCTGATTTTGGTCAAAGAATCAGCAGCTTTTTTTGAAAACACGATTAGTTTTGTAACCGCTAATTTCCCCACAAATCTGTAGAATGGCTTCAGCAATCTTGCTATTCCGAAAGACATGTTATACACAGGGGTATGTTCGACCCAAAAAACTGGTATTCCAAAGAAGAAAGCAGCGATTGAGCCTATAAGTTGTTCTTTCTTGTATTGAAAAAAGCAGAAATCTATGCTATCTTTCTTATTCAACTTCAAGAAAAGCGTTAAGAAATGAACCAGGTAAATCGGCCATAACGCGATATCCAGAATAGTTTTTATCCCGAGTTTAGGACCGATAGGAAGTTCTTTCAGATAGATATCCTGGTTCACACAAAGTTCATTCCAAATATAGCAGCTTTTTGGACAAGCAACGAAAACCCTAAATTTGGTCCGGTCCAAGCGTGAAACCATCTCAAGAAAAAAAAGCTCACCCCCCCCGCTCACATTTGATGTTATTACGAAAAGCGCGTTTTTCATTATTCTTTAATAATTACAACGAGATTCCTCTGGCACGGCAGGAAGAAACCACAGATATTGTCCAGAATCTCGTAACTTGCCTTATGTATGATAGTTTTAAGCGGGACATAGCCAAAGGGAGTCACAGAGTAGTTGTCAATCCCGGCCATGCGCATAAGCACTTCTATATCTGCCGGAGAATAAAACCGTACCGATTCAGAGGACGTTATCCAGTTTTTATTATGAAAATCAACAACAGCTTTCCCTCCTTTTTTCAGCAATCTATAAATCTCTGACAATAATTTCAAATCATGAGAGAATCCACGTATTATCGTATCTGTGCAAAACACATAATCAAATGCTGCATTTTTTAATGGAATATTGTGATAAGGGGAACGCAAAAAGAACATGTTATCACGCTTATGTCTGTATGCGTAGACCAAAGATGGAGAATGAAGATCACAATGGAACATAACCTTAACATACTCAGCGAGAAAACAAGAATAGTTCCCGGCGCATGCAGAAACATCCACAGCGATTGAATCCTTGGCCGGTTTAAGCATGTTTAATATTTTCCGCCTTTCGGCACGGACAAAACACTGATACCCCATTGAAGCTTTATCTAGTTCTCCCCACATGTGTGAAGGAACACCCCAGGAAAAACTGCTTTGAAACATATTCCGATATGCGCCTTCGATTTCGCGCATCCTTGCTGAATCCGCATCCCAATCGCTGAATTTTAATGGCAGGATTTCTAAAAATGATTTATCTATGTACTTAAAATTTTTACCACAACTCACACACGATAATGAACCATCTATGGCGCTACTTAAACCCTGTCCATCATCTGGACAAACCAATAAATCCTGTATTTCCTCTATTTTCATTATTTTACCTTTAGACTTTTAAAGATTGTACCTGCAACGGAACTCCAAGTCGCAACTTTTCCAGACAAAAGAGAGCACAATCTTTTCACATCAACAAAGTTGTTATCCCTCTCCCATGCCCAATGCAAAGTCAATGGGACAATCACGGGCTCAGCTAGATTAGATATTTCTTCAACAAATCTAGCGACTTCGAAGGCACGCCCATAAGCTGGACGATAACTTGGCATAAAAATAGTGTCATTAACAATAACCGGGGAAATTGTCAATCCCATTTCCGGAATACTCTCAGGACCTCCACAGATTACCTTAAAATACTTAGACAACTCAGCAAATGATTGTGAATCAATACTATTAAAAGGCGGGATGAAATAATTTGTTACTAACCCTGCCTTATCAAATTCAAACAGCGCCATTTGTATAAGTCTATTAAGTGCCAAAGGACCAATTCCGACTATCTCCGAATGGCGCAAGGCGGCTATTGTTTTGTGAGTACAGCCATGAACTGCGAATTCCGCCCCGGATTCTGCTACCTCATTTAAAATTGCGCTCTCATCCTCGTTTAGACTACGGAAGTTACAACAGTCGGGATCTAAAGGAAATTCACACAGTTTTGGAGTCACACCCAATAAATATGGGATAGACCACTCTTTAAGAATATTATGGAAAATCCTGTAATCCCTGGAGGGGATGTCCCATCTTGGAAAGTCGTCAACTCTCAGGATAAAAACTGGATTCGCGCAAACTTGCTGTCCAGATATACATAAGCGCTTACGGACAAAATCGCGAATACGCAAATTTCTTTGGACTACTTTGATATGATATTTATCCATTCCTAAAACTCGGAAGGCTTTCAGGATAAAATACGATGGCGAGGAGATGATTGGGTCAGTTTGCCGACTAATACTTATCGATTTCCCAGCTAATTCAGACAATGAGATATTACACGACAACAAATCTGAGGTTATCGCACGAAAAGTATTAATTTTATCATTATATGTAATAAGTGCCATGGTAGTTCCTGACACCACTAATCCATATCAAGTGTGATTAAGCAAACAGTATTCGCGAGTTCTTTGATTTAAGGCCCTGATTTAATCATTTGCAATCAGCACAAATTTGTGAAATTGAAGATGCAGGTGAAGATCGTTAAATATTTACATAAACCAATGGAACACAAATACAGTTATCTTACGCCAGATTTAACAGCCTCGATGATAAACCCTGCAGAAAAGAACTCCTTAATAAACCATAATTTCTTGAATGGCCGCAGAAATGCCAAGTAAGGGCTAGGAATAACACCATTTGTTGCCACGATTTTGAACCCACACAAGAGCAAGATCTTCTCAATATCTGAAATCGTGAAATAATGCAGATGTCCACCGTCATATCTAGATATATCGGATGAGGTACGAGGAAATCTTCCACAAAAGCCCAGGACAAGCAAATGTTTTAAATACCTTATATTCGGAGTTGAGATAATAATTTGCCCGCCATTAGCAAGGACGCGAGCACACTCACGGACGAATTTTTCCGGCTCTAAAACATGCTCTATAACATCCAGGCAAACTAACGAGTTGAACGTCTCGTTCTCAAGTGGCATTAGGTCTTTATCTAAATCGACGGCATAGGTCTTAATGCCTAATGCGTCTAACCCCAGCAAAGCCTGCTCAGACACGTCGATTCCAGCGACAGACTTAAAATACGGCATTGCCAATTTGGAGAACAAACCTTTCCCACAACCGACATCAAGAAGTTTCTCCCCTTTTTTCAAAAGAGCTAAAGCTTCTCCATAGCGAGTGCCATCTATATTCATATTATTTGAACCAGCCCCTACGCATGGCTTTGCCATATATTTCAAGCGTTTTTTCCGCAATCGCCTCCCACGTAAAAACATTTTGGAATAATTCTCTCCCGCCGGCAGCAATATTCTTCGTTAATGTGGGGGATTTTAACAAGCACACGACTGCGGCCGCCAACTCTTGGGGATTACCAGAATTAACCATTAGAATATTATACTTATCTTTTAATAGGTTACCCGAATGATCAACAGTAGTAATAACGGGTAGCCCCAAAGACAAGGCATTAATTAGACTGCTGCGCCCGATAACATTTGCCTTAAAAGGGAAGACCGCCAGATCCGCACATTTCATATATTCGTTGAATTTATCGGCACTGACATATCCAGTCCACACTATTTTATCTTGCAAACAGAGGTCATGCATCAAACTAAATATTTTCCGGCTGTAATCTGAATATTTTTCATCATAGCCTTCACCTTCACTCGCACGTATACGGTCACCGGAGCCCACCATCAATAATCTTACTGTAGAGTAACCGTTTTTATGAAGAATTTTAAGCGCGCGCAAGAGAGTTTCCACTCCTTTTGAAACATCTATTTGCCCCGAAAAAGCTAAATAAATCTTATCTTGCTCTAAATCGCATTGCCCCCTAAG
Source organism: Elusimicrobia bacterium RIFOXYA12_FULL_51_18 (assembly GCA_001800245.1). Lineage (GTDB taxonomy): Bacteria > Elusimicrobiota > Elusimicrobia > Elusimicrobiales > UBA9959 > YA12-FULL-51-18. The sequence continues at coordinate 93,330 of MGVA01000068.1, read as the reverse complement.
CTGATATTTATCAACATTAGCAAGAGTCGATAGAAGATTGTTTCCCACCGGCACAAAAGATATTCTCTTTTTTTTAAAGAATAAATACTTCTTAAGGAATTGTATATACAGAAAATCATGAGACATAAGATAATCTGCTGATAAAATTAAAGCAAGTATTCCTAATTTTGTAGTGAAATATGAACCGGTTTTAAACATTGAAAACATGGTAACGACTACAGGTCTTCTAAAAAATAATTTGATAAAAAAAGGAAGTTTATAATTATTCCCGAAAAAAGAACTTGGGTATATTACATGTATAACATCCGGGTTAATAGATGTAATGGCTTTTCTCATTGCATAAAATCCGTCCAGCCCCGCCCAATCATCAATTACAGGAAAAACTGTAACGCCAGGCGTTCTTAAAAAGGATTCTCTAACTTTCCCTGAGGTTAAGACAGACACTGATACCCCTAATGCGGTTAAAGCGTTAACTAGATTGTAAACAAAGCCAGCACCGCCATCTTTCATCGGTGGATATGTGCCAAATATAAGACATATTTTCATTTCATACTCGCTGACTTGGGAGAATCCCCATAAGCATCCATAAAAGCGGATTAATAAAAATACTCCCGGAGAATAATGATTCACAAGAGTAAGCAATAAAAGCCACCGCAATTAAATACAAGACACTATTTCTTCCATAGCTTTTTAGTATATAAAAGGATTTTCTAAGGCCTGGCAAGAAAATAACCAAGAAGAGCAAAAGAGAGACCAAACCAGTTTCGCCAAGAAGTTCTATAATAAAATTATGTGGGTCACTTCTCACTCCCTCGCGATTACCGAATCCGCTACCTATTAGCGGATTGGCAAGGAATTGCCCCCAATAAAGTGACATCAAAGAACTTCTTGCTTGCTCGATATTACTCCAATCCGCATTTCCGATAGCTTCAAATCTAGCCAAATATTTAGAGATATTCTCACCGCCGCCAAAAATAGCTGTATTTTTTCCATAGTTTACGACCGCCATAAATAACATAAACGATAAACCCACAACCCCAATTGCTTTCAGGAAGAACATAATAAAAGCATTTGTATTCTTTAGCGCTGAAAGTAAAAAAATAAGCAGCAATACAGAATACAATGAAAGAAGTCCCCCCATAGATCCAGAATAAAATGCCAGAATTGGGGAGACAATAACCAAAAACAAAATTGAGCCAATCCGAACTAGCGGATTGAGATTAGAGCAATAAAGCGCGAAACAGGAAATTATCGAATAACAACCCAAGATGACACCATAATCATTTTCACCCAAATTCGCGTAACCAGTTATTCGATAACTCCCATTGAGAAGCAAATCACGATTCTCAATACCTGAAGCAACACCTAATACAATGAGAATCAGACAAACCACATAAGCCCATTTCACATTTAATTCATCAATGCGTGAAGCTATTACTAAACCGGTAAGATAAGGAATAATAGAAAAAGACATAAAATACACAAAGAATTTCTTAAATATTTGCTCATCATTGATTCCGTTTACTATTGAAGTAAACAGCACCCAAACAAAGAAAACAGCGCCAAATGCTATATATTTATAAAAGAAAGCAGGTAATCGCCGAGATCTTTTTGAAAACAAAGCTGACCTAACCCAAAACACTATAGTTGGCACCGCGAATACATATCCTATTGTTCCTGGAACGGACTCACCATACAAAAGATTGAATAAAGCGATAGCAATTAAATAGCCCCCAAGCACTGTATAAAAATACAAATTAGAAATAACATAACTGTTCATGATTTAGTTGTAGGGCTTATTCATTTTTCCAACACCGCATTTTCATGGAATATTTATCAAATATTTCACGGAGGACATTCCAATAGTCATTTGCGGTCCATTGCGACAGTAACTGCTTGCCTCGGTTTATTTTCTCTTGAACAATCTCCGGGGCAGACAGTATAGTCATAATATGGTTCGCCATAGATTCCGGCTCATCCAAATCCATCAGGAATACTGCATCGCGCACCTGATCCCGCAATCCAGGAAGGTCAGAATAGCAAACGGGACACCCCAGAGTGAATGCCTCTAAAGGAGGAATGTTAGTTGGGCCGAAATAGGTCGGCATAACAAGTGCGACGGCGTGCTTATAAAAAGAAGACATCTCTTCAGTGGGAACAAATCCGACATAATGCACATTGCTTTCTAGTCCAAGTTTCCTGGCGTAATTAAGCACAAATTGAAGATTTCCTTTATCAGATCCTGAAAAAACAGCATCAATTTCCACACCGAATTTATGACGTAGCAGCTTCAATCCGTCAAGGATATATATATGGTTTTTATGCGACCAGAATTGCGCTGGATAAAAGATATATTTATTCTTCAAGGAATATCTCTTCCTGATATCTATAAATTGGCCAGCCCTTATCCCGATTGCTGGAAGAAATTGGGCCACGAAGATTCTCTCTGGATCACATCCGTATCGTCGTATAATATTGGCCTTGCCAGATTCCGAATCTGCCAAGACTGCTACAGCTTTATGAAGGGTATTTATTAATAAGTTTTCTCGGCCCTCAAATTCCCCTTCGAAATTAACTTCAGGAAACTCAGGATGATCCCGGTGGCAAAGGTCCCAGACTGTGATAATATAATTGGTTTTAGCCAGGAATAACACAAGAGCTGAAGGGCGAAGGAAATAAATCAAATCTACCTGATTATTAATAAGAACCTTCTCGAAAGGAGACTCGCTGAAGCTTATAAACTGAAGCCATCGCCTAGCTGTTCCATATTTAAAGAACCTGTCATAAACCCTGTAGATAAGATTACTTATTGAACGGGGATTAAGAAAATGTGCTTCAGCCCCAGACCTGCCTAATATTTCAATATTTTGTTTCTGCGTGGTATAAAAGACGTATGTGTATGTATCATGGTGCTTATTTAAAAGGCACGCAGTCGAAAGTGCCTGCTGAAATCCGCCTCCACTATCAAGTATGTCTTCGAAGATAACTGCGACTTTCATAGTTGTTGTTCCTAAATTTATATAAAACAAACCCTAACACACAGGATAATGAAAAGAATTACTTCGTAAAAACCTTCTTCCAGAATATGGCATTATTGAAAACAGCAGACAAATCATTTTCTTCAAAGAAATATCGGTATAAATCAATCCTATTTGACTTGCCCCGTATCAACCTACTTGCTATGCGGAAAGATGTGGAAATCACTTTATCTATTTTTTGCATAGGCTCAAGCAAGTTTGGAACCCTCAGCGGCACATTTAGAAAGCATTTTCTGAAGTACACTTGACTCAAATAATGTGCAAAATAGGACTGTATATGCCAAAATCCCACTTTTTCCCCATTGAAATAATCAACTGAGTTAACTCTTGTGTACTTAAGAGGCAACATCCCTTCATGGTGGGAGAACAAATATAAGGGGTTCTCAATGAGCATAACCCCTGGTACAGCTGCTTTAACGATATCGGGAGCAGTTTGCGGCAATTGATCGGTATGAATAAGATGTGAAATTAAATCCTGGTCACTCGATATAACTTCGGCATATCTTGAGCCTGCCCATTTGATTTTAAAAGACTCCTCCCATCCTTTTCGTTGCTCCCAAGCCATTGCTGAATAGCCTTCGAGATCATTGACAAATTTACCCAATGCATTTTCGTATTTATCTAACCAAATCGTGTCATGGACAGAAACAAAAGCGGGGCAACCCTGAAGGACGAATGTGTATTTCCCCAAGGCTTCTCCCAGGTGTTCCGGGCTATCGTTAAAAAGAATGTCTCCATCGTAATGTATAAACGAGGATTTATTAAAGAAATCTCTTATAACTAGCCACCTCAGGAAACATTTCTTCCCGTAATCGCCGAATCTATTTAATTGATTATATTTTGCAGCGTATCTTTCATAAATTCCAGCAACATCGTGAACACCATATCCAATATTTTCCAAGGAGGCAATATAACCCTTCCCCAATTGGTTGTAACCGTTAAGAAATAGGATATTTATGTTATTTTTAAAGCCTAGTTTTACATTCCGTTTTCCGCTCCACAACAATGGGATACTTCTTTCGAATTCAGTGCCATTTGTATTATTCCAAAGTACAGTGACATTTTCCATTTTGAATAAGACACCTTTGTATCTATTTTACACCACACTTTAATCTAAATGACAAAACAGGGTTCATTGAAGCACTTGTTTCCCGTAATTGTAGCACCAGATGACAAAATCCTTTTTTATTACAGTAAGGCTTACCAGATAAGAGATCATAGCTATTAAGACAACAGCAATAAATATTGGCCAGGTATTTATGGCTGTTAATTTCATTATTCCGATAATACTCGCGCCCATAAAAGCAGTGCCCCATAAGGCGACAGCAACAGGTTCAAGCAAGGTTGACAATGACAATTGAAGCAAATTCCTGGCAATATAGTAATTTATACAATTGTCAATAATTGCAGTTAGAAGGCGCATTAGGCAAAACACTAGTAACCCATAATGAGCGCCGAATATATACGATGGTATTGAGATAATCGTAACAAGAAGCAAAAGCTTGACATTTAAATCAGGCCGTGCAAGTGCTGTATAAACTGTTGAATTCAAACCGACTAGCCATCCTAGCGCCAATCTTATAGCCATAATAGAAATAACTATTTCAGTGCCAACCCATTTTTTATCCAAAAAGATAATTACTATTGGTTTGGACAACAATGCAAGCCCAATTCCGATGGGAATGGCTATGACAACAATCAATTGAGTGAGCTTATTATAAGAATTCTTTAACTCATCGAGATTAGATTGGAGCCGTGAAAAGAATGAAAATGCAATAGAAATAATCGGAGTAAAAACAATGGTTGATATGATAGCAATTGCGGTTGAACCAACACGATAAATACCCAAGACCTCTACGCCTAAATAATGCCCAAGTACTACAGAATCCCCCCATGTAATAAGCCAGGCAAAAACACCTTCCAAAAGAACCCATCTAGAGAACATTACCATTCTTTTCAATACGATCAAATCAAATCTCCAACATGGGCGCCATGTACTTAACCTCCAATACAATATGGCTTGTGTTATAGCACCCACTAATGAGCCAAATACTAAAGCCCAAACACCCATTCCTTGCAGCGCCATTACAACTGAGACAATGCCTGGCAGGAAAGAGGAAGTAAGGCGGACTACAAATATTGCTTTGAAATTCATACTCCGTTGTAAGAAGGAAGCCTGCACCGAGGAAAAGCTAGTAAAAATTAGTTGTAGGCATAGGGTTCTAAGAACGGCTATACTTTGTGGACTGTCAAAAAATCTCGAGATGGCGGGAGCAGTGAATAAAATTGCCGTATAAAGAAAAACTCCCATTCCGACATTAATCCAAAATGCATTATTAGCATACACCTCCACATTTTCATTGGTTTGAATCAAAGCCTTTCCAAAACCAAATTCCTGGAATGTTTGCGCTAAGCCAATAGCTATAGTGGCTACGCTTACAACACCAAAATCAGATGGGGCAAGGAGGCGGGCCAGAATAAGGGTGACTATAGGGGCGATTAAACGTGTCGAAATTTCAGATAATGCACTCCATTTAGCAGCCTTAATTGAGCGGTGCTTTATATCAGTAATTTTCACTTCTTGAAGTTCACTCATTACATTGATTCTTCTTCGTAACAATTATCCTTTCAGACAGATACTGATTTATTTTGGGAAATTGATTATTATTCGGTAGTGCTTTCTTTATTTTCCTCAGTTCTGGCTCAAATCTATGCATTAAATAAGCAAGAAAAGCGAACAATAACTTTCTCGGCGAATACAATTGCCAAAATTTACGATTACCGGAAACAGAGTAAGGATTAGCGAATCCATATGTCATATCTAAACACAGACTCGCTCTCATATCAGTTTTCAGGCAGTTCATTATCTCTTGTGTGATAATGAAGTCACCAACAGGATGGTGAACCGGATCGTAGACAGCTGAGTAATCGCCCATGGGGATATTTGAGGTATTAATTATGATGTCATAATGCTGCAAGCTATTTGAATCCATAGCCTTAATGAATTTATCTTTTTGATAGACATTATTATCGAAATAATGTATGGATTTGCGTATTCCGGGCAGTTGCAGAGAATTACCGGCCTTTATTACAATGTCGATATTCCAGCCAGGAAGTTCTGCCTGAAGTACACGGAGAATTGATTCAAAAACGACATTATGTGTGCTTTGTATACATAGGAGATTACCGGTTTTCTTTCCGGAAAATAATTTATTTGCCAGGTCATTACGCTGAAAGGCCTCGCGCAAAGTTGACAAGTGAAATATAGTGATATCCTGATTTGTTTTTTTTAGAAACTCCCTGCATTGCAACACTTCTTCTTGAATGTATTGAGACTCATTATGAATGAGATTTCGGGCTTCCTGTGGATCAGCGTCAATATCATAAAATTCTTCCCGCTCAAGAACTACAGACCAGTCTTCATCAAGCCTATATGCTATATATGATGAAGGAGGGTCAGGGCGGAAAACGTATTTATACTTCCCTTTGCGTATAGCCGTAACTCGCCCTTGTTGCTCACCTATTTGATAGGGATAAATATTATCAGCTCTAAGCATTCTGGCAGGAATCGGATCGCCTTTGAGTAAAGGCACAAGGCTTACTCCATCGAATTTGGCTGGCCATTGAGCAGAAACCCCGAGTAAGTCTACTAATGTCGGAGCGATATCGACACCAGAAACAAGTTCACTACTTTCAAATCCTTTGGAACCTGGATATCTTAAATACAGTGGCACACGGACGTTGTACTCTGTAAGGTCGATATGGTGGCCAAGTAACGATCCGTTCCTTTCACCTAGCAGCCACTGTCTACCAAAATTCTTTGGGAAATAATGGTCGGCCGTTAGAATAAAGATAGTATTTTCTTCTGTAAAACCATTTGAAGAAAACTCTTTCATTAATTCATCCCACATGTCAAAGATAAAAATAGAATGCACAATAAAGAAACCCGGCTTATCACCTTTAAATGCATTCGCAAAATAATGTTTTACTGCGGCAAGAACCGCCTCATGGGAGTGGGTATCGCGCTTTATCGAAGGATAGTTTTTATACAATTCTGGGTTATAACAATTGATACACGGAAGCCAGTTTTCGCTATTCAACAGGTATGAAAAACCTGTTACTGAATAACCGAGCTGTTTAAGGAAACTACTTAGCACAGGATGGTTAAAGATGTCCCATTTAGGCCATTCCCGCCAATGCAGTTTATGGCTTTTCGCCGCATATATCCCACTCATTATACTTTCCACTGACATAATAGTCGACACGGCAGGGGACATTACATTAGAGAATTTAACAAACCCTTTTTCCACAAGCTTAAGATTATCTAATCTATCTTTTAAATTCTTAAATTCTTTTGTGCCCCAATCCATATTGCCAGTATAATAACCATGCCCATCGGTTACTAAGAGCACTATATTTAATTGTTTAGAAGTCATAGATAAAAACCTCACGAATGCTCCAAATCCACAATACTGGACCGATTAGATTTATTTCCACACAACAATATTTCTGCGCTATTTCTTCACCACACATAAATGCATATGATTATGACAGAATGGTATTTTAGAAAGAGTAGAATTCAACCATTTGCCTACGGCATTTGGATAAAATGTGTGATTCTTCAAGGACACGAATACGCTCCCGAATTCATGGTAAACACCGTCAATCTGTGATGTCGGGACACTATCGATTATCGAAAATCCAGCAGCAAGGAGTTGATCCTCGAATTGTTTTTTAGTTAATCGATACTCATAAAAATCGCCAAGGGCGGGCCAAGAGTGGAAATCTGTCTTTTTAAGGGTTTTCAATGAAGTTTTATATATTTTTTCAGAGGGTGAATTTGAAAGCTTAGAAATAATTGCACGTTTTAGCAACCCAGCTAAAGAGCGAATATGATAAATCCCAAGCGGGTATTTTATCCTACGAATGTAATTAAAACTTGGAACAATAACAAGCGCATAGCCACCTTTTTTTAAAACGCGCCACATTTCCGAAATCGGTCGCTCCATGCCTTCAACAATATGCTCTATTACACCTAAAGAAAGCAAGCCCGAAAACGATTCATCAGGAAAAGGGAGATCCCTGACATCGCCACGGAGAATATCAAGATGTGGATAGACCTGATTTACAAGGTCAACCATTTTATCTCCAACCTCTAAACCAGTTATTTTATATCCGAGGCTATTTAAATAATAAACAAATCTTCCTGAACCGCAGCCGGCTTCAAGCAACCGACCGTCTTTTGGCAAATATTTCAATATATACGGAGTAACAGGTTCAGTTGCGCAATTGTTTATTAATTTTTCAAAATCTTCCTGCTTCCATTCAAAGATTACTGACATAATGACCTCGCATATTACTCTACTTTTATTCCAGGGAACTCCCTGGCGGAAACTGCTAGTGAATCTGCACACTATACAAAGCTATAGATCATTTACGATTGCGCTTTCTCGTTCATGTATCGCCTAGTGTAATGCATCTATTCCCGATTCCAGGCTTTTCTCAAGAAAAAACTGAACTATTTTGTAGTCTATGGGGATCATATTATTGTTTGCCCTTTCTGGAACAAACATCTCTTTTAAGAGCGAGATTACAGCAATTGATGAAGGAATATACTCCCTAATCCGCATATAAATTTTGCATTCGCCCAATAAACGTTTCAAACAAACAACTAACTCTTCTGTTCCAGATTTACCCAATGAAGAAGCTAATTGAGCAAAACGACCATCATCATGTTGTAGATTAAACTCCAGAATAGCAGGCAAGGTAAAGCTACATGCCAACCCATGCGGCAGCCCATAATGTGCGGTAAGCGGGTAAGAAATTGAATGAGCAATCCCTGTGCGAGTCTGGCTTATTGCCAAACCAGCTAGCAGGCTGGCCGCCATTAATTCATTTCTTGCCTTCTCATCTCGGATATCCCACACTAATAAAGGAAGCGCTTTGAGAGAATACGATAACGATTGTGTAGCGATTGCGATTGTTGCCGGGCTAGCCTTTCGATTCCAAATTGATTCAAAGGCCTGTGAAACAGCATCCAAACCTGTTGTAATAGTGTGCAATTCTGGCAAAGAATAAGTCAGTTTTGGGTCAACTATCGCAACTTCCGGATATAATCCAGGATTGTCTATAGAAAATTTTTTGTGCAAAGAATTATCCCAGATAGTTGCAAATGGAGTAACCTCGCTTCCTGTACCAGCTGTAGTGGGGATGGCAATAACAGGTTTTATGCCGCCTGAATTAACCTTCGCGCCATTAGATAAAAAATCTCGTATAGTTGCGGGGGTTTCCCCCCAACTCCCCATTCCAGCTCCAAGAATCTTCGCGGCATCAATAACACTGCCTCCTCCAATTGCAACGATTACATCGAAGTTATATTGATGACTATCGGCGCATAATTGCGCCATATCTTCAACATCTGGATTAGGGCGCACGTTACTAACAACCCCAGCAATCTTATCGCCTAAAATTTCTTTGAGCGAATCCAAACCACCGCGATTAACAAACCCAGTTGTTGAGATTACCAATGCTTTACGATCTCCCACATAGCAGGAAATGCTCCTATAGGCTTCAACGCCGAATGTGACTTTAACTGGGTTGTGGTATGTCCATTCCATGAATTGATTAATTTTGCCGTAGTTCTACACTTATAATTTGGTGCTCTGCTTGCAGTAGTTCATGAATGCGACTTTATTATCCTTAGGCATCACTGTTGGTCGTCCCAAGTCAATACGTGCACCGGGTGCGACCCTGATTTCTAAGAACTTAGGGCCGTCTACATTACTATTAGATTTTAGCCATACTTCAACTTCCTCGGGTATGCTTGCACGAGAAACCACCGTGTATCCCAAAGATTGCGCAAATTGGATCAGATTAATCTGTAAAGCAATAGTTGGTTGCCCCCCTACAGAATCATGAGCGCCATTATTTAAAACTATATGTGTCATATTTTTGGGTGCCATCGAAGCGAGTATGGCGGCTGAGCCCATATGCATAAGAAGGGCACCATCGCCATCGAGACAGTAAACAGGGCGCGATTTACATGACAAGGCGATACCAAGAGCTATCTGTGACGCGTGGCCCATTGAGCCCACAGTAAGAAAATCGCGATTGTGTTCAGCTTTAGTTCGTGTTCTGTACTCAAAAACTTCGCGCGAAATCATTCCTGTTGTGGAAACAACGATGGCTTGCTCCTCGATATTCTTAAGGACCAACTCAATAGCCTCTTCCCGCTTTAAATCGCTGGCTGGCTGCGGAACATTTTTCAATTTATAGCTGTCGAATGTATCTTTTTTAACAATAAGAGCATAAGAGCGCAAATTCTTTTTTATGCTTATTTTGGCTTCTTGAATAACCATTCTTGCGCTTTCAATGTCTACAGGTAGGATACGGTAAGGGACGTCCAACGCATCCAGAATCGCAATCATATTTTTCCCCTGCTTAACATGCTGGGGTTCATCCTTAACACCAGGTTCCCCACGCCAGCCGATTAAAAACAGGACCGGGATAGAGTACACCTCTGGGTCTAATAATGAAGTGATGGGGTTTACTGCATTTCCCAGGCCGGAGTTCTGAAGATAAACGACTCCAATATCGCCAGTAGCCAGATATCGCCCGGCTTCTAGGGCAACAGCAGCCCCTTCATTGGCTGTAATGCAATGTGAGGTTTCCGGAACATGGTCTGTGACATACGCGCAAAAGTTTTTAAGCAGAGAATCGGGCACTCCCGCATAAGAACGGAACCCAGCATCGGTCAGGGCATTAAAGAAGTCGGAACATGCCAGCACTATTTCCCTCCCGGGATGAGTGTAAGTATATCGCTAATAGACATGCACATAGCATCAGCCTCAAGCGAACGGCTATTTTTAAGAATGGTTTCAGCTGTTAGCTTCATAGCCGGGTAGGCGCTGCGCAATAGATGGTTTGCATAAATCACGATATTGATGCCCATCTCCCCAAGTTCTTCCTCTGTAAATTGATTGTATGAAGTTGGCACCGCTACCAGAGGGGAGTGTAATTTTAATTTCCTGTATTCCTCACAAAAATTGCGGATATCGGTGCCGTCTTTTTTACAGCTATGAATCATGATTCCGTCTGATCCGGATTCGATATACGCCTTGGCGCGCGTTATAGCATCTTCCACACTCTTGCCCATAATAAGACTCTCAATCCGGGCAATGATCATAAAATCACTGGTAACACAGGCTTTTTTTCCTTCGCGAATCTTAAAAGAGAACCCTTCAATAGTATCTTGGGTTTGTTGAACGTCAGTGCCAAAAAGGGAATTTTTTTTCAACCCTAGCTTATCTTCTATGATTACAGCTGAAACGCCTAACCTTTCTAAGGTACGAACCAAATACGGGAAATGCTCGGGAACCCCTCCAGTATCGCCGTCATAAATTATCGGCTTAGTGGTTACCTCCATAATCTCATTAATCGTGCTAAATCGCGATGTCCGATCCACAATTTCAATATCCGGATGCCCCTTAGCGGTGGAATCTGTCAAACTACTAAGCCACATACCATCGAATTCACGTTTTTTTCCATCTTTTTCAACTGACACATTTTCCGCTATAAGCGCAGAAAGACCGTTATGCGCCTCAATGATTCTGACAATCTTTTTTGCCTGGAGAAGTCGAATAAGTTGACGCATCCGCACCTGCGGGGTGGTACCGACTTCTTTCAACTCATTGATTAGCCGCGTAGAAGAAATCCCATCGGTGTATTCAGGCTCAACGAGTTTTCCTCCCCACTCCGCGAGGGCTAGTATTACGCGTTCCCTGGTTTCTTTTTGCTGACCTTCCCTCCAATCGGATCCATGCACTACATAAGCCGGCTTGTATTTTTTTAAATTTTCGACATAGTCCAGTGTTTCCTGGGGCACAACTTGTACAACACCTTTAATGTTTTCGACTACGCCCCGGCGTTCTTCATAGGTTAAGTAAGGAAGCCGTTTATAACTTGCAATAGCCCTGTCAGTAAGAAGCCCTACTGTTACATCCCCAAGTTCCCGCGCAACGCGGAGGATATTCATGTGTCCATGGTGCAACAAATCCGCACTCATTCCGACATAAACACTCTTTTTGTTTTCATTCTCAGTCATTTTAGCTTATCCCATTTACTGATTCGTGCGGAGATTTAACGCCACAAAACATCCGACATTACTTTTCAGTATTGCCGACCTATGTTATAAATTACTTTTTTAGCCGCATTGAAAATAAAAAACTAGTTTTTGGCGACAATTACCATATTCCAGGTATTTTCGGTTAATGCTTTTCCATGGTCAAAACAGGGATAGAAATCAACTTTTTTATACCCAGCCGATTCCAGGAAATACTTAATTTCTTGTGGAAAAAAGAACCGCATAGGATGGGACTCTTTAACATCTTCAATTATCTTTCCCCTAACAACTTTTTGCGTTCTGAAATTAATGTGTACCAGGTGGCGCATGAAATCGAATTCCGGGGTGGTATGCCGGATGAGCTGGCTGCCATCCGGGGCGGGAATCTTCTTGATCTTTATTGTGGGTTTGTCCTGCAACACAGCAAAACCGTTCCAGCAGTCGAAGATAAACACGCCGCCGGGCTTAAGGCTTTGCCTGGCTAGTTTGCAGGCAGCAGAAAAGGCTTCATTAGTGGTCTGGTACCCCATAACAGCAAACATAGAGATTACAGCACCGAATTTACGTTTAAGGTTAAGGCGGGAGATATCGCCTAGGAGGTATTCTACGCTAAGGCCCAGTTCCGCGGCCTTTTCCCTAGCCAGGCTTAGCATATGTGCCGACCGGTCAACGCCGGTAACCTTATACCCTTTCCGGGTTAACAGCACGTCATGGGCGCCGGTTCCGCAGCCGAGGTCGAGTATACTACGGGGCACTGCTTTGTATTTCTTAAAAATCTTCTCTAAAAAAGCGCATTCAGCTTTATAGTCCTTGTCCCCGTAAAGGGAATCATAGAAGCCGGCATAGGTTTTATTAAATACGCTCATGAAACCGCCTTTATAAGAGCATTAGCTGAACTTTCTACCTGAGCGTCGGCAAGAGTTAGACCGGTGGGCAGATAGAAACCATATTTATAAAGTTTTTCTGAAACATGCAGAACCTGCTTTTTATACCAGGAGAATTTTTCAAAGGCCGGCTGCTGATGCATGGGATAAAAGAACGGGCGGGTCTGTATCCCCATCCCTTTCAACTTTTCCATCATCTGGGCGGCTGTAATGTTCAGACGATCGGAGAGAACCACGCCGTACATCCAGTACGTATTCACAATGCCTTCGAGTTCAACGGGAAGCGTGACTAAACCTTTTTCAGCAAGAGGCGCAAGCAACTTATTATACATTGCGCCTATATGCCGCTTCTTCTCAACATGCGCCACTACATGCTCGGTTTGGGCCAGGCCCATGGCAGCCTGCACATTGGTCATTCTGAAGTTAAAGCCAAGTTCTTGATGGATAAAACGCGTTTCCGGAATAAAGGCAAGGTTCTTTAATTTCTTAAGTTTTGCAGCGAGATCCGGGTTATCAGTAAGGCACATCCCCCCCTCACCGGTGGTTATTACCTTATTAGCATAAAAGCTGACGCAGCTTATATCGCCGAAACTGCCACATTTGCGGCCTTTATATTCGGATCCTATGGCTTCGGCAAAATCTTCAATAATTATGAGATTATGCTTTTTGGCTATGCGTTCTATTTCAAACATCTCGGCGGGGTGGCCGTAGATATGCACCGGCATTATAGCTTTGGTTTTAGAGGTTATTTTGGCTTCGATTTTGGAGACATCCAGATTCCAGGTCAGCGGCTCAGCATCTACAAAAACAGGTACCAAGTCATTATTTATGCAGGCGAGAGCGCAAGAAATAATGGTAAAAGATGGGATAATGACTTCACTACCAGGAAGCAGGTTTAGGGCTCTGACTGCCAGTATCAGAGCACTGGTTCCGTTATTTACGGCTACAGCATACTTCCTCCCAACATATTTTGCCACGGCCGCCTCGAAACGGTCTATATAAACGCCTTCAGAAGAGATCCAGCCGCTTTTAACGGCATCAGTCACATAAGCCAGCTCTTTCTCGGTTACTAATGGTTCGTTTACAGGTATCATATTATTTTTCTACTCCTTCAAAGCGCACCTTGTCGTCTTCACCGGTATAGGGGCCTTGCTTAACCTCTATCATTATAGACTCTTCCAGCATTTCAAAGCCGTGGCCGCCGCCGCAAAGCAGGACCAGGTCTCCGATTGAAACAGTTTCACTGCCGACGTGGGCATGAGACAAATCGTAGAAGTTAATCTTTACCTTCCCTTTTTTAATAAAAAGAACTTCCTGGGTGTGCAGGACCTCGCGCTTGCTGATAACATGGCGGTGCGGCCTTATGATGTTGCCCTTTTTATGCGGGAGGTAGCCAAGCTGCTGGGAGAAGGTCTGAGGCGTAAAAAAGGAGATGGAATCACCGCCGTAATCGCTGCGAAGGACCAAGCAGTATAATTCGCCGTCATGGTAGAGGTATTCAAGACCTTTTACTTTGGATTCTTTTATCATAGGTTTACTGCCTTATACTTTGGCAAGATGTGTTTTAGAAGAAACTAGGTACCACTTTATAGTTTTTAGCAGACCGGTCTCAAAATTTGTGGCGGATTTAAAGCCAAATTCCTTCGCTGCCCTTGTGGTATTTAACATACGGCGGGGCTGGCCGTCCGGCTGGGAGGCATCCCAGATAAGCTCACCTTTGAAGCCGGTGAGCCTTGCTATGAGCTCCACCAGGTCTTTTATGGATATTTCAAAGCCGGCGCCTATGTTTACCGGTTCCGGGGCATTGTACTTTTCAGTGGCCAGCACTATGGCTTCGGCGCAGTCCTCTACATACAGGAATTCACGGGTGGCTTTGCCGGTGCCCCAGACGGGGATATCTTTAGCGCCGGTTTTTACGGCTTCCACGCATTTTTTTATAAGGGCGGGGATCACGTGGGAGGAGCCGGGATTGAAATTATCACCGGGGCCGTAGAGGTTTACGGGCAGAAGGAAGATGGAGTTGAAGCCGTACTGCTGGCGGTAGGCCTGGGACTGCACCAGGAGCATTTTTTTGGCCAGGCCGTAGGGGGCGTTGGTTTCCTCGGGGTAGCCGTTCCAGAGGTCTTCTTCTTTGAACGGGACGGGGGCGAATTTGGGATAGGCGCAGATGGTGCCCAGGGCTACGAACTTTTCTACACCGTGTTGGCGGGCCTGCTCTATTAGCTGTACGCCCATCATGAGGTTGTCGTAGAAGAAGCTGCCGGGGTTTTCGCGGTTGGCGCCGATTCCCCCCACTTTGGCGGCTAAATGGATGACGATATCGGGCTTTGAAGCTTTGAAGGCGGCTTCTATGGCGGCGGCTTTGGTGAGGTCGTAGTCCTGCTCTTTGGGGATGAAGATGTGCTTGCAGCCACGGGCTTTGAGCTTTTCAACAACAAAGGAGCCTAGGAAGCCGGCACCGCCAGTGAGCATTATGCGTTTTGAGGCTAAATCCATATCTATATTATAGCAATTGGGAGGTTATTCATTTGGGAAGCACCTCCCAATGGCCGCCTTTGTCGGGACCTATTCGGCGTAGCCGGCCTACAGCCTTAAGCTTCCTCAAATTCCATTCGATACCACTGTCAGACAGCCCGCAAATATCCATTAATTCGCGGGTCTTAATGCCTGGGTTCGCTTTTATAGCGGCCAAGATTTTATCCGCAAATATCTCCTTAGTTTTCTCCTTAGTTTTTCCGTTCTGACCATCTTCCCCTAATCCTTCGCCCTGCTCCCACTTTGGGCGGTAAAAGACAACAACGAATCCGGTCTTGAGACGCTTAAAATCCACTTTTAATTTTTCGGACACGAACGAGCCGAGAAATCCCGCTCCCCCGGTCAACATTATCCGTTTTGACGATAAATCCATAAATATTGCTTAACAGCTAGACGGCTGGACAGCCAGAATGACCATATTAGGAACCAACCCAACCACCTTTCGATATCCTTATTATATAATTTGTGGCGGGATGGAGGGAAGGTGACTAAGAGTACAGACGGCGGGGCGGGATATTGGAGATAAACGGATCATTGCTTATCGGAGGAACGTCTATTTTTCATTTTTTGTTGTTCAAGGCGTTTGATATCCGCTTCCACCATCAAAGCCACTAGGTCTTTAAATTTTGTCTTCGGCTGCCAACCGAGCTTTTCCTTTGCTTTCGCGGCATTACCCATTAGCGCATCCACCTCGGTGGGGCGGTAAAAATCACCCGATACCTCAACAAGGGTTTTACCGGTAATACCGTCCACCCCTTTTTCAGTCAACCCCGTACCACTCCATTCCAATTTAAATCCGGCGGCAATGAAAGCCGCCTCGACAAACTCCCTCACGGTGTGGGACTCACCGGTGGCCAGGATATAATCATCAGCCTTGGGTTGCTGAAGCATAAGCCAGATGGCCTCAACGTACTCCTTAGCGTAACCCCAGTCGCGGCTTGCTTCCAAGTTACCGACCAACACTTTCTCCTGCAGCCCCTTTCTGATCTTGGCTACGGCGCTGGTAATCTTGCGCGTAATAAATTCTTCCCCGCGCAGAGGGCTTTCGTGGTTGAACATTATGCCGCATGAGGCGTGGAGATTGTAGGCTTCTCGGTAGTTTACGGTTATCCAGTGCGCGTAAAGCTTTGAAACGCTGTAAGGGCTTTTGGGATGGAAAGCGGTGGACTCGCTCTGCGTGACAGGCCCAGTACTGCCAAATATCTCGGCAGTGGAGGCCTGATAAAACCTGGCGGCAGGTCGAGCTTTGCGTATGGCCTCCAACAGGCGGGTGACGCCAACGGCGTTTATTTCCGCCGTAAGTATAGGTTGCTCGAAGGACATTGTTACGAAGCTCTGGGCGGCGAAGTTATATATTTCATCCGGCTGGATCTTTTCCAGCACATCCATTATATTGCTTAGCTCCAGCATGTCCAGGCAAACATCCTTCACACGCCCTTCAATGCCCAGTTCGCTGAGGCGCCAGCGTCCGGAATCTCCGCTGCGGTCGGCACCGTAAACTTCGTATCCCTTGGATATCAGCAATTGCGAAAGGTAAGCGCCATCTTGGCCGCGCACTCCTGTTATAAGAGCTTTTTTCATAAGCGGAACCATTTGGCAGCTAGACAGCGGGACAGCTATGCTTTTGCGGACGGGGACTTGCGGGTGGACGATTCCGATTTTTCAGAGTCTTCGGCGCCGTAATGGTAGTTATATTTGTAATAATGGGAACCGTAATAGGAGTAGGTCAGCCCGCCGAATTTGGACATGTTTACCACCACGCCAAGAACCTTGATGCCGGAGGAATTAAGCTGTTTAATAGCGGTTTTAATTAAGGGCACACGCGTTTTGCCGAACTTTGACACAAACACGACACTGTTTACGTATTTGCCCCAGAGCAAAGCGTCACTTATCGGAAATATTGGCGGACAATCTATAATAATGCGGTCATATTGGGCGCCGGCCCAGGACAAAAAGGCTGAAAGCCTGGGGGTGTTAAGCAATTCAGCCGGATTCGGCGGCCGGGGGCCGCAGGTTAAGAGTGAAAGGTTTTCCACATCCGTGGGCTGAACAAGCCGGCTCAGGTCTTCCACATTGCGACCGGCGGCAAGAAAATTACTGAGGCCGCCCGCATTAGAGACCCGAAATACCCTGTGCAGGGTGGAGCGGCGCAAATCTCCGTCCACAATAAGCACCTTTTCCCCCGCCTGCGCTATGGCGACCGCCAGATTTACGCCTATATAGCTTTTGCCTTCCCCCTGGATGGCGCTGGTGATCATAAAGGATTTGTTTTTTTGCGAAACCTCGGCGAAATCCACCATGGTACGCAAATTACGCACGGCTTCGCTGGTAAGCGAGTGTTCCGCCAGAAGCATATGGCCGTAAACCGTTTTTGACTTGCTCTGCTGGGTAAACGGCACTATGCCCAAAAACGGCAGTTTAAGCTTATGCTCCACATCTTCCTGGGTGCGCAGGGTCTGATCTACAATTTCTACCAGCATAGCCGCGAAAAGGCCCAGAACAAGGCCGCCGAAAAAAGCGAGCAACATATTGAACAACTTGCGCGGTTTGATGGGCGTTGGTACGGGCGCGGCAGGGTCTATGAGCCGGATATTGTTGCCCATAAGCTGACCGGACAGATCTATTTTAAGGCTCTGGATTATCTTGTCGGTTTCATTACGGATCTGGTCTTCGACGGCCTGAAGATTGGCATTAATAGACAACAACTGGGGATGGCGGGGCATATATCGGCTGGAGAGTTCCGCCGACTGAGCCCGCAGGTTTGAAGCGTCTTTCTTAAACTGCTGTATGAGAATATTGTTAACCACCGCCGGGAGCGATTCAAAAAGCTTCCTGGACTCGGCCATGGACTGGTTGTTCTGCAGGGCGTTTAAAACATCTTTGGAAATAAAAAGCTGGTTGCTTAAATTCTGATCAATATAAACCGAAGCCACGGCGTTGGCGATATCGGCTGAAACTCTTGGGTCATGAGAATTGGCGCGTATATAAACCAACCGGCTCCTTGGAACAGGCGCTATGATCACCGCAGAATTTAATGTGCCAGGACCACCGGCAAAATCCTCAACTATCGCCAAATTCAGTTTCTGATAAACGGCTTTCAGCAAAGTTTCGCTTTTCAGAAGCTTGTACTGGGTCTGGTAATAGTCCTCGTTGCTGCGCTCAACCGTGGGGCCGCCCTGGTAAACATTGGCGGAACCGCCGCGTTCTTTTTCAATAACTATCAGGCTTGAGGATTGATAAACCGGCCGTATATTGAAAGTGATAAGGGCCGCGATAATTACTACCGCCGCCCAAACGGAAACCACTACCCAGATCCTTCTTAAAAAAATTTCAAGGTAGCCGGCGAAATCAATTTCAAAGTCGCTTTCGGAGTTGGTTTCATTCATAAATATTCACCGCAATTTTAGAAAAAGCTTTGCGGAACAAACACGGTGTCGTTGGGTTCCAGAAAGATATCGGCGGATTTGTCGCCCTCTTTGGTTATGCGCGAAATTTTAACTTCTATGCTCTGGTTCTGGCCGTTGGCGTTGCGCAGCACTTTGGTCCTGTCGGGGGCGGCTATATCGGTGAAACCGCCGGCCAGGGTGATAGCTTCAAGCACGGTCAGTTTGCGCTCGGTAGGCAATTGAATAGCGCCTGGCTTTTTAACCTCTCCCAGCACATAGATCTGCTTGTTGCCGTATTCCTTGATAAGAATGGTGACCTGGGGAGCTTTTATGTAGTCCGAAAGCTTTACGGCAAGGAAGCTTTCCGCCTCGGGAACCGAGAGTTCCGACAATTTAAGATTGCCGGCCAAAGGAAAAGTAACGGTGCCGTTGCCGCTTATGCGTAAAGTGCGGCCCATGTCGCTTTCTTTGAACACTATTATTTCAAGCAGATCTCCGGGCTGGATCTTGTAATTGGCCTGGCTTTTACTTTTCTGATCCAGCGCGCTCTGAAGAATACGCTCTTCTATAAGCTGCTGCTGTTCCTGTGAGGAGGCCGTGAAAGCGGGCACGGCGGCGCCTACGGACTGCGGAGTAAGGATCTCCGGCATTGAAGGAAGAACAGCGGTATTTTGACGCGGCGCTGCGCAGCCAAACAGGAACATGGTGACAATTAAAAGAATTGCTCTTCGCATAATATTATTATAGCAAAATCAGGGGGCAGCGAGACGGCTAGGCGGCTGGATAGCCGCCAGAAACTACAAAAACTACGGAGCGGCGGGGAGGCTAGGCCGCAAAAGACTGGGGGCTTAGACCAAAATGCTCTTTTAAGACTATATTAAATGTGGTATCAAGCATTTCAAGATTGCCCACAAAATATTGTCGAGCGGATTTATAGTATTTAATCAACCTGTCAGAATTGATGTTGTATTTACCTGTAATGAACTGGATATCCTCACGATCACGGTCATTATAGCGACTGAGTTTACTGAGGATCAGGTCTTCCTTGCTCACCGCCATAACTCGAATATGCCTCAATTTGCCGCGCAGAATCTCCACACTTCTATACTTCCAGTCAGGGGTTTCTATAAGCATTAGTTCTGTGTTAGCGCTATGCAAATAAAAGCCGTGCCTATTTTCCAATTCCGAACCCTGCCCCGCCCAGTTAAGAAGTTTTTTCTTAATTGCGCGGTCCTCAACATAGGCATCGATATCCAGTGTGCCACGCCGGGAACCATACGCGATAACGGCCGCCGCACCGCCAAAGATATAGAGCGGAACTTTTTCCGCAAGATTCTCTTTGCTCAAGCGCTCGTCAATATCCCGGAAGAAACTCCAAAATTCCGATTCTCTTGCAAGTTTCATCGCGTCAGCCAGCGCTGAAACGATTTTAAATCAGCGGCCCCCATGCCATGCCAAAAACTGAGCCACCCGGGAGTGCGGCTCCGCAGAAACGCCAACGCCTCGTCGGTTTTGGGGCGCGGCCCCACAACTTCTTCATGGTCAAGTTTCCCCTCGGCCAGCGTGTCATGCGCAACCTGAAGAGCGGACCACACCTTTTTATCCAACCCCGTTGTTAAAGACTTAAGTTGCAGCGAAGCGGCGACAACCATCCCAAGACGGTTTTGAAGATGAAAAACATATGCGCCGGAAAGCAGCTTGTTCCAATCAAGACAATGCGCGTTCTTAAGGATAAGGGCGGGAAGCGCTTCAAATATCCGGGGCTCATTGGAAAAGTGAAGCGCCGCCAGAAGAACCTCTTCAAACGGAAGGGTGGCGAAGGCAGGCTGTGTTTCTGCCCCAATAAACCTGGTCCCATAGCGCGCCAACTGAGAAAGCATCGCATCCTCACTTGCAAAGGCGACACTAAAGCCCGGAGTGAAACCCGGTTGTTCAGAGGGAGCCTGGGCACTGGGCGCGCCGGCCGCCCACCCGCATAAATCACCAAGCAACTCTGCAACTGAGCAGCGGCAAGCCCGCGCCACAGCGAGCAATTCGGTGAGCGTAACGCTGCGCCGGCCCTGCTCAACGCGCGAAACGGTGGTCTGTGGCCACCGGACCCTGCCGGCGAACTCGGTCTGAGATAATTTCATCTCTCCACGCTTAACCCGCAGCATCCGGCCAAAAGCTATATTTATGTTATTCATATATGAATATTATAAGTCATAAATGGGTAATTATCAAGGGAGGCGGGAAGACACGACAGCGGGACGGCTTGGCGGCTGGACAGCTAGGCAGCCAGAACTGCGAAAGATGGTGGGGAATTTAAGGGTTAGAGCGGTTAAAGGGGCGGCGGGACGGCGGGACGGCGGGACGGCGGGGCAGCGGGACGGCGGGACGACTAGGCGGCTGGGCGGCTAGTTGGTAAAGAAGGTTGTTTTTTAGCAGGGTTAGGTCGGAATTTACAGGAACGCGGCGTAGATATGGCTCAATGGTTTGCATGGACTTATTAAACAGCTCATAAGCTTCGGATCTGTTTTTAAGCGCCTGGTTATAATAGTCGGCGCCAAGCCGGAACGCATAACGCGGGGAGGGCTCCCAATCAAGAGCGGAGGCGCGGTAAATAACTTTTTTCTCATAGGAAACCCCCTTTGAACGGAAATTATACCACCAGCCTATAACCGAAGGGATAGTAAAAAACATCATAACGCATGCGGCCGCCGCGGCAGGTAAAGCGATGTATCTTTTAAGCGGCGTATCCTCTTCTTCAGTTTCGGAGTCATAACGGAACTTGCCGCTTTCGGCAGCCGGCTTGGAGGCCAGGCCCCCTATCAAAACATAAAAAAATAATGCGTTTGCCGGCATTTGAGAGCCGAACTCTACCAAGTTATGCAGGGAAGCCGCCAAAACAGCCCCTAGTCCCCCCCCGTAAAGTGACTTGACTGTAAAAGAAGGGCATTTTGTCCAGATGCGAAAAAACTTACGCAGCGCGACTACAAGCCCCGCCAGATAGATGAATCCGCCAACCAGGCCGATCTGTAAAAAAAGTTCAAGCCAGTCGCTGTGGACATGCCGCACCAGCCCCCAACTCTGCCGCTGGTAATACGGAAAGCCGTGTTCCACCGCGCCAAGCCCGGAACCGAAAAGCGGAAAATCTTTAAACATCTCCAACCCGCTTTTATACATTGAAAAACGCACAGTAACAGAATTGACAAGAACTCCGTTATAAAACCCAAGAAGCATACGGTTATTGTAAAGCAGCACCCCATAGCCGGCAATGAAAAGGACTATAAAAACCCGGGCCGCGTACCTGTAAACTTTGAGTTTCATGAACGAGGTGGAGATAAAGGCCATGACAGCGGCTGCTACCACAAGCGAATGCAGCCCCCCTCTGGACCCGGTTTTGATAACTCCATACACCACAGCGCACAGCATTACGGCTTTAAGAAACTGAATGGCGGCAAGGTCAAAGAAACGCTTGCGACTCTGGTGGACAAACAGGTTCCTGAAACCGGAAAAAAATATCCCAGCCCCGGCCATTGCGGACATGATGAGAAACAACGCCGCGTGATCCCTGTTCACATAGGGGCCGAAGGGTTCGCCTTTTACCAGGCGCAGACCGTAAACCATTGTATTTTCGCCTGTTTTCTGCAACATGCCGAACAGCGAAATAAAAACCCCCATGCCAAAAACAGCCCACATAAGCCTTTTCAACTGTCCCGGAGTTTTTATTATCTGAGGAACGTAAAACAAGGCCGCGGCGTATAAGAACCATAACAGCACGGCGTTAAGCGTGGCGGGCCGCCAGGTTGTAAATATAAGCATGGATGGAGCGTTTATGGAATTCTCGCTGATGGCCTGGCACAGGCCCAGGAAAGCCACGGCAAGGATGGAAAGCAGAAGATTCTTATTTGTTGAAGCATCATAGAGTGGCCGGGGGCGCTTGAGGAGGAAGACGACCGCGGAAAAAGCGGAAATTTGAAGTATAGCAAGAGCCCAGGGTTCCACACTTGCGAAAGCCAGCGGCGCGAAGACCAGAGATAATAAAAGAAAAATTTCCATAAGAATAAGACGGCGGGACGGCTGGTCGGCTCGACAGCTAGGCGGCTAGACAGCGCAAAAGCTAGACAGCTTGGCAGCTAGACTATTTATTATGCCTTACTACCTCTATAAATTTCCACAGTTTGGCCCCTACCTCACTGGATAGTTTCTCCAGACTTTCATATTTATCTACAGTTATATAATCTAAATTTTTTGAGAAATATAGCAGGTACTTTGTTTCTGACAGGGAAGCGAAGGAAATGTCCAGGAAATGGGATAGTTCTTTGTCACCTTTTCGCGCATAGCCCTCAACGATATTGGTTGGGATAGACAGGGCCGCCCTTCTAAGTTGCGAGGTTAAGCCGTAGAGTTCCTCTTTTGGGAACTGTTTTGTGGCACGGTAAATTTCCAACGCTAATTTATCGGCTTCTTTCCAAACCTCAAAATTTTTATATCTATCAATTGATTCCATAAAAAAAGAAACAGCTGGATAACTACTGAGGCCTAGCTTGGGAAAAGGATCAGACGAGAAGAGTAACCTGGGGCCCCAACAAGTTTTTCTATTTTCTGGCTGTCCAGCCGTCTAGCCGTCCCGCCGTTAATGTAGCTTCTGGCTGCCTAGCCTTGTTTTAGCAATTCTGGCTGTCTAGCTGTCCAGCCGCCTGGCTGCCCAGCTGTATAGCCATTCCGCCGGGACTTCCTCAATTCTATCGCTTTAGGGCGGTGGCGGGCAACTACCTTATATAAAAATGATAAACTTTGAGGATGAAAGTACTTTTTGTTTGCACCGGTAATATGTGCCGAAGCCCGGCCGCGGAGAAAATGCTGCTGCATGCCGGCGGCGCGGGGTTCGAGGCAAGATCGCGCGGAACCGCGGCGCAGGCTTACTGTAAAATGCCGCGGCAGATAAGCGCTTTTCTTAACCGCATGGGGATAACCGACACCGCACACACACCCACGCTTATAACTGAAACCGACATCAACTGGGCCGACCTTATACTTGTTATGGAAACCTGCCATTTTGAGCATCTGGCCGACAAGTTTCCCCAAAGTCTGCGCAAGATGCACCTTTTCCTGGACTATTGCAACGGCCTCAGCGGCGCGGACCTGCGGGACCCTATGGGAAAGAACGATAAGGCATTTGAAGAAGTGTTAACGGAAATACGCGTGGCGGTGGAACAGTTGGTTAAGAAAACAGACAGTGGAAAAACCTTCTAAAAATTCGGGGGCCTGTCCAGGGTTTAGCCCCTTCATCCCCAGACCCGTATAGGACCCTCCCGGGGATATAAAAAAAATGCCGTCCGAGATTATCGGACGGCATTTTTTTATAATAATAAGTTTTAGAACAGACCTTTGACTTCCAAAGTCACCACGTTGTCCACGTAGTTATTAGACCTTTCATTGGACCGGCGGGTCTTATAGTTGTAACCAACCCCGGCCTTAAGCCATTTCTGCACATTGTAGTCCAGGGTGGCCCGGCCGTTATAGTTGCTGTCACGGCGCTTGGCATTGGAACCGGGCGTTTCTTCCGGGTACCGGACCGACTCATAGCTAATGCCGACGCCGGCTTTGAATTTATTCAATTCCCTGGACGCGCTAAGGTCGTTTAGCGTGGAGGTATAAAAGCGGCTGTCGGCAAAGGTGGATTCCACGTTGGCGCGCTTTCCATACAGTACAACCTCGGTTTTTTCCATGGGGCGCCAGTTAAGCTGGGCGCCGTAGCCGCCGGTGGTCCTGCTGTTGGAAGCGTCGGCAAGGTCTTTCCTGTACAACCGGAACTGGGCGCCGGCCGTCAGATTACCGGTAAGTTTGGGGGCGATATTTCCGGTCAGACCCAGATCCACATTGCTGTAAAGAGCGTCGCCGGAACCGGCAAGGGTGCGCTCCTTATATTTGAGCGAACCGAAGTGATAAGCAGCGAATAGTTTTGTTTTAGGCTGAAGCTTAAAATTTAAATCGGCGCCGGCAAGGATCTCATCCCGGTCCAGGGCTTTATTTCTGGACGACAGATAGTCATTGACGGTATGCTGGACGTCTATGCCGAAACCAAGCCTGCCCCTCAAAGGCGAGTAGAAGTTAAGCCCGGCTATATTCTGCACGCGTTTGGAGCGCGCCGTAAGCTCGGAAGTTGCCTGATCCGTGGTGGCCATATACTTCTCGTCCAGAACCAATGTCCTGTCGCCCGCCAGCTTTTGCTCCACATTTATATTGGCATTGTGATGCACTGCGTCGTTTATGCGGTGCGCCCTTGAATAAAACAGGCCCTCGATCGAATAAGCACCCTTTATGGCAAGCCGCGAACCTTCCTTGCTCATAAAACCGATGCCCGCGGACGAACGGTTGATCAAAGAGGCTTTAGCGATGTCCCGAGTCAGATAAATATTGCTATCATATTTCTCCTGAATGGTGACGATAGGTTTTATATCTATCCCGCCCAGCTTAAAATTCTGCATCGCCGGCGCGGAAGCGGCCGGCAGAACCAAACACATTGCAATAATCAATTTTTTCATCGTATCTCCTTAAAGGTATTTATATCCGAGCCGTAGCAATCTTAAATCAAGGGGTAGAGGCGCTGACTTCGGTCGCTTCGGTGGCTTCCTGGGTCACGATAACGCCGGATTCAGGAACATACACAGTGGGATCCGGGGAATTGCCGCCCTGATTATCAACAGCCGCCTCTTCCGTTGGCTCTGTTTTAGGCGCTTCCTTGGGCGTTTCAGCCTGGACCACTACCGCGGGAGCCGAAGGCACCGATGCGGTTTCACCCGTATTTACGATCCTGGTACCGCCGCCTGTGGGATCGCTGACCACGGCGCGCCCTTTTTGAACTTCCACATCCATGGTCGTGCCAGTATTGGTCATTTTCACTTCACTGCCGGAAGGCATAACAACGGAGTAACCGGAAGCGCTTTTCACCTCCACGGAACCGCTGCCCTGGGAAGACACAGTCATGGCCCCGTTGGAGAAGGTGGGTTTGAATTCGGAACCGCTGACCCCGTTTATCTTCATGCCGCCGGCTTCCACTTCTATGGTGCCGTCCACAACATGGAAGGTAACGTTGGAATCCAGATCAACGGGAATAGCGTCGCCAGGCTTTATGGTCATAAAGACCGCGCCGTCTTTCATCAGCTGTACCGTGCCGGCTATTTTAGTGATCTTGACGGTCCGATCGGCTGCGGGAGCGGAGTTCGGCTTCGCGGGATTAGCCGGCGCTTCGGCAGCGGCGGCAAACCCGGCGCTTAAAAACAAGAAGATGAAAGCCATCAGTTTTATATATTTCATCAAACTCTCCTTAGCTGGAATAAGTTGAAACGGCAACCCACCTCCAATATATTAACAACTCCGGTCATGGCCTGTCAAGAAAAAACAGCTTTGATTTGATACAATCAATGATATGAAAATAAAATTTCCGCTTATACCACGCTTTGCCCTGCTTGCCTGCATTCTGGCGACCGGCTGCGGCGCGGCAGGCGCTATGGAAGGCGGTTTCCCATTGTGCATGTACGGAGCCGCCACGAAAAGAGACCTGACGGTCATAAAAGAGGCGGGTTTTAACTGTTTTCTTGCCTACACACAGGATCCGGCGGTTTTAGCGGAACTGGCCGAGGAATCAAAAAAATTAAAACTCAGAATGGCGGCTTATCCGGACCGCGTAATGAATTCACCTTACTCCGAAAAAGCGAAAGACTGGCCTATCCTGGCCTGGTATCTATACGATGAACCGGAAGTCCACAGCCTGCCCCCGGCGGAACTTGAAAAGCTGAACCTTAAAACAAAAACCTGGTCTCCGCGACAGCGGACGGTTTTTGTAATGGGCGACGGGGCCGCCGCCTTCTCCTACGCCGCGACAGCCGACGCGCTTATGGTGGACTGGTACCCGGTACCGCACCTGAAGACGGAATCAGTGGGCTACCATGTGGCACTGGTCAAATCGGCCGCGAAAATCCTGGATGGAAAGAACCAGAGGAAACCGGTTTGGGCCGTTCTCCAGGCCTTTGACTGGAAAATCTACCCTCAGCGGCGCGAGCCGAAGCGGATCGGCAGGTTTCCGACGTTCATCGAAATACGGTTCATGACATACCTGGCCATTGTAAGGGGAGCGGAAGGATTGTTTTATTTCACTTTTTCACAGGAAGGGAAAACCCTGGACGCCTGGCCCGAGCGCTGGTTCCTTTTCAAAAAGATCGCCTCCGAAATAAACGCGCTTAAGCCCATACTGGAAAAAGGAGAGGATGTAGAGCCGCCAGCGGGGCTTGACCCGCGCCTGGCCGTAAGAGTTATCCTAAAAGGCGGCAAACGCCGGATGTTTCTGCTGAATCCCTCCGCTTCGGAGATCCCGGTCAACGCGGAATTTTTAAAGGACTGGCGCCCCCTCTTTGAAGAAAAGCGATACCTTGACCAAATTCTGCCCGGAGGAAAAAACCTCCGCATGCCGCCATACCGGACGCTGGTGTTGGAACGAGGCCGCTAGACAGCTAGGCAGCTAGGCGGCCAGAAACACACAAACTTGCTGTCCAGCTGACTAGCTGTCTTGCTTTTGAGCTGTCTAGCCGTCTAGCTGCCCAGCTGTTTCGCTGTCCAGCCGTCGCTCCCCCTAATCCAGATCCATCGGATTTATGGGCCTTGAAGTGTCTCCGGAATCCTTGATGCGCTTCTTTTCCTTTTCAAAATTTTCCAGGAGCTCTTTTTTCTTCCGTTCCATCTCCCCCCGGGCCTTGGAAAAATAATCGTCCAGCCTGGATTTATTGTCCTTTATTTTTTCCAGGGCGTCTTTCATCTGGTCCGAGCCCTCCTTGACCATGGGTTTCTCCCAATGTCTGAGGACTTTGCCGGTTTTTTTCTCCACCTCTATGCGCGCCTTGCACATGGGGCAGTCTATCAGAAATGATTCCTCGTTCATAAAGCGACTCCTTGGCGAAACGGCTGGGCGGCTAGACAGCTACAAGAAAAAAGCTGGTGCCTTTTTGACTTACTTGACTTTCCACAGCTTATGAAGCTGCGGGAATATTCTGACATGTTCCAGCTTTGAAACCGCGAACCTGTAAAAACCGGCCAATTGTTCCGCCGAAGGCGGCCTTAACCGCCCCCGCGGCGTCACCGGCTGTATATAGAACGGCATCCGGCCGCATACCGAAGCGGCCAGCTTAACTCCTTTCCTGAATTCGGCCGGAGCGGTATCGGAAGTCACCACTATTTTCACAAAAGTCTTTTTTGGCGCCAGAGACAGGAATTTTCCATGTTCCTTCCAGAGAGCCCCGCCGGCAGACCCCGGCAGTTTTATATCCGCCGCCACCACGTCTATCGCCGACAGAACTTCTTTAAGTTCCCGATGGCAGACACCGTTGGTTTCAAGATGGGTCTGAAGTTTCAAGCTTCCGGCGTACAAAGCAAGTTCTTTTAAAGCCTTGTGTTGGAGCAGCGGTTCACCACCCGTGAATGAAACCGCGCGCGCACGTTCCTTGAACGCCAGTTGTTTTATGATTCTTTTGATCGCGGACAAAGCCGTCCGTTCCCCCCCGCTTCGGGCCGCCGGCTCATCGCAATAAGCGCAGCTTAGATTACACCCGGCAAAGCGCACAAAAATCTGCTTCTGCCCCGCGTAAAGACCTTCGCCCTGGATGGAGCAAAAGATCTCGTAGATATTTGCGGTATCTATAGCGGACATGAATTTATTTTAACGCCGGGTCGGGAATGCCGGCGTCTTTAAAACCTTTAGTTCTAAGTTTGCAGGAATCGCAACTCCCGCAGGGCCTGGAACCTCCGGCGTAACAGGACCAGGAATATTTTAGCGGCGCCTTCAGCTTGAGCGCGAGTTTTATTATCTCTTTCTTGCTCAGACGGATAAGCGGCGTAAGCAATTTTATTTTCCTGCCGGCCGCACCCTCCCGTGTGCCGGCCGCCACAGCCTTTTCCAACGCGCTGTAAAATTCGGGGCGGCAATCCGGATAACCGGAATAATCTATGACATTGGGGCCCATAACCACCGCCCCGGCCCCCACCGCGTCGGCAAGCGAAACGCCTATAGAGGCAAAAACAAGATTCCTGCCCGGCACATATGTGGAAGGAATGGTTTTGCCGGCGCCTATTTTTGAAAGCCCGAGATCGGGCAGCCGTTTTTCAGGATCCACAAGCGAACTGACTCCCAGCCAGGGAAAAACCAGTTTTATTTCATAAAGTTTCACACCCAGCATACGGGCTATGCGGCGGGCGCTGAGGGTCTCTCTTTTGTGGCGCTGACCGTAATCGAACGAAACGGCCTCGCAGACGCAGCCGCGGCTCATGGCCCAGCAAAGCGCGGTGGTCGAATCCAGTCCTCCGGAAAAAAGAACTACGGCTTTTTTTTGTTTCATACGTGAACCTGTCTAATCCTTGCATACCGCGTTCTCCACTATTCCATGCACGCCCGATAATCTTACTTTGGGCACCACATCCATGGTTCCGTTCTTCAGGATAAGCTCTACGTCCTTCTTGCCGGTTTCAAGCCTGCCGGCCATAAAGTCCAGCACCCTGCCGCTCTTCTGTATCTCTTCTACCGCCGCCAGGAAGGAATCCCGGCCTTCGATAGCGTCGGCAAGGGCCCGGGCGCAGATAAAATCCTCCACATGCCCGCGGTCATAGGACAGGCAGGCCGGAACTATGAGGGTATCCATGGGGTTTTTACGGCAGTACCGCGCCACGAAGGGCATGTTAGCGAAACATCCCACAAGTATCTCTTCCGCCCTGACCAAAGACATGACCGCCGGAGACCCCGAGTTGGTTACGATAAGCGCCGGCCGGGAGGC
Source organism: Elusimicrobia bacterium RIFOXYA12_FULL_51_18 (assembly GCA_001800245.1). GTDB lineage: Bacteria > Elusimicrobiota > Elusimicrobia > Elusimicrobiales > UBA9959 > YA12-FULL-51-18. The sequence goes on along the minus strand of MGVA01000068.1, from coordinate 63,564 downwards.
GTCGCAAGCGTGGAGCGCGAGGTAAGGGGAATTGTCATATTTCTCTACTTCAGGCGGGAAATTTATCTCCGAAAAAAGATCCGAACCGTTTTCAAGGGCTTTCACGGCCGCGGCATGGGCGGGGCCGGCATACACCCGCACGTCCCTGCGGCCGCTTTTTAAAAGCGCGCAAACGGTGTTCGAGAACCTGAACAGGTCTATGACTATACCCCTGCCCCGCCAGACGCGGGCTTCCAGCGGTTCGCAGGCGACACTCACCCGAAAGCTATTTTGAGGCGGTTGAGATGTCTGCGGCATATTTAAAAGCGAGGGCGCTGATATAGGTTTCCGATTCCCGGTAAACGCCCAGTCCGGGTTCGGCCATTATCGTCTCTTCGCCGATAATAACGCCGTCGGCGCCCATCCCGGCGGCCAGCTTCCTGGCCGATTTTTTCAGGCGGCTGCCGGCGGCTTCATCTCCGGTGTGGAATTTATCGCTGTGGATTATAGCTATGGCGCCCCAAGGCTTTAGAATCTGTTCCCTGGAAGAAAAGACCTGAACCTCAGAGGCAGATTTAGCGGGAAACCAGGGCCCAACCTGGATGACATCGGATCTGGAAGAGGCGCAGGCCGCCGCAAACAACAGGAATACTAAAAAAAAACCTTGCCTCATCTGGGAGGTTCTAACCCCAGTTCTTTGCATATTTTTCTGACGGTAAAATCCGCGATCTCGGTATGCCTGGTGACGGGGATCTCTTTATTGGTTGCGGGGTTGGTAAAAACGGAATATTTGCCGCCCTCCCTTGAAAGCACACAGCCGTTCTGCATAAGATAACGCACAAGTTCTTTTCTTTTCATAAAATACCTCTAAAACCATTCTATCAATTTAACCGTCCGCTGAAACATCGTGATGGGATCTTTTGGCCGTTTTTTACCCGCTCCTTTGCGCCGCTGACTATTAATCCGCGCTCCGTGGAATTTTTGAAACCAGCTTCCAGGTGACCTCGCTTTTGCCTAAGAAAATCTGCACCAAGGCCATCAGACCGTCCTCGTTTTCAAAGACCAGCAGGCTTCTTCCCCCGTCGTTAAAAGCGCCTTTAAGCTGGCCGTATGAAGACGGCATACCGCCGGGAACATTCACCTCCTCGGTTTCGGCATCCGCTTTGGCCTCGTTATCGTCGAAGCGGCCCGAACGGTCATCGTCGCTCCGGGAATCTATCATAACGGCGCCTTCTCCTTCTTCCTCTGCCGGCGCGGCCTTTTGAATATTTTTCCGGGCGGCCGGAGGAACGGCTTTCTGTTTCGGCGCCTGTTTCTGCGCGGCCGGCGCCGCGCTTGCCGTACCCGTAGATATCAATATCTTCTGGGCGCCGGCCGGCTCGGACGCCGCATTGGAAATAGCGGGCCGGAAAACGGCCAGAACCAGGATAAAAACAAGGCCATAAATATTTTTCATAATTCCTCCCCTGTTAAAAAAATTCCCCTGCCGTATAGAACAAGTTCTCCCGACAGACAGGCAAGCCGCGTTTCATATACCCGCGGCCTGGAACCTGTGACGATCCTCCGGCCGGACCGGCGGGCGGATCAAAATCGTTTTACTTCCACGCGGCCGGTTCGGATACCCAAAAGCCGCCGGGCCAGGATCCCGAATTTTTCCGGGGCATCGCTGGCTATAAAACTTGCCCGGCCGAGGCCCCCGGGATTCAGCAGGTTCCTGGAAACCAGATTGGCCCTGGCCTCTTCGGCCGTTACCTCCGCGGAATCCACTATTTTTACCGTACCCATGACCCGCCTGATAACTTTCTTAAGCAGCGGATAATGGGTACAGCCCAGAATAACCGTATCGAAGCCCTTTTTTTTAAATGGCGCCAGGTATTCGGCGGCGACCAGTTCCGTCACTTTTTTGGCGCACCACCCCTCCTCCACCAGCGGCACGAACAGCGGGCACTCTTTTTCATGAACGACAAGGCCCGGATTCAGTTTTTTAAGGGCGCGGCTGTAGGCGCCGCTAGACACGGTAGCGGTTGTGCCGGTCACCAGTACGCGGTTATTAACGGTAGCCGCGCAGGCCGCGCGGGCGCCGGGCTCTATAACGCCTATGACCGGGGCATTGGAGATTTTACGCACCTCCTCCAGCGCCAGAGAGGAGGCCGTATTACAGGCCACGATAAGAAGTTTTACCCCGCGGTCGGAAAGCAGGGCCGCGATCTCTTTAGAGAAGGAGACGACGGCCTCTTTTGACTTGGCGCCGTAAGGCACGCGCGCCGTGTCGCCGAAATATATAAGGTTTTCCGAAGGCATCAGACGCCGCACCGCCCTGAAGACCGTAAGCCCGCCCAGGCCGGAGTCAAAGATGCCTATAGGATCATTCTTTTTGAACATAAACTCTGATTTAACTAAGACTGGCCGCGACCTTAAAACAACATCACTGGAGGGTCAGGCATGGGATTGCTCTGGAGCCGCATAGCGGATGGGGGGCCCCAATCTTACAGATTGGGGGGAAACCACGGGAGGGTTTCCTACGCGGCGTAAGGGCAATCCCATGCCTGACCCGAACCCTTATTTCCACTTCTTCATTTGAGCGTATTTCATAACGCCTTTATAGATGGCATTCGCAATTTTTGCGCGGCCCTTTTTTTCGTTCATATCTTTCTGGTCCTTGGCGTTGGTCATAAACCCCAGCTCAACCAACACGCCGGGAGTGTATGTGCCGCGCAGGACGTAGAACGCGGCCTGTTTTACGCCGCGATTGACGAACGGCGTGCTCCTTTCCAGTTCTTTTGAGATGAGGCCGGCCAGCTGGCTGCCTTCGTTAAGATATTCGTTCCTGGCCAGCGAGTGCAGCAGCATAGCCGAAGCATCGGAAGCTTCCTGGCCTTCCTCAAGGCCCAGCACGGAGTTTTCGTAGTCCGCCACCTCCGCGGCCCATGGGTCGGATGCGTTCTCCGACATAAAATAGACCTCAAAGCCCTTTTCCCGCCGGTCGCGGGAAGCGTTGGCGTGGATGGAGATGAAAATGTCGGCCTTGTAATCGTTGGCGATCCTGGAACGCTGGTCCAGCGGGATAAAGACGTCGGAAGTGCGCGTCATCAGCACGTCGAAGATATCTTCATCCTTAAGCATATCGGAAAGTTCCCCGGCCACCAGCAGATTTATCTCTTTTTCCTTCAGGCCGAAGGCCCTATGGCCGCCCGGATCTTTGCCGCCGTGGCCGGCGTCTATAACGATACGCTTGCGGCCGCCTTTATCCAGGACGAACTTATCCGGGATATTTACGCCCGTGTCTGAAACGTACCGCGCCGCGCCGGAGGAAACTTCCGCCTCCGCGGGGTCCGTTCCGGAAACGCCGGGAGAGATTACCGTAACACCATCATCGGGAACGGACACGGGCAAGCCGTTGATGCTCTGGGCGATGGGTCTGACGCTCTTTTCCACGTCAAAAACCAGGCGGTCCGGACCGGACAGCCTGAAAGAGGCGACTTTACCGAAGTTGTCTCCCGGAGTGAAAATTATGCGGACCATCTTGTTTTCCTGGAATACATCCACGCTGGTGATCACGCCGTCGGCGATGTTCAGTTTTTCCTCGGACTCCACCACGCCGTTAGGCATGGTAATGGAAAAAACATTATTTTCTTTCTGGGAAGTCTGATAATCAAGCGGCTCCTCCAGGTAAACGACCAGCCTGGTTTTATCCTTGTAGGAAAAATAATTTATGGAACTGATGTTTATTTTCTGCCGGGCGGCCAGGACGCCGGCGGAGGGGTCATAATCCAGCTTAAAACCGAAAGCCCGGGCGAAATGCTTGGAGGTAAAAAAATCCATAGCCAGGAAAGCGCGCCCCCCCCTGACTATCAGCGGGTTGGAAAGGGAGACCTTGGTGTCGTTGAGCGTCACCTCGTCGGATTTCATAAAGAACATGATCTTATTGCCCCTGTTCTGTAGCATCAGCTTGCCGCTGACCGGGTACCAGTAGATCTTGCCGCCTATAAGCTTGGCCGACCTGGTGGCGTCCAGGTACAGTGCGTCATTCAGAATATAGGTGCCTATCTTGCCCACGTAGGCGCCGTTTTTCAGATAGGAGACTTCATCTACTTTGGCCTGGGCCGCCGCGGCAAAACCGGCCAGGAGCGCCAGGCCCAACGTTCGCCGTAAAAGCATTTTGATCATAAATATCCCTCTTCTATTTTACATTTTACAACCCGCAATTTGTATTTTTGCCGGTCCGGTTTATTCCAATATTATCCTATAGTCTTCCCAGGTTAGCAAGGGGTCCGAGAACACTCTGACGCTGCGGTGCACATTCTCCTCTATAAGAGACTGTTTCTTCTTCAGAATTTCCATAAGCATCGGATGCACTACCACCCGCAGGTTTCCGCCCGGACGGCCGAGCGTAAGATTCTGTATGTCCCGCTGGATCTTTATCCTGATGCTTTCGCTTGAAAGCACCCGGCCGGAACCGTGGCATTCGGGGCACTCCTCCGTAAGAAGGCTGAAAGTGCTTTCGCGCTTGCGCTCCCTGGTCATCTCGACCAGGCCCAGGCGCGTTATGGGAAGAATGCGTATTTTTGCGCGGTCCCGCCGCACGGCCAGCTCCATCATGTCCACCACTTTGTGGCGGTTGGACGCCTTTTTCATGTCGATAAAATCTATCACTATGATCCCGCCTATATTGCGCAGACGCAGCTGACGGGCCACTTCCTGGGCGGCCTCGATATTGGTCATGGTCACCGTTTCCTCCTGGGAACGGTTGCCGGTAAAACGTCCGGTGTTGACGTCTATGGCGCACAGCGACTCGGCTTCCTGGATGATGATGCTGCCGCCGTTGGGAAGCTCCACCTTTATTTTGCGCAGTTCCTCGATGCCTTTCTCGATATTGAAAGCCTTGAAAATGGGAGTCTTACCGTCGTAATATTTCACCCGTTCTTTAAGGTCCGGAGAGATCTTGGCGACGAATTCCTGCGTGGCCGCGTGGTCTTCCTTGTTGTCCAGCATATAAATGGCCACGTCGTCCGAGAGGATGTCGCGGGCCACCTGCAAGGCCATATCCATATCCTTGTGAAGCAGGAAGGGAGGGCGGACGGTCTCAAAACGCTTCTGAATGGAATCCCAAAGCCGCATCAGGAATTTAAGTTCGCGTTCCAGCTCTTCTTCGCTGGCCCCTTCCGCTTCGGTGCGCACGATACAGCCTTTCTTGCCAAGTTCGTTGGCGACCGTGATCTTCCTGAGGATCTCGGAAAGACGTTTTCTTTCCTCGGGAGTCTCTATATTTTTGGACACGCCCACGAACTCCTGGAAGGGCGTCAGCACCAGGTACCTGCCGGGGAGCGAGACATCCATGGTCACTTTCATGCCCTTGGTGCCTATGGCGTCCTTGGTCACCTGCACCATTACCTCCTGGTCCTTTTTCAGCAGCCTTTCTATCGGGTCCCGCTGTCCGCCCAGCACATCGGAAATATAGATATAGGCGTTCTTATCCAGGCCGATGTTCATGAACGCGCTGGAAATGCCAGGCAGAACATTTTCCACCACGGCCTTGTAAATATTCCCCACAATATTAGTGTTGCTTCTGCGTTCCCAGAAAAGTTCGGCCAGACGGCCGTCCTCCAAGATCGCTATCCTTGTTTCTTCAAAAGAGGTATTCGCGAATATCTCTTTTTTCACCAGCTTCTGATTGTTCATATTATTAAAACGCTCCTTATATAATGAAAGGTTAAATCACTTCCAGCCCGCCTTTTGAGTCAAGCCAGTACAATTCTTCCCTTACCACTCTTTTAATTTCCATTTCCCCGCCGGCCATTACGCCCAGGACCTCTACGGGTTTAACGTTCTTTCCCGGCTCCACCCTGAGCACCAGGCGCAAGCCGCCCGCGGCCGCGTCCAGCTCGGCGCTCATAACCACAGGCCGAACGTCCAGCGTAGCGCCGGGGCCGGCGGCGCCCGGTTTTGCATATAGCGCGCTTTTCCGCGCCAAAAAAATGTCCACAGCCTCCCGGGTAAAGTTCCCCTTAAAATCCGCTTCGATGAGATAGCGCGCCGCGCTGACGCTGGCCTCTATGGACGGAAAATAAACCGGCACCCTTTTAACCGACACCAGGGAAAACGCCCCGGATTTCACCGCCGACAGTTTCGCCCCCACGATCTCTTCTTTGCAGGTTTGAGCGAGATAGAGATCCGCATACTCACAGAGGCTTTCATAGCCCGCCGACAGCGCCGGTCCGAAAGACATCTTCGGGACCAGATTTTTTCCGTTCCTGGCGGGACAACAATCAAGACCGGACGCGGCCGCCATATCCCTAAGCGCCCTTATCTGCTCCAGATGCGACATGTTCCAGGCGCCTTTAAGGCGGGTGAACCTCAGCCTCATCCTGGATTTAGGTACGTTATCCATATTTCACCAGCAAGTCAAACCAAAAAACTTTCATCCCTGTTTGCTTTTTCCTCCGCTTCTTTCCTGCTGAGCTTTCCCTTGGCTTAAAACCGGTTTACACCAGCGCATACCGCCTGGCGTACACAGATTGCACCAGGCCGAGAGAGATCAGGGTGGCCACAAGATTGGACCCGCCGTAAGAAAGAAGCGGCAGCGGCACACCGGCCACGGGGCTCAAACCGAGGAGCATGCCGAAATTGATGCAAAAATAAACCATGAACATGCCGAAAATGCCGCAGTTTACCAGGTAGCCGAACCGGTCGCGCGCGAGCTTGGCGCAGATACGTATCCGGCCGAGGATCAGGACGTAAAAGCCCATTACCAGCATGGTGCCCCAGAACCCCATTTCTTCTCCCACTACCGCCAGAATAAAATCGGTATGACGCTCCGGAACAAAACCCAGCCGGGACTGCGTTCCGGAAAATATGCCCTTGCCCAGCACTCCTCCGGAACCTATGGCGATACGCGCCTGCAGCAGATTGTAGCCGGCCCCTTTCGGATCCGATTCCGGGGACAGGAATACTTCAAGCCGTTTTTGCTGGTAATACCGCATCTGATTCTTGACCATAACTCCGGAGAAGAAGCCCAGTATAAGCACAAGGGCCGCTCCCCCGAAAAAAACGCCGGAAATATTGGAATACAACTTAACCGAAAGAACCCACAGGAGGTAGGCCGCGGCCCCCACACCGAACACGAACGTCAGAGCGCTCCAGCCGAAATCCGAAAGGTGGAAAAAATAACCGACCAGCGGGCTGTCGAGGAGTTCCGGGTTCAGGGTAATAACGGTCCACAGAATGGGGAAAAGAGCCGAGATGAAACTGTACCCCAGGATAATGGACAAGTGAAAGATATTCGCGCCCGCGGCGAACAGCATTATCAGGACTACCGGCAGGGTCAGGAGTATGGCCGAAAAATCCGGCTGTTTTATGAGCAGGAAGAACACCGGCATGCTCAGCATCAAAGCCCCCAGCACCACCTGGAACTCCCTGATCTTCGTGATCTTTTTATCCAGGTAATTGGCGAGCACCAGAATAAGGCCTACGCGCGCGAATTCGGACGGCTGCACGGAAAAGAAAGGCAGGTGGTACCAGGATCTGGAACCCTTGTCTATAACTCCGAAAATAAGCACGCCCACCAGCATAAGGAGCACGGCTCCATAAACGAACTGCCATTGATCCTGAAAGATCTGATAGTTGAGGCTCCAGACAGCCGCAAAAGCCATGAATCCCAGGGGAACTGCGATAAAATGAGTCCTGATGATACGGAAATGAGACGGCAGGACGGCGACGGAAGAAGAGATCGCCAGCGTACCCATGGTAATGAGCGCCAGGACGGAAAAAAATAGGATCCAATCCATGCGGTTCTTTTTAAGGCCGGTCTGGGAAGCGGTGATCATCTTTCGTCCTCCTCCACCGCGGCGGGAGGCATTGTGGATCCGGCCACGGCTTCAAGCCCGGCGGCCGGTAAAGTCTTTACCATCACGCGGCGCTCCGGAAGGCGGCCGTTCATCGCGGCCAGCACCACATCCCTGACTATCGGACCCGCGGTGGACGCCCCGTGCAGACCGTGCTCAACCAGTACGGCCACCGCTATCTCGGCCGGCCCGTTGGGAAGCTGGGCGAACGCTACGAACCAGGCGTGGTCTCTCCCCTGCGGGTTCTGGGCCGTGCCGGTCTTGCCGAAAACCTCCACGCCTTCGATCTTAGTCGACTGGCCGGTGCCGGAAAGGATCACCTCTCTCAGACCTTCTTTAAGGATAGCGCGGGTGCTTTCCTTGAGCTGGATCTGAGAGATTTTTTCAGGTTTGCCTCTGAAAGAGATCTGCCCTTCGTTGTTTACGATGTGGTCCACATAATACGGGCGCCAGAAGATTCCGCCATTGGCAATGACCGCGGCTACCTGCGCCATCTGTATGGGGGTCACAAGCGTTTCGCCCTGGCCGATGGCCAGGTTCAGCGTGTCGCCTATGAACCAATAGCTTTTATTTGCGGCGCGCTTGCTGGGCCCGAAAATATTGCCGCTCTTTTCATCCGGCAGCGGGATGCCGGTGGGCACGCCCAGCCGGAAAAGGCGGGCGTATTTTTCTATGTTCAGAGCGCCCGTCCTGATGCCGAGGTTGTAATAATATACGTCGCAGGATTTAGCCAGCCCCTGGATAAGATCAACCTTGCCGTGGCCTTTCTTTTCCCAGCATTTGAAAACGCGGCTGCCGGCGTCGTAATAGCCGGGGCAGAAAAAAGTTTCGGCCGGAGACACCCGGCCGGACTCCAAAGCCGCTATTGAACTGAGTATCTTGAACGTGGAAGCGGGCGGGTAAACACCCTGCACGGCCACGTTGAATTCCGGCAGCGCTTTCATGCTGTCCGATGATTTTTGATCGGAGTAGGAAACGAAGCGGTTCGGATCGTAATCGGGCATGGAGGCTAAAGCCAATATCGCGCCGGACCTGGGGTCTATGGCCACCACCGCGCCTTTGCCCGTGTTGGATTTTTTGAGCCCCTCTTCCGCCGCCGACTGTATCTTGGAATCTATGGTCAGATAGATATCCGCGCCGGTCTCCCATTTGCGGCTTTCGAGGATCTTGCTGAGCCTGCCCCTGGAATCCACTTCCAGATAAATGCCCCCGTCCTTTCCTTTCAGATCCCTTTCATACATCTTCTCCAGCCCCGCTTTGCCTATGCGCGAATCCATGGCGTAATTCTTATCCTTCCCGTATACCGCCCATTCCTTTGCGTCCATCTTGCTGATATAGCCGGTCAGATGGCTCAGATAATTTCCGAAAGGGTAATAGCGGCGGGCCTCAACGATTATGTCTATGCCGGAATACATCGTTTTGAGCTCGGAGAGGGAGAACATGGCTTTCGAGGAGAGGTTTTCGGCCAGACGCATAGGCGCGCCTTTTTTGACCGCTCTGTAAAGGTTGGCCTGAAGATCGTCAAAGGGAATGTTGAGATAATGGGAAAGACTGCGGGCCATGCCGTCCATAGCCTCCGCGGATTTCATCTCTCCCGGAAAATAGATCAGGCTGAAAGAAGGCTTATTGGTGGCTACCGCGGCGGAATCCCTGGTATAGATGCGCCCCCGCGGCGCGGCCTGGGATAAAATCTGGGTCCTGTTCCTTTCCGCTATTTCCCTGTAATGCGCGTGCATCAGGATCTGGAGGTTGACCAGCCGCAGAGCGAATACCAGCGCCACCGCCGTAACCAGGCTCCATAAGAGGTTTATCCTGTCCTGGGAGATACCGCGCTCTATCATAACAGGTTGAACCTTCTTTTAAGCTGCACAAAAAAATAGAACATTATCGGAACCGCTATCGCGTTCAGGAAAGGCTCCACCAGGAACGCTTTAAGCTGCAGCGGATTTATCTTGGCCAGCGCCAGGGACAAACCCTGATAAAACAACATTGTGACAACGGTGAGCGCCAGGGCCGCGATGATCTGTGAAAAAGGGCCGATTAGGTCGAGATGGCGCTTCATCATATAAATACCATACGCCATGAGCGTGTAGGTAAGCGCGTAAGCGCCGAAAAGATTGGAGCCCAGCAGGTCCAGATATATCCCGAATAGAAAACAATATGAAATAGCCTTGGCGGGACGGGCGATGATGGCGGCCGACAGCGCCGCGGAAAAAACTATATTAGGGGACACGCCGAAAACGGAAAGATTGGCGGTCCACCACCAGTGGACAAGCCCGGTCAGAATGTAAATCAGGATATCTCCGATAATGCCCATATTATTTGGCCACGGCTCCCTGCAGGTCCGGCGGAAGGTCTTTTTTCACGATATAGACCTCCTTGAGCGCGTTGATAGTTATCGCGGGGGACACGTCCGCGGTGATAAAATTCATGAAAGATTCCTTTGGATGCACTTTCTGCACGCGGCCCACCGGCAGCCCCTGGGGGAACAGCAACCCTCCGGGGGAAGTGACTAGTTCCATGCCTTCGGCTATATCTGAGCCTTCCGGTATATAATTCACCTTCAGGAGCCAGGTACCCCGGCCTTCGGCCAGGCCCTCGAAATTAGCGCCGGGCAGAGAACAGATCACGGAAGAAACGCCGTTGGTGATAAGCAGCACTTTGGAAAAATCAGGATAAACTTCAAAAACCCGGCCGGCAAGTCCGACTTGTCCGTTCTCGAACCCGACCACGGTTGAATTGAGCGTGATGCCGGCCCGCGAGCCCTTGTTGATGAAAAACGCGCCGTACCAGTCCTGCGGATTCTTGTTCACAACGCGCGCCCAGACCCCTTTAAGCTGGATATTGCGCGAGAGGCCCATCTCCAAAGTCAGCCGCCGGTTCTCCTCCATCGCGGACTCGGCCGTTTTATTGGAGATCTCAAGTTCTTTTATCATGGCGGTCAGGGTCCGGTTCTCCTGGTCCACTTTAAGGATGTTTAGGAAATTTTGGGGGACATTGCGGATAAAATAATCGTATTTCTCTCCGTAGTGGAGGGATGGATATAGACTGTAGCTTGATATGATGCGGACGGTCTGGGCGACCCTGGTGGAAGGAAAAAGAAGAAGCAGGGCGGAAATAACGACAAAAAAGACAACAGCGTAGTTTGCCATGTCTTTTTCCCTGTTCATCCCGCCACCTGCCCGCGGCCATAAAGACCGCCGCCGGGTCCGCGCAGGGATATGATAGTATCCGCCTTGCGCGGATAAGCGAATGGTGGGATCATAGTCTTCCCTTTAAACGGGAGACTCGATTTTATCGGAATTAAAAGGCGCGGACCTGCCGGTCGTATAAAACTGTGGAGAAAGACTTGAGCGCCTTTAATTAATGATATGACTTTAAAAAATCGGGTCTCTGCTGTATCTTATCCAGTTCTTCAAGGTACTTGCCGCAGCCTAAGGCGACACAGCTGAGCGGATCGGCCGCCCTGTGAACCGGCAATTCGGTCTCCTGCCTGATAAGTTCGGGGAAGCCCCTTAACAAGGAGCCGCCGCCGGCAAGGACCATGCCTCTGTCCACAAGGTCGGATGAAAGTTCGGGAGGGGTTTCTTCTAAAACCTGTTTAATAATGTCCACTATGAGCTGGACGGGCTCCATCAGAGCCTGTCTGATCTCTTCGGATGTGACAAGAATCGTTTTAGGCAGGCCTTTAGCCTGATCCCTACCCTTGACCTCTATGGTCTTTTCTTCTTTCAACGGAAAAACCGATCCGATCTGTATCTTCACTTCTTCCGCGGTAGTTTCACCTATAACCAGATTATGCTTTCTCCTAAAATATTGCACGATACAATCGTCCATCTCGTCGCCCGCGACGTCCAGGGATTTGGCCACCACCATTCCCCCCAGCGAAATAACGGCCACTTCCGTGGTGCCTCCCCCGATGTCGCAGATCATGCTGGCATGGGGCTCGGAGACCGGCAGTTCGGAACCTATTGCCGCCGCCATGGGCTCTTCGATAAGATAGACTTCTCTGGCGCCGGCCTGCTCGGCCGATTCCTGCACGGCGCGTTTTTCCACTTCAGTGATGCCTGAAGGGATGCCGATAACTATCCTGGGATGCAGAAGACTGCGCCTGTTGTGCACTTTTCTGATGAAATACTTGATCATTTCCTGCGTGACTTCGAAGTCCGCAATGACGCCGTTGCGCAAAGGGCGCACGGCCACGATGTTGGCGGGCGTACGGCCCAGCATAAGCTTAGCCTCCGATCCGACGGCCAGCACTCTTCTCTTGTTCTTATCTATAGCGACCACGGAAGGCTCGCGTAAAACGATGCCTTTGCCTTTGACGTATACCAGGGTATTGGCCGTACCGAGGTCTATGCCTATGTCGTTGGAAAAAAGACTGAAAAAATAATCAAAAACCATTTAGTCCACCAATTTGATCATGGCGACCTCGGTGGCGTCGCCTTTCCTCGCTCCAAGTTTAAGGATCCTGGTACAACCGCCGGCCCTTTCTTTATATCTGGGGGCCAGCACATCAAAGACCTTGTGATAGATGGCCTTGATCCGTATGATCTTCCTGACTTCCAGCCACCGGCCCTTCTTAGCGTCGTTAATTACGCCTTCCACCACGCGGCGAAGCTCTTTGGCTTTGGGAACGGTGGTCTTTATTTTCTCGTGAAGGAGAAGGCTGGACGCCATATTGGAGAACATGGCGCGCCGGTGAGATCCTGTTTTTGAAAGCTTTCTGTGTCCTAGATTTTTTATCATAAACGCTCCTAGGCCGTCTGAAGGCTATAACCCTGAAACGGCACAGCCATAGGCTGGTAGATTTATTCCACTTTCATCCCGAGTTCGAGGCCCATTTCCTTGAGTTTTTCCTTGATCTCGTCGAGAGATTTCTTGCCGAAATTTTTCACAGACAGCAGATCGGCTTCGGTCTTGCCCACCAGTTCGCCTATGGTGCGGATACCGGCGACTTTAAGGCAGTTTGAAGCGCGGGAAGAAAGCTCTATCATCTCCACGCCCTGCTCAAGCGCGCCTTTGAGTTCCGCGCCCTTCTCTCCGGATTCGGCGGAGCCGCCCTCGGCTTTGGCCGGCTCTACAGCGGCTTCGGCTTCGGGAAGGAACGGAATTATGGAACGGCGTAAAAGCGACGCGGTCTTGTTCACGGCGTCGGAAGGACTGATGCTGCCGTCAGTCCAGATCTCCAGGACCAGCCTGTCGTAGTCCGTGCGCTGGCCCACACGGGCGTTTTCCACGTTGTAGTGGACTTTCTGTATCGGGGAAAAAAGCGCGTCCATCGGAATAAAATCAGCGGGGAGGTTCATCCGGACCCTGATCTCTTCGGAAGTCAGATAACCGGCGCCCCTGGCGACTTCAAGCTCCACTTCAAAAACCGCGCCGGATTCCACGTGCGCGATGACCAAGTCTTTGTTGATGATCTCGACATTGGCGTTCTCGCGGATATCGGAGGCCTTGACTTCCTTTTTGCCCTGCACGGACAGCAACAGGGTTTCGGGACCGTCGCCGACAAGACGCACACGGAGCTTTTTAAGGTTCAGCAGCACATTGATAACGTCTTCCTGTACTCCGTTCACGGTGGCGTATTCGTGCCGGGCGCCCTTGATCCTGACCGCCACTACGGCGGCTCCGTCCAGGCTTGAGAGGAGAATGCGGCGCAGAGAGTTGCCTATGGTGTGGCCGTAACCCCTTTCATAGGGCTCGGCGGTGAATTTCGAATAGTTCTCGGTCTTGGTTTTTTCCTCGACATTTATGGCTTCGGGGATAATAAGCTGTTTTGAAAAACTGGACATTTTATGCGCTGCCTCCTGGTTATTTAGAGTAAAATTCCACTATAAGCTGCTCATCTACGCTGATGGATACTTCACCGCGATCGGGCCAGCGTACCATTTTTCCGGTCATGGTAGCGGCATCGTAGGACAGGAAACTCGGCCGGGGCGCGGATTTATCCGCGTGGTCAAGTCCCAGCTTCACCGCCGAGGATTGGGCCGCCTGTGCGTCGATGTTCACCGTATCTCCGGGCTTTACCAGGAAGGATGGGATGTCCACCTGGCGGCCGTTCACGCGGATGTGCCCATGGTTAACAAGTTGTCTTGAAGCCTTCATAGAGATCGCGAAACCGAGACGCCGGACAACGTTATCAAGCCTGACCTCCAGGAAACGCAGCAGCGCCTCACCGGTCTTGCCCTTGTCCTTGGAAGCCTTGTCAAAAAAGCGCCTGAACTGCGCTTCCGTCACCTGCGCCATAAGCCGTGCGATCTGCTTTTCGCGCAGATGCTTGCCGTAGTCGGACATTTTTTTCATTCCGCCGTGGCCGCCTGGAGTGAATTTTTTGTCGCGGCTGGCTTTAAGTTTCTTATCCACGATGCAATTAGTGGAGCACTTGCTGCCTTTAAGGAACAGCTTTTGGCTTACTTTTCTGCATTTTTTGCAGCTGGGGCCTGTATATCTGGACATTCAAAACTCTCCTTGAACATTTTTAGAGGATTAGAGAAGCGGATAACCTAAAACCGGCGAATCTATCGTTCCGCGAGCAGCACCCGGTTTCTGGTCGTTATTCCGTCCTCCGTAATTATACTCTTCTGGGTTTAGGCGGTCTGCAGCCGTTGTGCGGGATAGGCGTGGTGTCCTTAATGGAGATCACGTGGATGCCGCTTGAGGCTATGGCTCTGATCGCCGTCTCTCTGCCGTTACCGGGACCGGTCACAAAAACCACGGCCTGCTTCACTCCGTATTCCAGCGCCCGGGACGCGGCTTTGGAAGATGTGATCTGTGCCGCGAAAGGAGTGCCTTTCTTTGTGCCCCTGAAGCCGTTGGCGCCGGAGGTGGACCAAGCTATAACATTCCCTTTCTCGTCGGTAATGGTAACTATGGTATTGTTAAAAGAGCAATTGATGTACACCTTGGCAAAAGCAACGGTGCCGTGATGCCTTCTCTTGGCCTGGGGCTTGTGCTCGGTTTTCTTATACCCGTCGGCCGCGGGTTGCTGCTGTTTTTTCTCTTCGGTCATGATAAATTTCAACCTCCTGATTATTTAGCGGCCACGGGCTTAGCCGGAGCTTTTGCGGCTGAACCGACGGTCTTCCTTCTGCCGCGGCGTGTCCGGGCGTTGGTCTTGGTCCTCTGGCCGCGGGCGGGAAGCATTCTTCTGTGGCGCATCCCCCTGTAACTGCCGATCTCCACATGTCTTTTCATGTGGGCGGTGATCTCCCTGCGGAGTTCTCCTTCCACCTTGTATTCCTTAGAAATTATGGAGTTAAGAAGACCGATCTGGTCCTCGGTCAGATCCTTGACCCTGATAGCGGGATCGATCTGGCTTTTCAAACCGTCCAGGATCTTGACAGCCAACGGACGCCCTATGCCGAAAACATAGGCGAGCGCCACATCTATCCGTTTCTCTCTGGGTAAATCCACACCTGCTATACGTGCCATATATTCTCCTTAAAAAAAACTAAATGGTGGTAGTTGTTAATCGTTAAACAACTTCTTCTATCCCTGTCTCTGCTTGTGGCGGGGATCGCCGCAGATCACCCTGACAACGCCCTTACGTTTTACAATCTTGCATTTAACGCAAATTTTTTTTACACTGGCTCTTACTTTCATGGAAGCGCTCCTTAGAATATTCCGCCGGCGGGACTTAACGGCGCCGCGTCCGCGATACTATTTTTCCCTGTAAACTATCCGCCCCTTAGACAAGTCGTAGGGAGAAAGCTCTATTTTAACTTTGTCCCCGGGAAGTATTTTGATATGGTTAATGCGCATCTTGCCGGAAATGATCCCAAGGATTATCTTTCCAGGCGCGATTTCAACTCTGAAAGTCGCGTTCGGAAGAGCTTCTTTTACGATCCCTTCCACTTCTATTTTCTCGCTGTTTTCTGACATATTTATATATTATACTAAAATTCGCCGCTATGAAACTGAAATCGTTTAAACGGCGCAGCGTAAAACGGGAACCATAAAGCGCGGGGAAAAGAGTTTCAGAATAACTATTCCCGTTTTAAATTTCAGGCTCACGCTACGCTTAAGATCTCACATCCGTCTTCGGTCACCGCCACAGTATGTTCGAAGTGGGCCGTGCAGCTCCCGTCCGCGGATACGGCCGTCCAACCGTCATTCTTAATAATGATCTCGGGGTTCCCCATGCACACCATGGGCTCTATGGCAAGAGTCATGCCGGGTTTCAACGTGGCTCCGGAACCCGGCTTCCCGTAATTAGGAATGGAAGGCTCCTCATGCAGATGGCGGCCTATGCCGTGGCCCGTGAACTCCCGAACTACGGACATCCCGCTTTTAGTCACGACACTTTCCACCGCGTGGGACACGTCGCCGATCTTCGCGCCGCTTTTAACTTCGGACAAGGCCGACGCAAGGGAACGCTCCGTCACTTCCATCAAACGCGCCCGCTCCGGCTTGACCGTCCCTACCGCTACGGTGATAGCGGCGTCTCCGTAAAAGCCGCGGTAAACCGCGCCAAGATCCAGACTTACCAGATCTCCGCTCTGTATGATCCGCTTATCGCTGGGAATGCCGTGGACCACGACCTCGTTTATAGAGACGCAAAGCGTAGCCGGATATCCCCGGTAACCGAGAAAAGCCGGAACAGCGCCACGCTTACGGATCTCGCGCTCGGCAAGGCTGTTCAGTTCCGCGGTCGAAACTCCGGCCCGCACCTCTTTTTTCAGCAGAGCCAGCACCTGCGCCACTATCCTGGAAGCCTGCCTCATCAGATCCAATTCAGCCGTAGTTTTTATCTCTATCATCTTATCGCGTCCGAAACAAATCTCCAACGATCCTGTCCGAGCTCACGAGCCTGGACAAGATTGCGCATCCGGGTACGAAGCATCACTTCGGGGAAATTAAGCCGATACAGGTTGCTACTTTACGTTGTTTTTTAAAACGGCCGCTATCTCCGCGGCGACTATTTCCGGATCCTGACCGCCCTTAACCGGATAAAAATTCCCCAATCCTTTATAATACGCCGCCAAAGGTTCGGTCTGATCCTTATAAACTCCGATGCGGCGCCTAATAACATCGGGGTTATCGTCTTCGCGCAACATCAGCTTTGCGCCGCAGGAATCGCACAATCCTTCCTTGGCGGGCGGAGAGGTGAGTAAATTATAAATTTTAAGGCATTTTGAGCATGTGCGCCTTGAACCGAGCCTCCCGACCACGGACTCTTCATCTACATCCAGGAAAACAACGGCGTCTATGCATTGCCCCCTGGAGGCGAAATAGTCATCCAGCCCCTGGGCCTGATCTACGGTCCGGGGGAAACCGTCGAACAACAATCCCCTGGTCTCCTTGGCGAGCCTGGTCTTTATAACCTCAAGCACAAGCTTATCCGGCACAAGCCTGCCGGCCGAAAGATATCCTGAAACTTCAACCCCGATCTGGGTCTTAGCGGCGATCGCTTCCCTGAAGATATCACCGGTAGAGATGTGGAAAAGAGAAAATTTACCGCTCAAGATCTTGGCTTGCGTTCCTTTTCCGGAACCCGGATAGCCCAAAAGAACAAGATTCATATGCGTTATTATTGTCCGACGTTGAACCAACGTCCTTTTATCTTTGAATTTTTGTAGAAACCTTCGTAGTTCCGCATTATCAGGTGGGCTTCCGTTTGCGCTATGGTATCCAGTGCCACTCCGACCACGATCAGCAGAGAGGTGCCTCCGAAATAGAAGGGGACGTTTAGCTTGGCGCGCATATAGTCCGGGAGGACCGCCAGCAGCGAGACAAAAAGCGCGCCGCCCAGCGTGATCCTGTTCATTACCCACTCTATATACTGCGAGGTGGGATCTCCGGGCCTGATACCGGGAATAAACCCGCCCCATTTTTTCATATTTTCAGCGAGGTCTTTGGGGTTTATACTGACGGAATTGTAGAAGTAACAAAAGAAAACTATAAGCGCCACATACATCAGCTGATAAGCTATGTTGCCGTGGTTCATGAACGACATAAGCTTCTGGGCCCACGGTGAATTAGGGTTGAACTGCGTTATGGTATAAGGCACGCTCAAAAGCGAAACGGCGAAAATAACGGCTATGACTCCGGACTGATCCACCTTAAGCGGAAGAAAAGTGCTGACCCCGCCGTACATCTTGCGCCCGACCTGGCGCTGGGCATATTGTATGGGGATCTTGCGCTGCGCGGTCTCTATCCAGATGACAAGACCTACCACCAACAACACGATGGCCACGATCAGAATGCCGGTCAGAAGGGTTATTTCCTCTATCTGTATAAGTTTGACCATGCTCATGACCGCGCTGGGCAGACGGTCAACGATACCCGCGAAGATGATCAGCGAGATGCCGTTGCCTATGCCGCGCTCGGTGATCTGTTCTCCCAGCCACATGACAAAGACCGTCCCGGTGGTGAGGGTGAGTACGGTGATGAAATAGAACGCGAAATCCGCGTTCGGGGCGATCGGAGCGCCTCCGGCGGGGGACATCTTGGTTAGCGCGATAGTCAGTCCCAGCGACTGAAAAGCGGCCAGGAACAGAGTGAACAGCCTGGTGAATTGAGTGATCTTCCTGCGGCCCGATTCCCCCTCTTTCTGGAGACGGTCGAGGACCGGGAAGATATGCGCGCCCTGCACCAGGCTCATGATGATCGAGGCGTTAATATACGGCATAACGCCCATCGAAAAGATGGAGAACTTGCCGAGAGCTCCGCCGGAGAAAATATCCAGGAACCCGAGCAGGCTGCCCTGGTTGGCCGCGAACAGCGCCCTAAGGGCCGCAGTATTGATCCCCGGTATCGGTATGGAAGCGCCCAGCCGGTACACGGCCAGCGCCACCAGAACAAATAACAACCTTCTCTTGAGGTCCTGGATCTTGAACAAGTCCGTTATTGCTTGCATTATTCGCCCCGTTAGAGACAGGCGCGCGCGAAAAACCTTAAACTAAAGTCAAACTGTCCGCGCTCCCGTCGAATTTAAAATTAACCTTGAAGACTTCAACGCCTCATGGCCCCGGACGAAACAAAACCGCGGGGCGGCTAGCCCTGCGGGCGTATTACTTGCGGGGTTTGGCTTCCGGCTTTACTTCGATAATAAGTTCGGCCTTGCCGCCGGCTTTTTCTATCTTTTCCCTGGCGGATTTTGAAAAGGCGTGGACCTTGACGGTCAGCTTTTTGTTTATGACCCCGTCACCGAGAACCTTTACGAGTTCGCCTTTCTTTATCAGCCGTTTGCCGACGAGGCTTTCCGGGGTGACTTCGTTCCCGTTCTCAAAATGCTTATCCAGTATGGAAACATTGGTCCATTCATAGACGCTGCGGAATCTTCTGTTGCTGAACCCGCTCTTGGGGATGCGCCGCAGCAGCGGCATCTGGCCGCCCTCAAAACCGTCGCGCTTGGATCCGCCCGCTGTGGAATTCTGGCCCTTCTGGCCTTTCGTGGAGGTCTGGCCGTGGCCGGACCCCTGCCCGGTGCCGAGCCTCTTTTTCCTGTGAACAGAACCCGGTTTAGGCCGTAAATTATGTAGATGTATCATGTTTTTGTCTCCCTAAAATGCAGGTTATGGACGGGAAGCGGCAGATACAGGGCGATTTACTGATGCCGCTTGTCTGTGATCCGCCGCCTATCACCCGCTATCCTCCGCCTGGTGCGGCTCAACCTCTCATCTTTAAAACTTCTTCCCTGCTTCTAAGCTGCCGCAACGCGTCCAGCGTGGCGTAAACGGTGTTAAAAGAATTCCTGGAACCGAGATTCTTGGTAAGAATATTCTTCACGCCGCCGGCTTCAAGGACCGCGCGCACGCCTCCGCCGGCTATCAGACCGGTGCCGCCCACTGCGGGTTTCATCCATACATGGCCGGCGCCGAAATATCCTTCCGTTTCGTGCGGAATAGTGGAGCCCTTCAATGGGAAGGTCATCATTCCCTTGCGGGCCGCGGCCGTTGCCTTCTGGATGGCGACCTGGACTTCGTTGGACTTGCCCAGGGCCACGCCCACGGAGCCGGCGTTGTCGCCCACAACCACTAGCGCGTTGAAGGAAAATCTTTTACCGCCCTTAACAACCTTGGTAACCCTGTTAATGGCTACGACCACGGTTTTTTCTTCCGTAACCGGAGCGACTTCCAAGTCCAGCATTTCCACCGCCGCTACGGCTTTGGGAGAGCCGTCGGCGTTGAGTTCTTTTTCGGTCCGTAATTGTTTCTGATTTCTAAGCATTATTAATTCTCCTGGTAGATTCGGGTGCGGAAGCGATAGACGGCAAGTGTCGGACGGCCAAAAAAATTATTTAACACTTTACGCTTCGCGCCACACCGGCTTGCTTCGGGTTAAAACTTAAGGCCGGCTTCCCTGGCCGCCTCGGCCAGCGCCTTGATCCTGCCGTGGAATATACGTCCGCCGCGGTCGAAGCAGACTTCCTTGACGCCCTTCTCTATAGCCCTCTTGGCCACGAGCGCACCCACCACTTTGGCGGTCTCCAGGCTTTTGCCGGACTTCACCTTGCCTTTCAGCTCCTTGTCCAGACTGGAGGCGGCGGCAAGGGTAAGGCCCTTCGCGTCGTCAACGATCTGCGCGTAGAGATACTTGATGCTCCGGTACACGCTCAAGCGGGGCCTGGTAAAAGCGTTGGCCTGGAGATGCTTCCTGGTGCGGTCTTTTCTGAACTGATATCTTTCCCGTTTGCTTATCATATATGTTCTTCCTCGAATACCAAAGTTTATTTCTTAGCCGCACCGCCGCCGGCTCCGGCGGTAGCGCCGGCCGCGGTCTTACCGGCCTTGCGGATAATATGTTCTCCCTGATACTTGATCCCGGTCCCCTTGTAAGGCTCCGGCGGTTTCACCCTTTTTATCTGGGCGGCCAGATTTCCCACCAGATCTTTATCTATACCGCTTATGGTCAGAACGGTAGCCTTGGGATCGAAAGTCATTTTAATTCCCTGGGGAATATCCACCAGGACGGGATGTGAAAAACCAAGCTGCATGCTGAGCTGTGCCCCCGTTACCGCGCCTTTAAAACCGACTCCGTTGATCTCAAGCACTTTATTAAACCCGTTGGTAACGCCGTTAACCATATTGTTAACCCGGGCCCTGATGGTGCCGTAAAGGGCCGCTTTACCGATCGCCCCTCCGGCCACGCTCAAATTTATTTTTCCGTCCTTGACCGCGGCCAGTATGCCGTCGGGAAGGGCGTAGGAAAGCTTGCCCAGCGGGCCTTCCACAAATACAGCGCTGTTTTCCACCCTGACTTTCACCTTTTCAGGCACCGTCACCGGTTTTCTTCCTATTCTGCTCATAGTTTTTCCTCTTGAATTAGCGTCCGCCGCTTACTTGCGTTTCGCCGCCGCTTTTATTACCACACCTGGCAGAGCACTTCTCCGCCGACTTTCTGCTTCTTGGCTTCGGAGTCCGTCATAAGGCCCTTGGAAGTGGAAAGGATACTCACGCCGAAAGCGGCACGGACCCTGGGAATATCGTCGTGCGGCCTGTAGATCCTTAAACCGGGCTTGGAAACCCTTCTGATGCCGGTAATGACCGAGCGCTTATTCTGGGTATATTTCAGGGTGATCCTGATCACGCCGCGCCTGTCTATGCTTTTGTCGGCTTTAGGATCTATTACCTTATAGTTAGAGACGAAGCCTTCGTCCTTAAGCAGCCTGGCTACCGACGCCTTGATATTTGAAAAAGGCACATCCACTCTTTCCTTGTTTTTCGCCGCCGCGTTCCGTATCGTGGTCAGCATATCGGATATGGGATCCATGTTATTCTCCTTTAAGATGAAAAGTGACGGGTGTAAGGCGGCCGGGAAGTATAAGGGAACCCTCTATTCTACGCCTTACACTCCACGCTTTACACCAACCCGCTACCAGCTGGACTTCTTCAAGCCCGGGATAAGCCCCTCGTGGGCCATTTTCCTGAGGCAGATCCGGCAGAGTCCGAAATCCCTGTAATAGCCCCTGGGTCTTCCGCATATCTGACATCTGTTCCTGAAGCGCGTGGAAAACTTCTGGGGTTTGCGCATCTTCGCCATCCAAGCGTATGTTGCCATATCTGCTCCTTAATTCTTAGCCTTTTTAAAAGGCATGCCAAAGTGCTCGAACAGGGCTTTCGCCGTGTCGTTGTCGCCGGCGGTAGTTACGAACGAGATGTTCATGCCCCGGGCCTTGGGCGATTTTTCCTGGTTCACTTCCGGGAAGATATGATGTTCCTGAAGGCCCATGTTCAGATTGCCCCGGCCATCGAAAAACTTCGGGTCCACACCCTGGAAGTCACGGATCCTGGGCACGGAAAGGGAGATGAACCGGTCGAGGAATTCATACATGATCGCGCCGCGCAGCGTTACACGGACCGCTATCGGCATTCCCTGCCTCAACTTGAAGTTGGAAATGGATTTCTTGGCCCGCCTGATCTGGGGCATCTGCCCGGCGATCTGGGCCAGATCTTCCTTGGCGAGGTCGAGGGCCTGGATATTTTCCTTGGCTTCGCTCACGCCGATATTGATGACGATCTTTGTGATCTTAGGCACCGCCATGGGCGACTTAAGAGAAAAATCTTTCATCATGGCCGGGACCACTTTGTGCAGATAAAGCTCCCTCATCCGGGGCTTGTAATCCTTAGGCAAAGCAGCCGCCTTCGCTTCTTTCTGGTTTTCCTTGGTCATTTAAAAACACCTCTTATAGTATAACTTCCCCACACTTGCGGCAGGCGCGCATTTTGTCGCCCGAGGCCGCGATGGAGACCTTGGTCTTCACCGGCTTGGAGCACTTGGGGCAGATAAGCTGCACGTTCGAAATATGTATTGGGATCTCGATCTTGTGAATGCCGCCCGGCTTCTCTTTTGTGGTGCGTTTATGCTTTGACGCTATATTTACGCCCATCACGACCACCTTATCGGTTTCAGGGTGGATCTCCTTGATCTCGCCTTTCTTGCCCTTATCCTTGCCCACCATCACCATAACCATGTCTTTCTTTTTTAGTCTAAGCATATAGATTTTCCTTCCTGGCCGACCGGAACACATTGTCCCCGATGCGGCTCCTGCGCAAGTATCGTTAAATCACTTCCGGAGCCAGGGATATTATCTTAAGAAAATTCTTGGCTCTGAGCTCTCTGGCCACGGGCCCGAACACGCGGGTTCCCCTAGGCTCTCCGTTGGCGTCTATAAGGCAGACGGCATTATCGTCGAACCGGATGTAAGATCCGTCCCGGCGCCGTGATTCCTTCGTGCATCTGACCACCACGCCTTTCACGACTTCTCCCTTCTTTATGGCGCCGTTGGGCATGGCATCTTTCACCGAACAGACCACGATATCTCCCAGGAAAGCGTACCGCCGGGTACTCCCTCCCAGAACCATAAAGCACATCAGCTTTTTGGCTCCGGAATTATCCGCCACATTCAGCATTGTTCGTAACTGTATCATAAAGCATTCTCCAGTGTTCTTGCCGCGGCCTGATTAAACTTTGGCCTTTTCTATAATGCGCGAGATCCGCCACCTTTTCAGGCTGGACAGCGGCCTCGTGCTGGTTATTTCGACCGTATCGCCGGCCTTGGAAGAGTTCGCCTCGTCGTGGGCGTAAAACTTCTCGTTGCTCCGCTGAATTTTTGAATAAGCGGAGTGGCGGGTGGTGCGCTCCACGCTTATTACGCGGGTTTTGGCCATCTTGTCGGAGACCACTATTCCGCGGAAAACTTTTCTTGCGTTCCTTTCAATTTTATTTTCGGTCATTATTTTTTCACCTCTGAGGTTTTAGCGGCCGCCGCGCGCTCAAGCGTCCCGATGCATGTTTTTATCATCGCCATCTTGCGCCTTATCAGCCTGATCTCGATAGGGTTTTCAAGCGGCGAGGAAGCCCTCTTGAACTTTATCTGGAAAAGATGCTTTTCCAGGTCCCGCAACTGGGCCCTGAGTTCCGCGTCAGACATATTCTTCAAATTTTCTTTTTCCTTTCTTTTCATAATTTATCCTTGAAAACGAGCGGTTATCTTCAATCGTTTCTAGCCACGAATCTGGTCCTTATAGGCAGTTTGTGGCTGGCCCTGGTGAAAGCCGTTTTCGCGGTCGCAAGATCCAGTCCCTCAACTTCGAACATTATCCTGCCCGGCTTCACAACGGCCACCCAATGATCGGGCGCGCCTTTACCTTTACCCATTCGGGTTTCGGCGGGGTGTTTGGTAACGGCTTTATCGGGGAAGATCCTTATCCAGACCTTTCCTTTTTTCCTTACGAAGCGCATTATGGACACGCGGCAGGCCTCTATCTGGCGGGCCGTTATCCAGCGGGGCTCAAGGGCTTTAAGACCATACTCTCCGAAAACCAGGACCGCGCCACCCTTGGTATTGCCCTTGATCCGGGGAGCGGAGTGGGTCTTCCTGTATTTGACCCTTTTTGGCATCAACATAAATTTATTCTCCTTGAAATGCGGTTGCCGAGCGTCGGCGGGCGGCGGCCGGCTGCTCCGTTATGAGCGCCGCCCTCCGTTCCCCGACTATCACTTCTTCTCTTCTATCTTCCCGCTCTCGATGTTCACGGGAACTTCGAGCGGGGTCTCCGACTGCAATTTCTTAAGCTGGTCCATGAGTTCCCTGGGAGTCTTGGCGAAGAAAAGTTTTTTAAATATCCAGACTTTTACGCCTATCTTTCCCATCACGGTCATAGCTTCGGTGAGGCCGTAATCAATATCGGCCGACAGGGTCTGCAGAGGAACGCGGCCTTTGCGGAACTGCTCGCGGCGGGCGATCTCCGAACCGCCGAGGCGGCCGGAAACCATGATCTTTATTCCCAAGGCTCCGGAACCCATGGTGCGCTCCATGGCGCGCTTGATGGCTTTCTTGTGCCCTATCCGCTTCTCAAGCTGCTGGGCTATAGACTGCCCGACGAGCCTGGGGTCCATTTCCGCTATCTTGATCTCGGAAACATTGATGAAAACTTTCCTGCTGGTAAGGGCTTCAATATCCTTCTTGAGGTTTTCGATATCCATCCCGCGGCGGCCTATGACTATACCGGGACGGGCGGTATGAATAGTCAGCTTGAGATATGAGCCGGCCCTTTCTATGCCCACCCAGCTGACCGAAGCCTGGCTGAAACGTTGGCTTACCATGCGCCGTATTTCAAAATCTTCGCCGATGAGCTCCGGCATCTTGTGGACGGAAAACCACTTCGACTGCCAATCCTGGACATATCCGAGCCTGAAACCTCTGGGATGAATTTTTTGACCCATATAAATTTAGCGGTTAGCGGCTAGCGGTCGGAGGCCGGCGTGAGGAAAGATCTCTCCTGTCCGCCATTTCCCGTCCGCTATTCACTAGTCTCTACTTTCCTCCTTTTGTATCGGAAACGGCCACCATAATGTGGCACATTTTCCTTTTGAACGGCATTGCCCTGCCCTGGGGGCCGGGCTGAACTCTTTTCAACATCTTCATCGGCCCCTGGTCGGCGAACGCTTCGGTGACCCACACGGTCTTAAGATCCAGTTTTCTCCCAAGTTTGACCGACAGATTGGCGCCGGCGGACCTGACCGCGTCATGCACCAGCTCGGTGGCTTTCATGGGGATGTTGGCCAGGATCTGCTCCGCCTGGAACAGGGATTTACCCCTGATCTGATCCAGCAGCTGGCCGACTTTCCTGCGGCCGTAACGCTGATATCTCAAATGGCATTTAGCTTCCATAGATTTCCTCTCTGTTTAGCGATAGCTATAACTTATGTCCGCGCACCGGCTGTTAGGTGAGCGCCGTGGCGTCCTTGGTATGGGACTGGCCGTGGCCCTTGAAGAGCCTGGTGAAAGAAAATTCGCCCATCTTATGGCCGACCATCCGTTCCGTGACATAGACGGGCAGGAACTTCCTGCCGTTATGCACCATAAAAGTATGTCCGACGAATTCCGGCGTGATAGTGCATGTTCTGGACCAGATCTTGATCGGCTTCTTCTCGCCGGATTGGACCATCTTTTGCACTTTTTCAGCCACTTTCCCATCTACGAAAGGACCTTTTTTTGAAGACCTGCTCATTTTAAAAACCTCTCTTTATTTTTATGCTCCGGTAGTCGCTTTACGCCTGTCCTGAACGATCATCCATGACCATATCTTCTTCTTGGTCCTGGTCTTAAAGCCCTTGGACGGCTGGTTCCACGGGGAACGCGGCACGTTGTTGCCTTTGGAGTGGCCCCTTCCGCCGCCGAGCGGGTGGTCGGTGGCGTTCATGGCGGCGCCGCGGACGGTCGGCCTCACGCCGATGTGGCGCTTGCGGCCGGCCTTACCGAGGCTTATAGTGTTATGCTCTATGTTCCCAACCTGGCCTATTGTGGCGAGGCAATTCTTAAGAACTTTCCGCAGTTCGCCGGAAGGCATTTTAAGAAGGGCATAGTCCCCCTCTTTGGCCATCAGCTGCGCCTGGGTGCCGGCGGCGCGCACGAACTGGGCGCCCTTGCCGGGGACCATCTCTATGGCGTGCACAAAACTGCCTTCAGGAATATTGACAAGCGGCAGCGCATTGCCAAGCCTGACCTCGGCTTTGGGGCCGCTCATTACGTTCGCGCCCACTCCAAGCCCAAGCGGGGCCGGGATGTAGCGTTTTTCGCCGTCGGCGTAGAACAAAAGGGCTATGCGGGCGTTGCGGTTCGGATCGTACTCGATGGCCGCGACCCTGGCCGGCACGCCGAATTTCTCGCGGCGGAAATCGATCTCGCGATAACTCCGCCTGTGTCCGCCGCCGTGATGGCGCACCATCACCATGCCGGTGTTGTTGCGTCCGCCGTGTTTCCTGAGGCCGCGGGAAAGCTTCTTTTCCGGAGACGTCTTGGTTATGTCGGAAAAATCGCTCACCTGCAGCGTCCTTCTGGACGGGGTATATGGTCTAAATGATTTAACTGGCATATTCTGGTCCTCTCTTTGAAATACCGCTGTGTATTATTTGGGCAGATCCGTGAGATCTATCTTCTGTCCGGCCTTCACCGTGACCACGGCTTTTTTCCAGTCGGAGCGCCTGCCTTCGTAGCGGCCGACCTTATGCATCTTGCCCATGAAATTCATGGTCCTGACCTTATCCACTTTTACTTTAAATAAAGTTTCCACGGCTTTCTTGATATCCACCTTATTGGCGGCGGAACATACCTTGAAAGTGTAGCGGTTCTGAGTGTCCTTCATGGTGACGCTCTTTTCGCTTAATACCGGGGCCACAAGCACTTCAGAAACAGGCCTATTCATTAGTAGTGTCCTCCTTTCTGCTGTCAGCCTTCAGGTTGTCCACCAGCGCGGCCATGCCCGACACGGTGAATATCAGGCGGCCGTGGCGCAGCACTTCGTACGCGTTGAGATTGGAGGCGAGACTCCAGCCCGCGTCGGGGATATTCCGGGAAGCTTTAAGGAAGTTCTTCTCGGGCTTATCCATGACGAACAGTATCCGTTTACCGTCTAAAGCCAGGGTTTTATAAAACTCAGACAGGCTCTTGGTTTTAACATCTTTAAGGTCTAGGTTTTCCACCATAAGAATGGCGCCATCGGCCTGCTTGGAGGAGAGTGCGTCTATCAGCGCCGCGTGCCGTTTGGTCTCGGACATATCCTGCCTGTAGGAATGGGGCCTGGGGCCGAATACCACGCCGCCTTTTCTCCACACAGGGGAGCGGTTGCTTCCCGCCCGGGCACGGCCGGTGCCTTTCTGTTTCCAGGGTTTCCGGCCTCCGCCGGAGATCTCTCCGCGGGTTTTAGTGGAAGCGGTGCCGCGATGCTTGTTAGCCAGGTAGTACTTCACCGCTTCATGCAGGAAGTACGGATCGGGCTTAATATTGAAAAGTGACTCGGGAAGCTCGTACATTCCCACTTCTTTGCCGCTCAAATTCAGGAGTTTGGTTTCCATAGTTATATCCTTCTTTATTTCCTTACTTCTTCGCGGGCACGGCTTTCTTGGGCGCCGTTTTCGCCGCCTCTTTCTTAGCCTTCGCCTTAGCGCTGAGTATCTGCGGTTTCGGAACAGATTTCACGGTTTTGACTATATATACAAAACTGCCCTTGGCTCCCGGCACGCTGCCGTTCAGAAGAATAAGGTTCTGTTCTGGGATCACCTTCAGCACTTTCAGTTTCATCATGCTCACGGTATCCACACCCATGTGTCCCGCCATGCGCTGCCCCGGCAGAACCCGGCCCAGGGACCGTCTTGAAGCGAGAGAGCCCGGAGCTCTTTCCCTGTCAGAGGCTCCGTGTGAAGCGGGGCCGCCGCCGAAATTATGCCGCTTCATGCCGCCCGCGAAGCCTTTCCCTTTGGACACGCCCTGCACATCTACGTACTCTCCGGCGGCAAAGCGCGCGGACACGGTGGCCGTCTGGCCGTCTTTCACGCCGTCAACAGCATCCACGCGGAATTCTTTCATGTGGCGGATGGGTTTTATGCCGAGCTTGGCGAAGATCCCTTTAGCGGCGTTATCGGTATGGCTTTCCTTTTTATGGCCGAAGCCCAGGCACACCGCGGTATAACCGTCTTTCTCTTTGGTCCGGGTGCGTATAACGCGGCAGGGACCCGCTTCCACAACGGAAACGCCGTAGAGCTCGCCATGTTCGTCGAACATCTGGGTCATTCCGATTTTTTTACCGATCATGATCTTAAAAGCCGCCGGCATTTCCTCGGGCTGGGCCTGAGGCGCGTTCTGGGGCTGTTCTGAGTTTTTGTTTTCTTCTGTCATAGACTGCTCCTTTGACCACCGCAGGGAAAACCGTGGTTCCCCCCTTTGGGAAAATCAACTCGAAAGAGAAAAAAAGACATTCCGGAGCCTCGCGGCTGCGGTACTCGCACGGGCGCCGGATCAAAGGCCTGTTGCGTCACCCCTTACGGGGGGATTGAGCGCGGGTGGACGCCGCAAAGCGGTTTCACCTGCCTCAACCCGGCCGATCCCGACACTTCGATTGTTTGTGTTTTTATTTTATTTAGTCCGCAGGCAGAGGGAATTCAGGCCGCTCTGTCTATAGGACCGACCGCCCGTATTCCGAAGAACGCGGCAGCCGATATAATAAAAACCAGCCTTTGTCCAAAGAAACTTAAATAAAGGCTTTCAGAACTACGGGATTATTGTAACAAAAAACCTTATTCTAGTCAAAACTTATTTTAAACCCGCGTGTTAAGCCGGAAATTGCGCCGATATTCTCCAGCCCGCTGCCACTGTTTATGTATATCCTTATATATTAGAATAAAGGGCGATTCTTATTTGATATTTATGTTTTTCACCAGAAAAAGGCAGGGATTGGCCTCTCCCCATAGAGTCTTAAATTCTTCCAGAGGCTTAAAGCCCAGGGCAAGATAAAATTTTCTTGTCTTATCATATTCGGAGGATTTACCCGACGGGCTGAGCGTTTTAACGGTCAGAAATTCAAATTTTCTCTTTGCAAGATAAGATTCGGCGTATAAAACCAGTTCTTTCCCGATCCCCTTCCGATGGAATTCCCTTTTGACCCCCATTACGTGGATCTCCCCGGTAAATTCGTTATGCAGGGTGAGCGACAGGAAGCCGGCAGCCTCATTTCCGTCCCTGGCAACGAACATAGGCCTGGACCGCGAATCTCCGATATAATTCCTGATAGACTCCTCTATCCCGAACCATTCAGGCAGGGACCGCAGGATGTTTTCACATATTTGCGCTTTATTTTCCGTTAATTCTTCTATTTTCATTTCCGGACATCCGCCCTTTTCACTCCGCGATACTCCGGCCAAAGAGACCGCCGCTCTCTTTTCTTAAAAATCCGAGCGGCGCTTCCTATTTGAGTTCTTTGGGGCGGATCTGCTTCAGCGAGTCGAACTTTATGCCATAGCGCGTGGCGTTTGCCTGCCTGCGCATCCAGGCTACCCGCGCCTCCGCTTCCAATACGCCCTTATCCATCAGCCTTAACCGCACCCGGAACTTGTCCGGCATCACTATCGGGACCCCCACTGAAAAAGAAGCCCCTAACGAAGAAAAATCAATAAGCCGCCCGATGCACGCCACCTTTCCTTCGACATTAAAAATTTCAATTACAGAATCATGTTTGTCGCGCGGCGCCTGCCGCTTATCTTTACCATTCATGTCCCCTCCTTAATCCCAAACAATTAGAATCCCTATCTTACGCAATTGCCAGCGGTTGACGCAGTCGGAATAAAAACCGTACTTAATCCTGATTTCCGATTAATCTTAAAACCCCATTCCCATACCGGTCCATCATGCGCCGGGAAAAGTCATCCTGGAATACGCCGTTTTCAATCGGCGCACTATCTGAATCAACTGATAAGTCCCCGCATATCGGGCGGAAGCGGGGCGGCAACGGCCATGGCGCGTCCGTCCGAGGGATGACGGAATATGAGCTCGGAAGCGTGCAGGGCCTGACGCTTAATGCGCATTTTCGCGGCATCTTGCGCGGTCACCCGGTCTTCGATGAAGCGCAGAAACACCCCTTCATCCAGGCCGTACATCTTATCCCCCACCACCGGATAGCCCAGGGATAACAGGGTAGCCCTTACCTGATGAAGTCTGCCGGTATGCGGGATCGCTTCTACCACGCTGATACCGCCATTACTTGCCAGGGGTGTGAACTTTGTGTCTGCCCATTCGGCTTCGCGCCCTGGTTCTGGAAACGAACTGCTTGCCGGTTCAAACCGCTGTTTTTTGCGTATGGAAGACCCCGCGCAGCGCGCAATATATCCTCGGGCATGAACCGGCCTCTCAAAAACGCCCTCCGCGATCACGGTATACTTTTTCGTAACGCTGCGGCAATTAAACTGCCGTCTGCATATGCCTGCGGCGCGCGGGTTCTTCGCCACCAGCGTTACCCCAGATGTTTCACGATCAAGCCGGTTTATTATAGAAGGCTCGGAAATGTTCAGAGAATCCTTAAGGATTCCCCATAAAGTATTTTTAAAATACTTGCCGGCGGGATGCACCGGGAGATCGCCGGATTTATCTATCAGGATGATATCCTGATCCTCATGCAGCACCGTAATCGCCGTATCCACACGCGGCTCATGCGCATCAACCGCACAATACCTAACCACATCGTTCTCATTGAGAACAGTATCAGGCGCGGCTTGTTTATCATTGACCAGCACGGATCCGGAGATAACGAGCCGTCCCCATTCTTCAAAGTCGTGATAAGGAAACTTTGCCGAGAGAAAAACAACGATCGTCCTTCCAGCCTGCTCGTGCCGGACAACATACCGCATTATTCTCTCGCCATTGATCATCAGGCCGCGCCTATCCTCACCCCTCACTCAAAATATCCGGCCATTATCCCCATTCCCCCGGATTAAGCGTCCACAATTTCCCCACTGGTCGCATTTAGCAAAGATAGACGTTGCCTTTTAGATATCATTTCTTTTCAAATCGCTGCATACAAATCATAGTCTGGGAGGCCGTTTCCCGGGCGAGTTGATTGTTATCCTGAAGCGCCGGCCTGAGATAAGGGATCGCCGGCTCCCCTATCTCACAGAGGGTTGTTGATGCGGAACCCCGGACCTCATCCCATTTATCTCCCAGCGCGAGGACAAGCGCAGCAATAGCCTTCTCTGAACCAGGGGCCCTGTCCTTAAGCAGGCCTACAGCCATCAGCCGATGCATTTCGTTTTCGCTTTCAAGCGAACGTATCATCCGCCCCGTAGTCCATAATGGATTGGGGAAATAAAAATACCCCGCAATGCCCGCAGCCAGGATGACTCCGGCCCCCACACCAACTATCCCGCGTAAAGTCATATCATACCGCCTTTCTGCGCCACTTCCCTCCGTAATTGAAGTCCTGGCTTTTTGTCCCCGATTTTAAACGACTCCCGCCGCCTTTTTTAATCTTCAATATTGAATTTTGCCCAAAAATCGCGAACATCGGTTCTTAAAGAGGCGTCACAAGAGGCTGCACACATCTGCACCAGGTAAAGATCATATTTTTTCACATTACTCTTTTTCGCCATCACTTTAAACCTCATGCCGTGCCTTAAGATGACCTCGTCTTCATTCCGGTCGATAAGAATTCCTTTTTCTCCAGGGCGATTGGCGTATATCGTGAAAACAGCCTTCCGGGAACTGGTGGCCGCATTGTCGTTTATGTCAATTGCGAAATAGCGCGCGACCTTATAAGAGACCGAAGTAGAGACATACCCTTTGTCCACGAATTCCTCATTTATTGCGTATGGGTTGCCTTCCCGGAACTTCAAATCCAGACCGCGAAACAGTATCAGATCGTAAGGAAGAACCGGAACCTGATTAAAAACACTGTCGATATTTTTTACGATGACCGCAGCAGCTTCCGGCCCTGTGCCATACCAATCGTAGGGTTGGGGATAAAAACGTAAATAATTGTTGATCTCCTGGTAAAAAGCATCCTCCTGGCTGGTATAGGTTTCAAGGTCCTGCACAGCCTCTTCACTGGCGCCGAAACAACCGGAATCGGGATAGCCAAGACTTCGATATAGAGTTTTAAAATCATAGATGCGCACTCCGGCGGCAGGAACAATCGCCGGCTGGGACGGGACTAAAGACCGGCCCTCGATGTCACGGACGGTTTCGGATAAGGAAAACCCGCTATTAACCCCGTCAAAGGAAACAACACCGGCTTCAACGGTATTTGCAAAAAGCAAAACCGAAATCGCTGCTAACCCGCTTTTAGATATTCTTTTTAATATTTCCATGTCGGTATTACAACCATAGTTTAGCTCCTGCACCGACCGGTCACAGGAGCCATTAGTCCCACAAAAAATTATCTTTTGGCCTACTCGAAAGAATTCGCGAAATACGGAAATAGTGCTTAAACGTCTAATATTTTCCCACTATTCCCCTTCGCTCCCCCCTTTCCCTTTATACAAAAAACCCACCCTAAAAAGGTACCAGGTACCTTTTTACACAATGTTTAAGTTATTAAGGGCGCCCACGGAAAAAACTAACCGTAGGCAGGCTGTGCAACCTGGGGAAGGCCGCCCATCATCGCCCTGAACGCAACCTTTGGAACAAGGTTTAATACGTCTTTAAAAAGCTCAATAAGGATATAAAGATGTGGACATATGAAAATATAACAACCCGCAACACGCTTGGATTACATGCGGATGGCCCACCGTAGTTTCGCGGAACAAGATCGCGAATTCTTGTTTTGTTCTTCCGGAGAGGGGCGCAGACAGGTTGGCGCGACGCTGGAATAAATCCCGGACTCTTCTCCTTTCGCAAAGGCTTTCTTAACCCTGCGGTCCTCGCCCGAATGGAACGATAAAATAGCCGCTCTCCCGCCCGTCTTCAGACACCAGGGGAGCGCCTCCAGAAAGCGGTCCAATACGCTCAGCTCTTCATTCACGCCTATGCGCAGCGCCATAAAAGTACGCTGCAGGGCTCTCTTTATCGCATTATCGGTTTCTTTTGAAGGAAGCTTTTGAAGCGCGGCGCGCACCGTATCCGCCAGCTGCACCGTGGTAGCGATCGGCGTCAGAGCGCCTTTTATCGCCCGCGCTATAGCTTCGGCGTGGGGCTCATCGGCGTTCTCGGCCAGCAATTTTGTCAGCGCCTTGAAGTTTATAGCCTTCAGCAGTTCCGACGCCGGAACGCCGCGCGAAGGATTTAAACGCAGATCAAGCGGCCCTTCAAACTTGTAAGAGAATCCGCGCTGTGGATTGTCCAGCTGCATTGAAGAAACTCCAAGATCGGCAAGTATGAAATCAAACCCGCCGCCGGCCTCCGGCCGCAGGCCCAGGATCCCGGCGAAATTCATTTTCCGGACAACAAGCGCTTTTTCCGAAAAACCAAGGCCGCGCAGCCGGGCTTCCGTGCGGGGGAGTTCTATGGGATCCACATCAAGGCCGAAAAGTCTGCCGCCGGGCGCAAGAAGCGGTATGATTTCCTGCGCGTGGCCGCCAAAACCAAGCGTGGCATCAAGGCCCGTTTCTCCGGGCTTTGGATCCAGGATAGAAAGGATCTCTTTGACACAGATCGGCAGGTGCATTCCGGCCGGGGTACGGCCGCGCGCGATCACATGCGCCACATCATGGGCGTATTTGGCGGGATCGTGTTCTTTATATTTCTCTTCAAACCGGCGGGGATTCCGGCCCTTGTAACGAATACGGCGTTTATGAGGTTTAGGCGGCTCCGGAGATTGTTGTGGTTCCTGTGTCATGTAAGTATTAAAGAGTACCGCCTTTTGCCTACCGTCAAGTTTAAGGGCCTCACCTTTTCAATTAGGCCAGGGATTTTGGCCTAAGCCTGACGGCATCCACCGGGCCATAAGGCTCAAAAGGTAGACGCCGCCTTTTTACCGGACTTATTTATGCTTCCAGAAACCGCAGGCTATGGGCTTATGAACCACGTCGTCAGGCATTTTATGGCCGTAACATTTTCCTTCCGCGTCAAGATTGGCGCACTCGTCGCACTTCACTCCGGTTTTGCCGGTCAGAAAACCGAGGATAATACATATATAACGCATAATTTTATCACTCCAGCAGCAACCATAGTATTTTTATGAAGTTTTATATCTTAAGATAACTCACAACTATCTTACGGCCCATCTTATCGACATTGGCAAGAACGCGTTCGGTGGAAGAAATACCGGCATACCGCTCCACCTTGCGGCTCTTAAGCCAGGAAAGAGCGGCGGAATACAGGACCGACGACAATCCCTTTCCCCTATGCCCGGGAATAACGACCATGCTTGCCAGCAATCCGGTCCTGCGAGGACGTTTCGATATCGAGACCGTGCAGCTGCCTGTAATTTTTCCGGCATAGTATACGCCAAAACTTTTACTCTCCGGCTTACCGTTGAAAAACTTCAGGAATACCTTCCTGATCCTTGCGGGGCTTAAAGAGTACATGCTGCATGTCTTATCGCTTTTCAACGCTAGGATCTGAACGTGCAGATACTCCGCCAGGTCCTTCTCCATATCAATCGCTTTTAAACTATATCCGTCGGGCAACTTCGGCTTTCTGCCGGACAAATATTTAAGAGAGTCGGACACCTTCCCGCACAGTAAATGATACGCTAATTTTGCCCCGTGCTTCTCATATAACCCCCGCTTTCCCTTTTCCGAACCAACCAGCCCGACCTGAACTCTCAACTTACCGGCTTTATGAAATTCCCGCGACTTCTCCGCCAGCTTCTCTATCACCCCATCCTCTATCATGGCTTGATCAATGATAAAAGGCCGCACATTAATCAATTTCCCGTCAAAATCATCCGGCACAACCCTGGAAACCCAGAGCCAGAGCAACTTTCCATCCTCCACCCCATAGGAAACAAAACAATCCTTAACCTTCCCATCTATCAATTCTCTGATCTGCGCGGTATTCTTGCCCAGTGCCCGCCTTGAAATCCCATACCCCTGCATCAACAAACAAGTCTCCCCGGCAATTTTATTCACCGCCCCAATAATAACCTCATACGGCCCGGATATACCTGTTTTCGTCATCTTAATCCCACCCCGCCAAAAGGCTCCGCTGCCTTTTGCCCCCCTGTTGGGGTACTTCAACTACTTGCGCATCCTAAACCTGTAGCCAGGCAAAATAACGGAGGCCATTTCAAAATTGTTCGGTTCCATAACAAAAAATACAGGAGCTTTACCCGGGCCCGGCAAAGTCACTTCGCAGTGCGGGGTGTTCTTGAGCATAGTGAACACGCAAGTTTTCGGATCATCATACCGGACCAGTAAGGCCAGTACGTCGCGCCCGGACAAGCTGCCGAGTTTCGCTTTCCTTGCTAAATTCTTAGGGCTATCAAGACCGATAACAAGATACAGCGGCTTGAATTTATACCCATCAGGATTTATTACAACAAAGTCCTCGTTATCGGGATGCGTGGTCAGATTTATCTGCGTCTCGTTTTTACCCACGCAGATCAGTTTATGCGTTCCAAAGCGGGAAGCCGTGGAGTAAACCTTATCCACCACACAGCCCCCCTCTTTCACCCGCAAACTCCGTGCCGTAGCCCTGAAAAAGCGCACCAGCCCCAACCTTTCAAGCCTGCGAATAACTCCCGGGGTAATATTAACTGGTTTCAAGTCAATAATTTCCATATTGCCTGCCCCCTTTTCTAATCCCTCCGCTCAAGACAGCGATAAAAATGGCTCCTGTTGCCTTTCTCCCATCAACCTTAGAGCTGTTCCCTATTTCTCTCTTCCCACGCTACTGCGAAGCGGCCGACAGAGTCATTTTCAGTTTTGCTTCCACTATTTTATTATAACCTTCGATTTTTTTCTCAACTTCTTTTGAGAACCTCTTATAAAACTCGTCTTTTTCATCGCTCGCGGCGGCATATTCCTTCAAAAACATTTTCCGCTCTTTGCCAAGGCTTTTAACAGCCGCTTTAGCCTCTTTTTTATCGGTTCCAAGCTTGGCTTTTTCTATGGAATCATCTTTTTCGTTGATCTGTTTTTGTATATCCGAAAGCCTTTGATCCAGAGCCGCGGCCTTAACGTCCATTTCATCCATCCAGGGTTTAAGATCGGCAACAATCTCATTATACCCCGCCAACAGCGGCTGGAAACAGTTAGGGCAAACCGAGCGCCTTACAGGTTCAGGCGTTACAGGCGCGATGACAGCCGCCGGCGCGACCGTTGCGATCTCGACTTGCTGGACTTGCGGGACCTGCGGAACTTCTGTGACAACAGCGGGAGCGGGAGCAGGCTCCGGCTCCTGATTTACAACAGCCTTGAGTTCAACTTGAGCAACCGGCCGTTGCGCCGGGACCTTCTTTACACGCCTCTTCCTGACCATTTTTTTCTTCATAGGCACAATCGCTTTCACAGCCTCTACGGCCGGCGCCGCAGGGCTCATCTGCTCCTGAGCGGGCTGTTCCTCCTGCGAAAAGCCAGGAGCGACCAGCGCCCCCATTATTAAAAGCGCGGATCCAATCAATATCATCTTTTTCATAACCGTCATCTCCTTATTCCCCGCAATTGCATACGAAACCAGGTAGGGGAACTGCTCCGAGATCAGTCTTGTCGGCCCGTTCATAATATATCATCGCGTAATCAACTGAAAAGGCACCCGGCTCCTTTCCCAAAAGGCCAATTCAGCGGAAGACCCTGACGTGTAAGCTTTGCCTCTCATTGCCATCCGATCCTTTTCCCGGCAAAAATAAAAATGCCACCCGCAATTATAGATCCAAAACCAAAAACAATCGCTTCTTTCGACCATATCTCGCCCTCAGGGCCGCCCAAAAAACAAAATAGAGACCAAAAGAAACAGAAACACCCGGTCAAAATGAAAATAATTCTAACAAGCCCCACCATGATCTTCAAAACTTTATTCATATAAAAAGCACCCAGCTTTTCCAACAGCATCCCCAAGCTCTAAGAGGTATTCTACCAAAACAAAACCACCGGCCACTTCAGCAACTCCGCTTTAACTTAAAAAGGCTCCTGTTATCTTTTTGC
The DNA here is from genome assembly GCA_001800245.1 of Elusimicrobia bacterium RIFOXYA12_FULL_51_18. GTDB lineage: Bacteria > Elusimicrobiota > Elusimicrobia > Elusimicrobiales > UBA9959 > YA12-FULL-51-18. The sequence goes on along the minus strand of MGVA01000068.1, from coordinate 26,449 downwards.
CTATCGACTTTCACCGGACTGGCAGGATCCCATTATCTTCATAGATAGTGCACAAAAATGAAGCCTTCAGATTTTCCACATCGCCTTTAAAATTCTTCTCGAAGAAAATAAAATTCGCATGAATCCATACGCTGGTTCTCATAAAAAACTTTTCTATTTGCGATTGCGGTTCGCCGAAAATGCGGGCCATCCCTGGATCATAATTGGGATTATATGAATAACTAGAACCAATCTTTTTACCGCTTTTTTTAACTTCATTAGAGATTCTCACCACTTCCCTATCAAGGATGTCCTGATATTTTTTACCGCCCAACAAGAACATGACTTTGTTTTGAAAGGCATGAACTTTAACCTCCTCACGACAAAATTCATTTTTGTCTTGTTCTATGTACGGATTTTTTACAAACAAATAGGCGTGATATCCTTCATGCAGCAAAACAATTGCTTTGCCGACAGAACTGTAAGGAATATTATCCCTCACCACGATTAATTTCAGTTTGGGGATAAAGTGAGCGACTGCCGGCATTTCCGAGATGGAATTCCAATTCTCAAGGTTTTTGTCCGCATTTAACAATGGCACGATCGCTATCCAGTTTTTTGTTTTTGTAGCTTCGAGAAAAGTAATCCCTCCAGCGATAGGGGAAGCGGCGACCATGCCATGCTCCAAAAACTGAAATATTTCGTCGGCTTCTTTGCAGTTTATCTTCCGAACGACGTCTGCGGTCAGTTTCAGCCATTCGAGTTTTTTTTCAATTCTGGATTTGCCGGAATATTCTTTACTTGGCTTCATAACAGCGTTTTTTTCGTCAGAACGATCATTGCATCCTGAACAGAAAAACACGAAAAGCCACATCCCCAGCGCTGCCACCCAAAAGAACTCCCATTTTTTGCACATCAATAAGCCTCCTTCTTATTATAGCCCTCAAAAAGGTGCTTTTTATTTTCAATCCTGTGGATCGACCGGTCATTTAGACATCCTCGTCTAAACCTCTACTTGGCGCCTTTTTGCCTGGAACCTGGCAGCCGCAACGCCATACGCTGCGACGGAGGCAAGTTTCGATACATATCAAGACATGTACGGCAGTTAACAAAGCGATATGCATTGAGGTACTCATTAAGCGCCGGCACAAAGTCGCTGTTCTTGTATTCTTCTATCTTAGCCAAAAGTTCAAAGTAGTAGTAGAAATATTTCAAATCCCTGAAGGTAAAGAGACGCACCTCGACAAGAGACGCCAGTTTGCCGAAGAAATCAAAGTACCGGTCAAGAACCTTCCGCATCGCTACATGGAGCGGCGCCCACCCCAGATCATCTTTCACAACCTTCATTGCTTCCAAAAGATCCGCGTTCTTGAAGGTGTATTTCTGTTCGTTCACCGTGAAAGTTCCCCCATCATAGTCAAACAAATGACGCGCGGCCCGAAGCTCCTCATCGGTCTCAAACTCGGTGATGAGCGGCAGAAGAAGCCCGATTTTGTCCTGCCGTTGCGTTCGGCGATACTGCCAGAGACCGACTATATACGCGGCAACAAAACCGATTGCAGTCAGAATCCACTCAAGCGACATTTCGCGAACGATGGTCATTGAATTATCTCCTTTTCATGGCCGCATGCAATATCAAAAGGCTCCCGCCGCCTTTTCCCATTCCAAAAAGTACCTGGTACCTTTTGGCCTTCTGCTGCCTTTTCTCACTAATTCTCTATTTTAATCCCAAGATAGTGTAACAAAGCCATAGCCTCCGGCATCGAGAACTTGGCGCCTTTAACCTGGTTGTCCGATATCCGCATAGCGTAATTTTTTGCCTGCGTAAAGTCCGCATCCGTAAGGTTCGTACCCCCGAACAGGCTGTCCGTAAAATCGGTATGGGAAAGGTTGGCCCGGGAAAGGTCGGCGCTACGGAAGTCCGCGCCTTTCGCCAGGCATTTCGTGACACACGTGTCGCGCAGGGACAGCCCAAGGAAATTGGAGTCGCTGATAACGCAGTTGACAAACTGCAGCGAACCGGGAAGCTTCACGCGTGGCCAATATGCCGTCGTCCAATTTACTCCGACAAGTTTAGAATCCTTAAATTCCACGCTCGAGAAGGAGGAGCCCTTTACTTTTATCAGGCTCAGGTTGCAACTTATAAATTTACAGTCCGAGAACTTGCAGGAGATGAAAGCGGCCTCCGTAAGATCGCAGTTTTTAAAGACACAGCCATAGAACTGCTTTGATGCGATAGCGGCCCCTTTTAGTGTCAATCCCTCGAAAGCGGAATCTTCGTATTCCTGTTCCGTCCCATCCGGTGAGATAATATTTTTATTCATATTCACTTAGCCATTAGTTAAACCTACTACCCCCTGAATTCGCCCTCCGAAGTCCCGAAATCAGCTCCCCGACTTTTTATCCCATAAGCTGGGGTGATCCTCAAAAAATTCCTGTTGCCTTTTTCCACTGCGCCATTTCTCCTATTCTACAAAACAAAACAGCCAGCCTTCCCAGGCGGCTTTCCTTCAAAGTCCACCCGGCAAAATTCAGCAACATTCAGGCCCTGCCCCCGGCACCCTGGTATTTTGTATTATTTGAATATTGAAAAAGCCTGCAATTTTAGGGCACAATATTTTAAGAGGGAACTATATGCCTAAAATACTTGTGGTAGACGACATTCCGGAGATAGTGGAATTTTCAAAGGAATTTTTCGAGGATGCGGGGTTTGAAGTGCGGACGGCTGGCACCGCGCCCACGGCCATAGCCGTCCAGAAGGAATTCAAAGCTGACGTAATCCTGCAGGACCTGAACATACCGGACGGCGGCGGCATACTGGTCTATAACACCCTGCGTACCGCCCAGGACATGGTCCCCATAATCTTCTCCACCGGAAAGCCCGAAACCCTAGGAGACATCTCCGCCATGCTCAACGTATCCGTCCTCCGCAAACCCACCGACCCCGAAGTCCTGATGGCCGAAGTCCAAAAGCATCTGCCCAAATCCCAAGCAGAGCGCCCCATGAACCCGCCCCCCCCGGCCCCATCCATGAACAGATGATCAACACCACCCCCTAGGAGCCTGCGCGGTGGGAGTCAGTTATATTTCCTAGTTCTTAGAGCAAGTCACAGCGGTATCGGGGCAGGCGGCATCCTTGGCGCGGCACTTGGCCGGAAATATTTTACCAGATAAATCTCAAAAGTAAAGCCCTGCCCCCTTTTGTTAGCGCCGGTCCAAAAGTGTACAGTTTCCGCCGGCATTAAGTGTACAGTTTGACCGTTTTCCGTCGTTTTGGGCGCACGCCGTCGTTCCTCCAGCAGGTAAAACAAAAAAATCGGGTGCTGTCCGCCGCCTCCCGCCCGGAAGTTTCACATTCCCAGTTGGCGCTGCTTTCTTTTCTTCACTCTATAGCTGCTCCCTTCGATCTTGATCAACTCCCTGTGTTCGATAAGCCGCTCGGCTATCGCTGTAGCCACGGCATTGTCCTGGAAGACCTCCGTCCAGTCTTTGAACGCCTTGTTGGTCGTTATTATCATCGAGCCTGTCTCGGCCCGTTTTGATATTACCTGGAAGAACAGGTCCCTCCCGTCTTTGTCCATGGGCATATAGCCCAGCTCATCGATCACCAGCAGGCCCGGCGACGTGTAGCGCTTAAGCGCACGCTCCAGCCCGTAATCGCACTTGGAGGCGATCAGCCGGTTGATCATATCCGCCGCCGTAGTGAACACAGTGCGTATCGTGTTTTGACAGGCCGCGAATCCGAGGGCCATAGCCAGATGGCTCTTACCTATGCCCCCGGGACCGAGAAATATCAGATGTTCCTTTCTGCGCACGAATTCCATCGTGAACGCGTTCATCACCATGCTCTTCGGGATGGCTGTCGGATGCGCCCAATCAAAAGCGTCGAGCGTCTTCAGGCATGGGAACCGCGCCTGCTTAACCAGCCGGGCCACCAGATTCTCGTGGCGGTGTGACAACTCGTGGTCCAACACCAGCCCCAGAAATTCCGCATTGCCCACCCCGGCCTTAGCCGCGCGTTCAATAAGCTCTTCAAGGTGCAGCTCGGTGTGATGCAGACATAGTCGCCGCAGCATGTCACCCAGATTTGCCGCCGGTGCAGTCTTACTCATAAGTGTTGCCCTCGAATAGCTCATCGTAAAGCGCCATGTCGGTTTCCTCCACCGCAAGTTTGGTCCACTGCGGTTTTTTGGTCAGCACCACCTGCTGCACAGCCGGCATATTCCGCGCCGCACGCTGCTGCAGGATTATGTTTTGGATAAAATGCGCGCCGTAGGCCTGGTGTTTCAGCGCTCTATTTATGGCAGCGTTCACCTCGCACTTGCCGTACTGCGCCGACAGGGCCATTATCTTGCCCAGCTGGCCCTGCAGATTAAGCTCCGAAGCGCCCAGCCCGCGCAGGTACTCTTTGGAATCCGCTCCCAGCCCCAGAAACGCCTCCACCAACTGCGACATCTGCGCTTTCTTGCGCTGTGCCAGCAGTTCCGCATAATGCCTGGGGTCTTCAACTACACGGTATTTCTCATAGCAACGCACATGCGACGCCAGCAGTCTGGCCCCGCTGTATATCGCCACCCGTCGCGGCCAGGCCTTAATGGTAAGCGTGCGGCCGGCGAAGCCGGACGGCACCGTATACCGGTTGCTGTCAAAATGCACCAGGGCCTGGCTCGTCGCCCTGGCCGACGCCGCTATGGCGCAGTCGTAATCATTGCCGGGCAGCGCCATGAGCCGCGCGCGGTCCGCCTCTAAGCGGTCTACCGGCCGCTCGCGGGTGCTCCCATGCACCCGCACGTTGCATTCCTCCGCCAGCCACCGCTCCGCCTCGGCCTGCACCTGGGCATGCGAACTGATAACCCTGCCGGCAAGAAAGGCGGTGCGCACATATTTTATGCCCGATTCCACCTTGCCTTTTTCGTTGGCTTTCCGGACGCCGCACGGCACAGGCTTAAACAGATAGTAACCCGCAAAATCCATAAACCGCGGGTGGAACCGGATTTCAGATCCCACGCGTGACAAAACTACCGTCTTCAAGTTGTCGTAGTTGATAGATTGCGGCACGCCGCCGAAGTACCGAAACGCGTTCACGTGCGCGGCCATAAAATCCTCGGTGCGCTGCGACAAGGTGAACTCAAGGTACATCATGCGGGAATACGACAGCACCATCACGAAACAGGATAGCTGCCGCCGGGCGTTGCCGATGGTTACGCTGCCTATATTGGCCCAGTCTACCTGCGCGAATTCGCCAGGTTGGGTTTCCAGGCGCAGGAACGCGGCCGGCGCTGCGACTGGCCGCAGCTCACGGATATACTCTTTGAGGATGGTGTAGCCGCCGCGGTACCCCTGCTTGCGGATCTCAAGCAGGATCTTTGACGCGGTCAGGTGCGGATATTCTTTAAGCCGGTCGGCTATATACCGACTAAACTGCCCCAGCTTGCACGCCGGCAAGCGGCCGCGCGCCTCGTTGGCTGGTGGACCGGCTTCGCTTGCCAGCGCACGCCGCACCGTGTCCCGGTGTATGCGCAGTTGCCGCGCTATGGCGCTTATCGACTGCTTGTCGACCGTGCGCATCCGTCTTATAGTGCCCCACAATTCGCTGTCCATAACTACAGTCTACCCGCTTTGTTTCCGCAACGCCCATCATTCTTGTATATCGGCGCGGCTTATCCGCTCATCATGCCCAATATCCCGTCGACCTTAAGGCGCAATGTTTCTTGTATATCGGCGCCTTTAAGCTCGCGAATTCGCAGGATTCTCCGTCGGAGCAATGTTTCTTGTATATCGGCCCGGAAGCTCCTCAATTTCTGCCGCCGCCGGCAACGCCCCGCGTTGTCCCGCAAGATGTATTCAGGGTGTTTTGCACGGTACCGGGCGAGGTAGCCGGGATGCGCGGCCAGCCAGGCTTGCACCTTCAGGTAGCGGCCGCGGTAGCAACCGGGATTGCGCGACATCCAGGATTTATGAGCCGTAAGCTTGTGCTTCCGGATGCAGGCGGCTTTCCCACAGGTCTTCTGGATGGCGGCGGTGCGGACATACGGCGTGTACAGCTTGCCGCAGTAGGGGCAGAGTTTTTGGGCGGGAACGGGGCGTTTCATGAAGTTCTCCTTCATGAAACTATAACAGAGCGTAGTTGTATTGTTATGGCCGAGACCAAGGAGGGAGTTGCCGCGGAGACTGCCTGTACATTTATATCCGTCGTAAACTGTACACTTCTAAATCGCCGTTAACACCTTTGCCATACAAAGGTACCTGTTACCTTTCCTATTCGTACTTATGCTCCATCACACACACCGTCCTGCAACAAAAGACTATTGTTGCCTTTTCCCCAAAACCCCCCTCTGATAATTGATCTGGGTATCAACCAGTTGTTTAAAAATAACCATCAGAATCTCGTTTTGCGCGTTAAGGTTTTCATAACCGGCTTCTTCAGCCTCTTCGCATAAATAATAGATGGCCTCTATGGTAGAAACACAGTGTGCCCTCGGCTGTCTTTTTATTACAAATTGGGAGCTATAGCTGCGGGAAAAAGAGAGCCGGGGCAAAGCGCTGACGTTCCGGCTTTTGCTTAAAAGTCTCTTGGCACAGGCCCATGTCCCGTCTATAACAAAGATCAGAACAGTTTTCCCTTGCGGGAGGGGCTCATTCCCCAGGGTTTTAAAATTCACGGCCTTAGACCCTGGGTACAGGACAAAAGGGCTATAGGAAGGATCCTGGATCAGGGAATTAACCCGATCATTATGAGTAAAATCAGTGCCTATTAAAAGTTCCGCGTTCGTTAAGCATAATTTTGCAAGCCGGGCCGTCCCTGTTTTTTGTCTTCGGGCTTCTTTGGCATGCATGAGGATCACGAAGCGCATCCTCGTAGCGAAGGGTTTTATCCCGTCACATAAACAGGTTTTTTTCGCCCTATAGCAGGCATAGCACTCCTCGCGGTTATCGACCCGGACCTCCTTTGAAAAACAAGTTTTTTTAACCATGAAGCTTTAACCCGCAGAAAACATATAACCGCTAAAAGGTACCTAGGAGCCTGTCCGACATAAGGCTTTCATGCCGAAATTTCCGGTTTTGAAGCCGAGCCGAAGCAACGCGAAACGAGCAGGCTCCAATGAACCTGTAAGTTGAGCGGTGCGAAGGCGCAGTAGGGGAAACCGCTATGCGGTGTCCACCTGTGGGTAAGTTCCCAGGAAGGGGTCCCGCACAAAGCGGCAATTGCAGGCGAAATTGCTTATGTCGGACAGGCCCCTAGCACCTTTTGCCCGTGTCCCGCATAAGCGGCGCTTTACTTTGTTGGCCTGGCGCATTCGCACTTTTCTTCCATACCGCCCATAAACAGAAGGGTTATGCCCCCGCCTGCCTTGCTGGAATACTTATTAATTTCCGGGTTGTTTTTACAAATGGAATTGCAATTCTCCGCGCCTTGCGCGAACCTTTGCTGTGGCGTCATGGTCGCGCAGCCCGTACAGGCAAGAAACACCACTATCAATAAGAGTGATTTCATATTTTCTCCTCTTTCCCTGTTTTAGTATTGACCGTCATTGCAACGTTACCCTTTTTATGCCCCTTATCGACAACAGCCCCTAATATATCCCCGGTTTTCAAGCTAGTCAACTACTCACCAGCATCCCTTAGCCCTCCCCCAAACTCCACCCTCTTTCCTTAAAACATAAGCAACCCATTCCCTTAAAAAGCGCCTGCCACCTTTTGCCGCTAAGGCGAATTATATAATAACTAAGAGACTAAGAACCGTCCCCCGGTCCTATAAGATTCGCTAAAAGGTAACAGGTACCTTTTGCCCAAAACAAAGCCGCCCGGCTTCCCGGGCGGCTTCCCTTCAAATATACAATTAGTTATTTAGTCATCAGCATCACCTAGTCCCCTTAACCCGCTTTTACAAACCGCTAAAGAAAAGAGACGGGACAGGGTCCCGTCTCTTTACCGTAAAACCGGCCATCAAGGCCGAATAAGATTCTTTATCTCTTCAGGCAGTCTCATGATGCCGGTACCGAAGCTTTCCTGCTTGTCCCGCATTAGCCGGCCCTTGTTAAAAACATTGTTCCCGCCGACGCGGGTGACCAGCGAAAAGGTCAGCGACCTATTCTCGAACCTGGCGCCCTTGGGCAGAGTAATAAGACATTTATTTTCGTCCAAGATGGAGATGGCGCCGTTCGAATTGCGGAACATTCCCAGGACAGGGCTTCTTAACGTCGAGCCGAAGGCGACCGTCCCGAGGTGCGGCTTGTACTCTATAGTGTCTGAGGGGAGAGAAAAATCCGCTATGAAGCTGAAATCCCGGTTTAATTCGTAGGAAAACTCAGTTCCAATGGCGGTTATGAGTATGCCCACTATCTTATTGGTGGCTGAATCGAAAGCGGGGCCACCAGAGTTGCCGCCGAAAGCGTCTATGTTCGTATGGAAACCGTTCGTCTCCACCGCGTAAACCTGGGCCTGGTCCGGGTCGTTGATCTTTACCGCCAGCCCCAGCGGATACCCTATGGTAAAGACCTTCTGGCCGATCTTAGGCGTTTGCTCTGTTTCAAGCGTAAGAGGCTGCCTGTCGGAGGGGTCCCTGTCCATTGAGACGAGAGCGAAATCCCTGTAGGAGTTCATGTCCCCGGTCGAGCCTTCCAGGGCGCGGGTCTCCACTTTTTTTATGGAATAAACGGAGTCGGCCGGGAAATCCTGCGCGGGGACTCCTTCTTTATCGTATTTCCAGCCGAAGACCATGAAAAAGTTTTCGAAATAACCGGAATCCTCAGGGTCGTCGGAGACGCAGTGCCCCGCGGTCATGACCAGCCCCTTGCCCAGGTAGGCGCCGGAACAGTTAGAGAGCTTGCTTTGCGAGGAGAAATCCTCGCTTTCATCGAGGTATTCCGCTTGGGAGATCTTAATGGAGTTTTTTATCTTATAGATCTTTTCCACGGGATCGAAATAGAGGCTGCTTTTTTTGACGAAGGCCACGGTGGAGTCGGCCAATCTTTTCAATTGGTCCGGAACCTGGTAGTACTCGTGCATTGAGTTCTCGCCGTAGATGCTTTTGGAGGCGGAAAAGGAGGGGACGGGAGCGGCTTGCGCCTGAGCGTCTACAGAACCTTTAAGCTGCATGTAGGCAGTGTTCTCAGCGAAAGCGAAACCGGTCGCCATCAGTACGGGGCCGAGCGCAACAAGGGGAATAAGTTTTTGAATTTTCATATTAATACTTTACCTGATGTAATGCCTTGCCGAAAGGGCCTTTCTTCCTGTTACATATGGGCCAAAGGGCCCAGTCCAGGCCCGCGTTAACCACTAAAAGGTTCGCGGAAACCCTTTCAAAACCGCCGGTATTTTTTGATATTATATCCGGAAAGGGAAGGGGTCAGGAGGAAGACTTAATAATGAAATATTTAATTATGATTCTTGTTGCCGGTGGAATTTATTATTATGTAAATCATTTCACGGGACCTTCCGCCAATATTTTGGCAGTGAATGATGGCAATTTTCAATCGGTCGTTCTTGAGAATAAGAAGCCTGTTTTGCTGTTTTTTTATTGGAACAAGAACACATCCGATTATGACCATGCCAGGCGCGCCATGAGCAAGCTGAGCGAATTGACCGGGGATAAGATGGTTTTTGCCCAATATTGCATGCAGGATGGCGGGATGGATGAGAAGTATGACGTGAAAAACGACGGGATCGGAATACGTTTTGAGAACGGCGCGGAGACAAGGAGAGAAGGCTTTTCGGATCTAAAAGAGACGCCTTCATTAAGCGGCGGACAGCTTTTTCTTATGGCAAGAGATCTTACGGGAGATAAAATAGCCTCCAGCTCTTCAAGCAACACGCCCCCCATGATAACCGCCGCCGATCTGGATGAGAAAGTTTTTAAATCCAAAAAACCGGTTCTCATAAACATTACGCAGTCGGCATCCGAATGCAGTATTGTAAACGCTTCAGCGAATGAGTTCGCTTCCGTCGCCGGGAAATATGGGGAGTATGCTGATTTTTATTTTATGGATGTGATGGAGAAGACGAACAACGCTTTTCTGCAAAAAAGCGCCATCCGCAATATTCCATCCGTTGTGTCTTTCTATAAAGGCAAAGAGACCTTTAAAAGCCAGAAGACTTATGAAGATGGTCTTAATGAAGCCCAATTTATAGGGATGTTTTTGCCTTATTTAGAGACAATAAAATAAAGTTGCAGAGTCCCCTAGCTCTGGCACCCCTTCCCCTAAAAGCGGGTTTTTACCCTCTCCCAGGACTTGGTGATCAGGAAGCTTTCATCCATATTTCTCACCATGCACGAGAACTTCATCATCGGCACGGCGAAACTGAGCGCGCCCTTGGGCATGAACGGCCTGGCGGTCACATCGAACATGCCCAGCACCGCCCGGGGTCTGGCGGAGGCCTGCCCCAGGTACGGGTACCGCACTATGGTGCCGCAGCCCGCGGGAAAAGGGCAAAACACCCCGTTCGGCTCCGCCTCGTCGAAGTTGGCCAGCGTGAAAAGCCCGGAAAGGACCTCCGGCGAAGCGAAGAAAACCACCACGGCCGGCTGGTCGTCCTGTTCCAGTTTGTCGAAGCGCTTGAACACCAGGTATTTTGCCGGCGCCGTGAAGCTGACGGCGGTCTTCAACCACTCCAGCACCAGCTCGGGGGATTTCTTGTAGCGCTCCCCCTCCAGCTTGCCCGGTATGCCGCATGAGAGGAAATGTTCGAAGCCGGGCCGCAACTCCCCGGTGAAGCCGGCGAAGCGCCTGCCGCCCGCGCAGCCCATGGATGCCGAGTCGAAGCTAAGCGTCTCGCCGCGGGAGAAAGCCCGCGTGATCACGCCGATAATGCACTGGTGTCCGGCTGGGGGCGACACATACCCGGCGCCGGGCGCGGCGTCGGTATAATAGAACGCCTCAGGCAACTCCGCTCCCGCGAAGTACTTCCCCCACCCGGCAAGAAATTTTTTCTTCAGCTCCATGTCCATAGAAACCTCCGCAAGCGCAGTATCCCCCCAATTCCACAAAACAAAACCGCCCGGCTTCCCGGGCGGCGTCCCCTCAAATAACAACTAATCATTTAGTCATCAGCGTCCCCTACTTACCCCTAAAAGGCAGCGCCTTTCCCAGGCTTGAAGAGATCAAAAACATTCCCCATTGCCGCGACCGTTTCTCTGATTATTTGAATATGCACCGCCACGGCTTTGGAACTCTTCAAGACAGTAGACAACATGGATACCCCAACCTCGGTAAAAACCAACACCGGACCCTTATTTCCTTTGAGCGCCGGAATGGCCGATTGTTCCCGCCGATTCAGGTGGAACATGCACTCCCGAGTAAACTTGCGCGGGTTGCGCCTGACCACCCTCATAAGCACGGCAGGAGTAACCTCGTAAAACGAGGCCGCATCCGCGGCAGGCACCACCTTTTTCCCGCGAACATTAAAAACATTACCCTTTATCTTTATAACCGGCCCATCAATATCCATACCCCCTCCTTGACTTCCCCCTCAGTTCACTATTTAACGGGCCTGAACGATATGTTTAAATGACTGTGCAGGGCTTTTGCAATTTTATCCAATGTTAATATTGTGATGTTGGGATGCCTCAAGGTTTCTATATCCGACACCACCTGCTGCTTTGTGTGTATCCTGCGCGCCAACTCCGTCTGACTCACACCCATCTTCTGCCGCTTTTCAGCGATCAGCAACGCAAGCCGGGCGCGGATATCCTCGGCCTCAAAAGCCTTTTTAAACTTCTTATTCCTTAATTCGCCCTTCAGCCAGTCATTTAAAAGCAGTTTTTTCTTTTTCATAATTCGTTCACCCTCTGCCACTCAACCCTGTATTTCTTAGCCTTTTCTATCTCCAAAAAGGGCGTTTGCCAGGTTTTCTTCAAAAATCCATGTGTAACAACGATCTCGCCTCCCTCGATAAAATACAACAACCGTATATCAAGATGCCCGAATGAAACCCGCAATTCCCGGATCCCGTCCCGTAACATATCCGCATACGGCCTCTTCAGATCCGGGCCCTCTTCCTGGAGAAGCTGCATCCATTTGGCGACCTTGGCCCTGACCTTTACCGGCAGCTCCGCAAGGAAATCCGCCGCGGGAGAATCCCCCTCCATGGTCTGATAAAATTCTATCAGATAAGCCATTCCCCCTCCTTATAGTATACAGTACATATACTGTATGCGCAAGACCTATTTTATTTCCCTCTCGACCTTTAAATAGCATAGCAGAGCACCCCGACAGCGTATTGTCGCTCATTAGAGCCGCTTCAAAAAGTCTCCTGGTACCTTTTGCCAGCGCCATTAAATCTCATCGCAACCAAACAACCTAGCCCGCTGGACAGCAGATAAAGCGGCAGGAATTTGTAGGGAAGCGCTGTTCTGGCGCCTTGGGTGCCAACGAGCAGTACAAAACAAAATGAAACCACCCCACCATGGCAGCACAGGGCGCAACTCTATTCACATAATTGACGGCAGTTGCTATCCATTGCGCAACCAGCCATTGCGGACGGGCAGACATCAGGCGTGCTGGGCGTACCGGGAGGATTCCCATCCGTGCATACCTCAACCAGCTTTTTTGTTTCCACCCGAAGATTGGATTTCCCCCGCGTTCACCACTAAAAGGTTCCTGGTACCTTTTCCCCTTATTTGGAATGGTGAGGGAAAGATTCTTTCACAAAATCTTGGAACTCTTTTTTGAACTTTTCCCTGTTTTCCTCAGCGTCGAACCAAGCCCGGTGTAAATTGTTTTCCACCTTTAACACCGGCAACCAGGTCTTAAACAATTCAGTGTCATTCCGGCGATCAGAAATTGTTTCACAAATATTCCATGCGATAAATGCATATGCCTTGTACCGGTATAATTCATCGCTGCAAAAAGATTGTTGATAATTACATGTAAGCTGAGGATTAAGGAACCTGGGATTCTCCATACCCAACTTCAACAGTTCAAGATATAAGCGGTCAATATCCTGATAAAGCGCTATTCCTCTTGATTTTGAATAAGTATATATTGAAAAACTGATTGCTATGGCGGAAAAGACAAATGAAAATAATTCTGAAATATCTATCTTCTTAATAACGCTTAGCACTGTATCGTAGACACATTGCATAAACCCTCCTTAAACCAAGGCTATTTGATACTTAATGCTCCCAATAAATGATTTCAGTAATGGATTAGTGTTACCGCGATGATACAATTCCCGATAAATTTGCATAACTACTTTGCGAATTACATTCCCGTCTACAACCCCACGCTCGCCCAACGGGGAGATCATTAGTATCATTTCAGTGGGAGTACTACCCTGTAAAGGAGGCAGCACATATCGCACGTTCTTCAGCTCTTTCAGGCCATTACGTTTATAGAAAGAAACCCGCCTTTTTCTTTCGACCATATTACTCCCACACCTGGGATTTTCAACCTCCAATATCAACCGTTTCTTTTTGGCGCGTAACACCTTGGAAAACTCTTGAATAAACATGGATCCTATACCTTTACTTCGGCATGTCTTTATAGTTGCCATATAATCCAAGAGTATAAAGCTGGTACCCTTTAGCGGCCAAAGCATAGCTATAAATACGACTTTTTTTTCCATTATACCGACGTAAAGCTCTGCAAAACCTTTCTCAATTCTTTCGCGTATAACGCTTGGCTTATGCCGCTCATTTTTAGGAAAGGCATTGGAATATATCCTCATCGCCTCTACAAAATTGGCTTGAGACAGGTCGTTTATTTTAATGAATTCTATAGCGGTCATCAGTAACAATTCCTCGGCATGCCTGAATTATGTTCGGCCATAATCGGTATACTCAAACTAACCTAAAAACCTCAGTTGAAGTTTTCCGCCCATATAAGTATAGCCGCTAGGGGATGTTGTTGCAGTAGTAGGGAGAATCTAAACCAGTCTTAAGCCCTCCCTAAGGTGCACTGCATCAATCTCTGTCCCTGCCGCCCTCGCCGCTCCAAACCATACCTGCTTTATACGCTTCCCACGGAGTCTTGTCGCTCAAAGACTGATGATGCCGCTCCGTGTTGTAAAACCTGAAATACCACTCCACGCCACTCTTGCATTCCGTGCCTCAAAAAGGTACCAGGCACCTTTTCCTTTGGTACCTTTTCCTTTTGTCTATCATACCAAAAGTGCGAGCGCGATTCAGTAACCCACCCCCTTAAAAAGTCTCCTGGTACCTTTTTAAGTCTCGCAGTCGAACCCGACAGCCTCCTGTCGAGCTACTTTTTGCCTATAAGATTGGATTTACCCCGCGTTAACCACTAAAAGGTTCCTGGTACTTTTTGCCTCGATTCAAGCTTAAGGAACTGTGACTTGAACGGTGGACACTTCAACCGATGTACTTGTTGAGTCCACGGGTATTACATCGCTTGTTCCAGTGGGTGTCGCTTCTTGGGATGTTTGTGGGGCCTTAGGAGCCGCTTTCTGCACACCGTCGGAGTTCCCTGTTGGCTCAGTATCCTGAGCAGCCACGGTATTGTCTTTCACTGAAGTGTCATCCACTGACTTTTGTGTTTCCAATGCCACCGGTTTAACCGGATTTATGGTGCGCACGCAACAAACATTATAATCATTAGTCGTACTATTGAAGCTCACGTCACCAACGCCAAAATCCACGCGCCATGCGCTATCAGCTGACTCATCTTTCGTAGTGCCACTCCAATAAATCTCGCGCATAAACAACCCGCGGCCATTGTCATGAAAAAAGTCTTCCAACTCCTGTTTACTCGGAAGCCGCCAACCAAAATAGCCGAGATAGGTTAAACCCTCGCAAAACGCAACAGCCTCGGGCCAGATTAATCTCTCTCCACTGTTACAACCAATAGAACTCCCGTCTTTTACCCACATAAGCCCGGACCTATTGTCGGTTATAATTTGGGCTGCACGGCTTACTTCTAATATACGCGCATAATCCTTAAGTGCTGACGTCAGAACGGCCTCATCAGCGCCCATGTTAATGCCTTTGCCTGTAAGACCCTGTTTGATATTAATGTCTTTGGCATCTTTAAGTCCAGACAATTGTTTCCCTTTTCCGACACATGGGGAGTCAGAAAGGAGATGAAGGTCGCCATTATCAGGATCAATAAATTTCGGGTCCCCCATAACAATACTCGTCCCAATATCTGCCCCCCCATTCACGTAGTTGAAAAGGGAAAAATCTATCTTAAGACTCCCGTCCACCGTTATATCATTGCCCTTTTTAGCTGCTGTATTTTTGTAAAAGATAGAATTAAATATTTTCTTTCCGCCCACAACCGCACCGCCTGCTCCTGCTGCCTGGTTACCATAAAATGTGCAGTTGATAAAAGCGGCAGAACCATAGGCGGCACCACCAAAACGAGCCGAATTGTTTGTAAATATACAATTATAAAAATTGCCATTACTGCTAACTGCACCGCCATTCGCAGATGTGGTCCAATTATTTGTAAATATACAATTGTAAAAATTGCCATTGCCATTAACTGCGCCGCCGCCACCAACGTCACTATTATATTTAATCGAATTGTTTGCAAATGTACAATTGTAGAAAGCACCATCACCACGGACTGCTCCGCCACCATGATCAGACGAATTATTTGTAAATATACAATTATAGAAAGCCCCATCACCACGAACTGCTCCACCATAATAAGCAGAATTATTTGTAAATATGCAGTTGGTGAAGGTGGCATTGCCTACAATAGCACCACCTGCACCATTTTTAAACGCCAGATTTTCAATAATGACCTTTTTAGAAATAGTAAATATTGGCCCCTGGCCATCTCCTGAGCCTCCATCAAGGGTTGTGTCCTCGGGATTATTGCTATTTTTGCTAAATGCTTCATCCCATCCGCCTGAAATTTTTATTCCATGCTCCCATACCTTATTCGCCGCAATAGTGAAACCTGATCCATTAATAATCCCCTTCTCGATCTTTATTTCATCCATATCCTGTGCCATGTTTAAGGCCATCTGGAATCCATCAAAGCCTTTTAACTGCCCATGTTCACCTACTGTAATAATCCGTCCAGTCTTTACTTGGGATTGTTTTGTGCTTTTTGGAGAAGTTGCCTTCTGATTTTGTGCACAGGCATTCCCGAGAAACGCATCTACTCCAAAACATAAAACTATAAGACTTAATAAAAACGCAAATATTTTACGCATTATTTTTCACCTTATTCTATTTGTTTAGTATCTGTTCTGAGTTCCCCCAACCTGCTTTAATCATAGCATTCCCGCTTAGGCATGCAAACCCCAAAAAGGTTCCTGGTGCTTTTTGCCTACGTCCAGCCGGGGCGGTTTACTTAAGTTTACTTATGGCGTTGCGCATTTCTGCTATAAATTCTTTTCCGGTCGGCCCCCAACCTGGAATTCGATAGATAATTTTATTATTCTTGAGGAAATAAAAATCAGTGAATACCTTAAGATCGAATTGCTTCCAATCTTTCCGTATATCGTTCTTATCCAGGTACACAAAGTATTCCAGTTTGGGGTTTTTCTTGTTCCATTCGGCGGCTTTCGCAATACTTAATACCGAGGAGTACACCGGGCAGATAATAAGCGCGTGTTTTTCAAAATAATCCCTTAGATCAGGCGTGGATGAAATCGCGCTAATGGCCTGTTGCGCAAACTCGCACTCAGGATTCATCAGGGCGACTATTTTTTTATTATCGTCCATTTGAACGGAAATCAGGTTCAGGGATTTTCCATCCAGTGAAATCTTATAGAGCCTGTGCGGCTTATGGAGCACCGAAGCATCCTCATTTATGTCGGGGACATAATCCGTCAGAATAGCTGGATATTGTTGCGCTAATTGCCTGGCCTTTGGGAAATCGCTAGACCTGAGATATATCGAGAAAAGATCATCCAGGCAGCGACCTTCTAAGCATTCTCCAGTCTCAATCCCACGTCGTTTTAGATTTTTAAAAATGTCTTCCATTTGCAGAACATACTTTTGTCCCAGGGTATAAGAAGCCATCATATAGGAGGCAAGCCATAATTCTTTTAGAACCTTATCGTCGTATTTTGCGAATTCCAGCTTCTGGCCGCCGAACAATTCGTTATATTTTGCTTCGAATCTATCAGAGTGTTCCTTAGAAGATATTTCTGATTTTATAAGTTTCTGCTTTTGCGCATCCTCATAATTCATGAGGATCGTGCTTTTTCCAGCAATTGCTTGTTGGGATTGTTCGGACTGCTGGCAACCGGAGAAGAACAAAACACCAGCGATGATAATAATAGAACGCATAAGATCGGCCTTTTAAAACATCGGGGCGTTCGCAACAAACTGCAAACGTCCCGATGTTTTGAAACCTGCTTAGGTTTTAATTGTCTGTCAGAATTCCCAGGATTGCTTTTGTTTTATCAGTAACCACTAAAAGGTACCTGGTACCTTTTGCCCCTGCTTTATACGCTTCCCACGGAGTCTTGTCGATCAAAGACTGATGACGCCTCTCCGTGTTGTAAAACCTGAAATACCACTCCAAGCCACTCTTGCATTCCGTGCCTCAAAAAGGTACCAGGTACCTTTTCCTCTACCCCTTTTCATTATAATCCCTCCTTAAAAAGCTGCCTTTCCCTGTAAATTATTGCCTGACCATCATGCTCACCACAGTGACAGTAAAATTTGCCATCCCATGAATTAAGATATTAGCGGGCAAACTCTTCCCTTTCTCATAAACATATCCCAGATAAATACCCCCAATCGCTCCCAGAGCTATGTTTGAATGCACTATCGTGAATAATGCCGCCGATATTACCAGTGCCCATACAAAATTTATTCTTTTCCGCAAAGCAACAAATAAGAATCTGCGGAAGAATATCTCTTCGATTATTGGGGCGAGCACACACATGGTTCCGAGCGAAAGGATAAACCGTGGAACTGAAGCTTGAAACATTCTTTTTAAATACAGGATCTTGTCATTAGCTTCCGCTGCTTCATCTATAGCTTTTACCACGCCAGGATCGATCCTTCCGGTTTTTTCGAGCAAGACAAGAATTATGCCCCCGACAGCCACCACCCCTGCTAAAACACCGGCATAGATCCCAAAATATTTAGCAACTACCCGCAAATGCTCCCGCCATTGTTTTAACCAATTATGGACAACCACAGGGATATTTATGCCGATCACAGCTATAAAACTTACCAAACACAAAGCCTGCAGCAATTTTGCTCCCAGAATATATACATCCTCCCACTCTTTTGGCGGAAAGGATGGCTTAAGTATTGCAACCACAATAATGGAGGAGAAAAACCAGACAACCCCGCCCATCCCGATAAGACCCCAAAGACCAACTGTTCTTTTACTTTCAAACTCAACGGGATAATTCATATTTAATTGCATTAACAAACCCGCACAGCCAAAAGCATATACCGCCGTCGCCGATTAATCGTGGGCTCCGTGTGAGCCTTTAATTAAGTTTACTATATATTTCTGCCGCCCCATTGGCATTGGGGCGGCAGATCAATCCGATATTTACTTCCGAACTGGCGGGTTGAGCGGAAGGGGATGGAGGGGCTGACCACCACTCCCACCACCGCCGCCATTGTTGGGGCTGGGAGTGGTGCCGTCGTTCTCCCATGAACAGATCTCTTTTATTACTTCATATGCGACCCAGGCATGACCTACCCATTTCATTATGGTGTCGATTTTCGATATACATACATACACTAGGTTTTTATTATGTAATTTATTTTGCAGAACTTCTGTTTTCTCTTTCGCCAGAAAATCCATCAACTTCTTATCGTTACTTTCAAGAATAATGTAATGGACATCCCCCGCCAGTGTGGTCAAAAAAACATTATCCTCATTATATAACACTACCGTCTTTTCCTTGTTTATTTGTTGAAGGAATTCTTTAGATAGGCCAGGCATATTTACAATTTCCTTCTTTAACTCCTGCAAACCGGGAGCGACCAATTTATAAACCGTAGTGTTTACAGTATTTAATGCGGTTGCTGGTACAGGTACTATGCTGGCGGCATCATCCGCCCTGGATGCCTCAGAAGTCTTAATGGCTTCCATAAAGTCCACTGCTCTAAACGCCCCCCTGTCGAAA
Organism: Elusimicrobia bacterium RIFOXYA12_FULL_51_18; assembly: GCA_001800245.1. GTDB lineage: Bacteria > Elusimicrobiota > Elusimicrobia > Elusimicrobiales > UBA9959 > YA12-FULL-51-18. The sequence continues at coordinate 7,450 of MGVA01000068.1, read as the reverse complement.
TCCACATCGAATCCACCCGCTTTTACGAGCGAAGCCGCCGCTATTATCACTGCGAACACCGCAACCGATATTTTGCTCTTTCTCATATTTTTTACTCTCCCTTTTTTACGTTGATGTCTGCGCCCATTAAAAAAGGGAAAGCAAATTTTATTTTGCTTTCCCTGGATACACCGGATTAAGGTCCGGTCGTGGATACTCCGGGGCCAATCCCCCGAATTACAAGGCTATCTACTGCGCTACGGTTATAGCATACCCCGCAAGACGTGACAGAGCAAGGGTATTAAGGGAGCTTCCTGTGGGGCCAAAGGGCCTAGTCCGGAAATTATTATCGTCGGAAAAACGGAGGGCCCTGTTGTGCCGCCTGGCGCGAACCTGCTGCCTTTTCTGTATTCTGCGAGATATTTTTGGATAATTATCGGGTTACTTTTTGCCTATAAGATTGGATTTATCCCGCATTACCCATTAAAAGGTTCCTGGTACCTTTTACCCCTAGGGAACGCGAAAAAGACTGACCCCGACAGCAAAAAGTCTCCTGGTACCTTTTTTACCTTTTTATTTGTACAAAAAGGTGCCAGGCACCTTTTGCCTCTGGAGCATACCGTAAACGTCGAGTCCATCGTCCTCGGTCACATGTCGCAGTTCTAAGTTCATAAAGCGATTTTACCGCCCTAAACCCCAAAAAGGTGCCAGGCACCTTTTGCCCTATAAAGGCCGTTAATGATTCAATCTTTTCAGATTTACTGTCGCTCACGAATTGCCTCCCAACAAATCACGCTTTATTGATAATTCCCAGGGTGTTTTGACACCCTCACCACTTCCTACCGACTCAACACTTTTAGAAAAGGGGCGGGAATTTTTGCAGGATCGATTTTTTTAGCAACCACCGCCTGATTAAACACTATTTTTGAGAACTTTGTTAACTGTTGGCATCCTTGTGAATCCACCGAATTAAGAAACGATATCCACCCATGGATGTGTTGCGCAGTCTTTAGTTGCACATCGGGCGACATACTAGTAAAGGTGGAAATATAATTAAATATTTTAGCCCTAAGCACTCTTTTTTTTTTGCGTCCGACACCATAGGAGTCCTTATTAAACACTAAACCCGTTATTTTCCGACACCCTGTCGGCCCCTGCATCCTAGTCTTTTGTTTATTTATAACAAATTTTTCAGATTCAATTATTCGTTTCACTGTATTCCTAATCCCCCATAATCGCGAATCAGATAATGCGGAGAAGCAGATATCGTCAGCATACCGAGTATAAGAAATATTTTTAGCGCCAACATATGCATTAAGCCTATTATCCAATCTAAGACAAATTATATTGGAAAGTGCTGGAGATGTTACCGCCCCCTGTGGAAGTTTTCCATCACAAGTGCATAGTGAAGCAAGGATATGTGCGACGTGCGGGATATATCCAATTGTATTAAAGATTGTATAAACCTTTGAATAGCTAATAGATGGGAAGAAATTCTCTAAATCCAAGCAATAAACATATTGATTGCCTAAATGCTGGTCAACATTTTGAGCGATGCTTGTTTTAGGTCGAAAAGCAGTGGCTGCCTTTGAAACCTGGATCTTCTCCAATATGCTTCGCAAAATCCACACCTGAATTGCTTTCATCTCTAGTGATGGGCATAATATTTCTCTATTCCCACCTGATTTTTTAGGAATACTAAAGCGCGCATAGTGTTTACTATTAAATTTGGAGAGCCGATAAAGTATTTTTTTTGAAAAATGCGTACAAACAGAAAGATCCTCCAGATTATTCAATATTGGCAAAGAAAACAACTGAAGAAGATAACTTTTCTTACTCTTATCAGTCATAGTAGTAGAGAGCCGTGCCAATTTACTCACAAACATACTGCTAGAATTCATCCAATCGCTGCTACTGCGAGATTGGCTGAATTCTAGCGGAACTTCTAGGATGTTCTGCACCTAGGGCGGCGAAGGCACCACCCCCTCTCTTTCTAAATTGGCACGGCTCTCTTAAAAGTTATTCTACAATACTTCTTCCCACGGAAAGCATCATTTAAATACTCGGCCCTAAGTTTATCAAACTCAGCTTGCACATCAGCTTTAATTTTTGAGCGATTCATAAACCTTTTCAGACGCCGCAGCCCTTCTTTACTTAATCGATACTCGCCATTAGCCAAAACAATATCCTTATGAAAAACAAGTATGTTTAACGCGGCGGACAGGACCATGGCAACATCATCTTTATTATCACACCCAGTATCACATGAATGCAAAATATATCTCATATCATCCACTTTTAATTTCTCAAAAGCATACAAGCACGCAAATATAAAGTTTTGAGCATAAATTGGATTAGACAAAGTGGATTTAGTTATATTTTTACCAGCTATGTGCCGAACATAATGTCGGACATGTTGTTCTAAAATTGCATCAATTTTACCCGAATCTGGAAGAAAACTTAAATAAATATTTTTATTAGCTTCCTCAATTAGCTTTTTATTATCCACCCAGTAGACCACACTTTCCGTCTTTTCTTGTAAAAATTTTATTGGGCCCAAGTTTATAAAACTTTTATGTGTTTTATACTTGGCGTCAAGAAGGATCAATAATTTATCCTTTAAAGCTACAGCATTAGCAAAAGCTCCCAATTCAGTAAAACTCCCCGGACTTTCCGGAAGAATCACCACCACATGAACGCTATCCGCTAAAATGTTTTCAAGATCTAAGAGGTTATGCTCTTTCCCTCCCCTCAATAATTCTTCGAAGATATCTTCAGGGTAATAGACGTCTATACCGAGCCCATAAGTTTTAGTCTCGAGCATTTTTTTTATTTTTTCTCTCCCCCCTCCTTTTGCATCCGGCTTTTTCCCACACAGAAATACCGAAATACTCATCTCTGAAAGCATGGGCAAAATACTCTTAATAATGCGGTCAGCTATCTTTTTATGGATCTCATTAAGTAGTGTCATATAATCCGATAATTATACATCAGCCACCAAAACACAGCACAGCGCTACTTTCCCAAAACCAAAACCCCCATTCAATTTACTACCCGACGCCTCCACCTAAGATTTATGTTTTTCAGCAAAATCCTTAATAGCCGATACTAATTTTCCCAGAGACTTGGATTTCTTAGTTTCTTTAGCAGCCTCCTCCAACATGCATGCTATTGCAAGTGGATTTTTTTTAAGATCTCCGACATTGTCATACCGTGCGCAGGCAAGAGTGCTATATTTAGCAAAATCGCTTCCAATCTCCTTCTCTACAGTATCTCCGATTTCGGTTCCCCACATTACCATGTTTTCTTTCCACACAGTTTGGGACGGCCATTCGTGCTCAGCGCCATGCCCAGCAAGATTCAGGAGTGTTCTATTATCCTTCTTATGTTTGGTGACATGTTCGGCTTTTGATACATTGGCGTCCGCATCAAACACAATAAAAACTGGGATTTTTAGCAGATTAGCCATTGCTAATGGCTTAATCATTTTAGATTTCCCGCCAACTGGCACCACATGGCATCCACTCGCGCGGAATTGTTCTAGGTTGTCACTTAGCAGCATTTGAGCAGTTATATAGGCCAAATCCTCTACTCCCTCTACCAAAATCAATATATTGCAAAAGAACATCTCATTTATTATCGGATTTAATATCGGATACAACTTCGCCATAGTTCCAGATTCTTTAACCAAACTTTCACCAGCGTCTACGAGTGTTTTTGACAGCTCAGCATATGTAAATTTTGACACAAAAGAGCTACTTGGCACACCTTTTTCACGCACAAGTCGCACCTTCTCAAAATCGCTCCCAGGAACATATAGTGGACTGTGGGAACATATCAATATTTGCGAATTCTTTTCTGACAATTCCCGTAATATTTCAGCAAGATACCTCGACTGCGGTGGATGCTGATAAATCTCGGGCTCCTCAATAGCCATAACCAACGTAGCAGATGATTGATCATTTGAATCATTCAACTCCTGCAACAATGCAAACATATAAGAGCGTTGAAGGCCATGTCCAAATCGTGATAAATCACCTTCAAAGCCTCTTTCACCGAACTGTGGATAAGCCAAAGGTTCTTCAATTTTAACAGCCTTTTCTTCATTACTATCCCAACACACTTTTGCTTTAATATCTGGTCGTGACCAATATTTCAGCCTGTTTTCTAAAGAATTGGAGATACCCAATAATGCTGCCTTCTCATCATCGAGTATGGTTTTATATTGCTTCTGAACCTCGATTTTTAAAGCATTAATTTTTTCAGAAAAGTTTATCTTAGACCGCACAGTTCGTGCCAATAACTGTCCAAAAGCAGTATTTTTAGATTCCTCACTCTCTTCAGTAATATCCTTTGATGCTGGGACAAACACCCATTGAATAAAGGGAGACAGCTTGCCTGTACTATTTATACCGTAAAATTGATCCGCACTTTGAAGTAAAACGCACTTCCCCTTATTCACGCTTTCATAGCTCCTCAATGCATCTGCCATATCTGGCTTGTTTTTCGCATTTGGGAGATCTGAAAAATCTTTTTTTAATTCTAAATATAATTTCTGCAACTCGGCAGCTTTTTCCCCATTTTTTTCCGCACTAAAATATCTCCCGAACTCCGCAATACCGAGTCGATGCCCGGAATGCACAACTTCTGCACGCCCTTTATCCGAGTCATACGTTGCAACGGCCGAAACAATCAATTGTTCATCTCTAACATAGTCGGAAAGGTCGGTTTTTGCGGTATCAGACAAATCAGTAAAGGTAAGCGTAATTTTTATTGGTTCCTTTATATTCTTATGATGAAAATCTTCTTCTACTAATTGATTTAAATTTGTTTGGCTGTCTTTTTCGTTCTTAAAAAACACATTTAGTGCATTTAAGATAGTAGATTTCCCCGAACCATTAGACCCAATTAAACAAACGTACTTATCAAATTCAATAATTTCATCCTTAAAACATCTAAAGTTTTCAATTCGTATAGATTTAATTCTCATTATGCCTCCACAAAACCGTGACAAAAGAGTCTTTCCCTAAAAAACCAAACCACTTCTGAGGAAATGCTTTTAAATCGAGAATATGGACTTTTGTAATTTAATGACTGACTAGTGGTTCAGCTCTGCACCCAACCTAAACATTCTAGCAAATGGGCGCCAATATAAGCCTGGCGGCGACCTTTGGGTGGGGTATTAGGCTGTATCGTCAAATGGGCGGGATTAATATCAATATTTTAAAGTTATATGGAGGTTGCCGGCGGGTATAATTGGAGGGGTGGCAGGCATGGGTTGGATCGGGCCGAGGAGGAACCGGCGCGAAGTCGCCGGGCCGGCCGCAGGCCCGATGGGCCCCATGCCTGGCAGGCCCCCGAACTGGCAACCGCCGGCTTTTCCTCACTATCAGGGGCTGTGATGTCAGGCTACTTTTCGGGTTTGAAGCCTATGGTTTTTTTGGGGCCTGGGTCGGCTGCCTCCGGCGGCTCCATCATCATCTTGATCGCGTCAAAAACGCTCTTAAACTGAGAGTCGTATTTCTTTTCTAATTCCTCAATCTTAAGCTTAAGTTCAGAATGAGCCTCCATAAATCTTCGCATCCTGGTCAAGGTCCGCATTATTTGTATATTCACAGCTATTGCACGAGGGCTTTTTAATGCGGTTGAAAGCATTGAAACACCATTTTCAGTAAAAGCATATGGTCGCCGGCGAACCCCCATTTTTAACGAAGAATTGGATATCACAATTTGTGATATCCAATTTTTTGTTTCTACATGGTTAAGCTGAAACATGAAATCTATAGGAAACCGCTCACGGTTTCTAGCCACCGCTTGGTTAAGCGCTCCTGTTGTAACACCATAAAGCATAGCTAAATCACGGTCAAGCATTACTTTGTGCCCGCGTACCGTAAATATTTTTGACTCGATAAGTCCCTGCGGAATCAATTCTTTAGACATACCCCCCTCCTTTACGCGAAAACTATATAGATATCCTAACATCCCACCCCGACAACGTACTGTCGGGGTCAGATTTGGCAATTAATGTCCGGTTAGCGGAGACATCTGGGTGGGTGATTACGCTGTACCGTCAAATGGGCGGGATTATTATTAACATTTTAAAGAGGTTGCCGGCGGGTATAATGGGAGGGGTGACAGGGTGAGCCTTTTTTGACCCCGCAGGCTGCCGAGGGAACGCAAAAAAGACTCACCCTGGCAGGACCCCGAACTTGCAACCGCCGGCTTTTCATTATTACGGTGCAAAGGGAGCCAGGAACATTTTTCTGCTGAAAAATAAGCCTGGCACCTTTGCCAATAAAAACCCGGGATGTTATTTCTAACATCCCGGGCTGGCAAAGCTAAACTAGGGCGAAAATAAAGCCGGTCTAGAGCTTTATCTCCACATCTACGCCGCTCGGCAGATCCAGCTTCATCAGCTCATCCACCGTCTTCTGCGTAGGACTTATCAAGTCGATCAGCCGCTTGTGCACACGCATCTCAAACTGCTCACGCGACTTCTTGTCCACATGAACAGACCGGTTAACCGTGTACTTCCTGATCCTCGTCGGCAACAGCACAGGCCCCGCAATAAGCGCGCCCGTCCGCTTCGCCGTATCGATGATCTTCGCCGTGGACTGATCAATAAGCCGGTAGTCGTAAGCAAGCAGACGGATCCTTATCTTCTGCTGCGCCGCCGGTTTTGAATCTTCAGTGTTCGTATTTTCGGACATATTATTCTATTATCTCCGTGACCACGCCCGCGCCCACCGTGTGCCCGCCCTCGCGGATCGCGTAGCGCAGACCCTTCGTCATAGCAACCGGCGAGATCAGCTCCACCGTTATCTCCGTGTGGTCGCCCGGCATGATCATCTCGGCTCCGTCCTTTAAAAAGATGGAACCCGTCACGTCCGTCGTCCTGAAGAAGAACTGCGGCTTGTAGCCCTTGAAGAACGGCGTATGACGCCCGCCTTCGTCCTTCGTCAGCACGTACACCTCGGCTTTGAATTTCTTGTGCGGCGTGATCGACTTCGGCGTCGCTATGACCTGCCCACGCTCGATCTGCTCTTTGTCGATACCGCGCAGCAGCATACCGATATTGTCGCCGGCCATCGCCTCGTCCAGAAGCTTCCTGAACATCTCAAGGCCCGTCGCCACCGAAGTCTGGGTGTCTTTGATGCCCACGATCTCTACCGCGTCGCCCACATGGATCTTACCCTGTTCCACGCGCCCGGTGGCCACGGTGCCGCGCCCCGTGATCGAAAACACGTCCTCGACCGCCATCAGGAACGGCTTCTCCGTCTCGCGCTTCGGCTCGGGGATGCTCTTATCCAGAGCTTCAAGCAATTTAATGATGGAGGGCACGCCGAGCGGACCCGTGTCCCCTTCGTGCGCCTTCATCGCGGATCCTCTGATGATTGGTATGGTGTCCCCGGGGAATTCGTACTTGCGCAGCAGGTCACGGACTTCCTCTTCCACCAGGTCCAGTAATTCT
>MGVA01000067.1 GCA_001800245.1 Elusimicrobia bacterium RIFOXYA12_FULL_51_18 | reverse complement strand
CTCGGCCGTCTGACGGCCATAGGCCTTTGAGACGGCACCTGCGCAAGCATTGTTAATTTCCGCGCATAGCGCTGAAAATTAACGACCCGCCGCTGCGGGGAATCCTGGCCGTCTGATGGCCATAGGCCCTTATACGGCACCTACGCAGGTATTGCATTTTTTTGTTCACAGGATCTTCCAATGGAAACCAAGTTGAACTGCAGGATTCGGGTTAACCGCTTGTGTCCATAAAATAAAAAGGCCCGGTTTTTAGACCGGGCCTTTACTTGCCGGATTAAAGAACTTACTTCGTGGTGTTGTTTATCCAGGTAACGGCAGCGTTGACTTTGGAGTAGACGCCATACTTGTTGGGGCGGGCGCAGCCTTCGCCCCAGCTGACCACTCCGGCCAAGGTCCTGTTGGCGCCGGTGCCTGTCACAAGCGGGCCGCCGCTGTCGCCCTGACAGGAGTCCTTGCCTCCTTCAGGGTAGCCCGCGCAGATCATGGAATCGTTGATGGCGTTGGGGTAGGATGCGCTGCATTTTTCTTTGGAGACCAGGGGGACCGTGACTTTAAGGAGTGGTTTGGAGATGCCGCTGGCGCTTTCGCTGGTGGTGCCCCAGCCGGCGGTGACGAAGTCCACTTTGCCGGAGAGTTCCTTTGTGTTTAGGGCTATGGGGGTGAACTTGGAGTCGCCGCTGAGCTGAACTAGGGCGTAGTCGTTGTACATGGTGTTGGTGCCCCAGTCAGGATGTTTTACTATCCGCAGGACGGTGAACTTCTCGGTGCCTGTGGTCACGCCTTGGGTTTGGAGGCCGATAATCACTAGCTTTAGATAACCGCCTTCCACACAGTGCGCCGCAGTGAGCACCCAGTTCTTTTTGATAAGCGAGCCGCCGCAGAAATGGCTGCCATAGGAGCTCTGCAGTGAAACGATGAAAGGGAACTCGCCTTTGGTCGCTTCCACGCCGCCGACTATTTTGGCGAAAGTTGGGGCTGGATTTATAGTGTTTTCCTGGCTCATGGGGAACGGGGAGGTCCTTATTGAGGGCAGGTCGATGGTCCCGGGATTGTTGAAATCCAGGAGGTTGGCTGCGTCGGCTATTCCCGGAGTTATGGCCAGGGCGGCCGCGAGTATTAGTTTCTTCATTAAGTTCTGTCTCCTAAGCTGGGGTTCACTACTTATATGCCAAGTTTCTCAAAATTGCTAATGAATGTCAACAGAAAAAATAGGTCCAAAGACAGCGGACGTTTAGGCCTTTAGGCCCATCGGTGCGGGGGGGTTTTTATAGGCTATGTTGAAGGGAGGATGGTCTGGCTAGAAGGCTTTTACTGCGCAATGAATTGCGCGGGTATGGTAAGGCGGAATAAAAAAACGGCGCGGCGTTTAAAGCGCCGCGCCGGTGTGCAATTTTAGGACGTTATGGATTTTTAATTGATTACGGGGGCCAACCGGCCCCAGCGGCTGTCTGTATTGAGCTCTTCCATAGTCTTGTTGAGTATCTGAAGCTCCCGCTGCTGGGCCGCTGACTTGTAGGCGATGGTGATAAGGCCGAATTTGACGGAGTTCTTCATTTCGGAATAGGCAATTTTGAAGAAACCTTGTTCGCCCCAGCCGGGCCCCCAGCTGTTCTTCACTATGAAATATTGTTCCGCGTCATTGTATCCGACCAGCAGGACGGCGTGGCCGCCCAGTTTTTTGCCGGTGGTGTAAGTATAGATCCCGGACTTATAATGCATAAAATCTTCGTAGACGTAAAAAGCGGTGGGCAGGGGGCCGTAGCTGTTGAGCGCCGTTTTAAAAGCCGCTACCGTTTTTGAGACCGAACCCCAGGATCCTATTTTCTTGGCCGCCTTCTCCCAGCCGGATGCGGCGGTTTCACAGGCGCCGTCCGTGGCGGTGTAAGGGTAGAAGCTCTCCGGCGGAAGGCCGGTCGTCTCCAGAAAATCGGCGTTAAGCGTGCCGCCGTCGCAGGACCCGACCCCGCTGCAGGAAAGCATAACCTGCTCGGACAGGTCTATCGGCGCGCCGCTTGTATTCCGGTTCCGCATTACACTGGATTCAAGCCCCGCGGTCATGGCGAAGGCCCAGCAGGAACCGCATTTCTTCTGGTCGGTTATCGGGCTGACGTAATTGCCGTTATTATCGCGCCAGTCGAGTTTTGCGGGCGGGGGGCCAAATACGGCGGGCTCCTCTATAGGAGGTGCGTCCAGCGGCTGGAAATTATACCCCACCCGCGCCTGCCATTCTTCCTGCGACAGGTTCGAAAGTGAGGTTTCCCCGGCCACCCATTTGGCGCCGGTTTTATGTATGAGGGCCTGTATGTAGGCTATTTGCTCGTCAGCCTTGCCGGAAAGGGCTTGCTGCGCGAAGGACGGCGAACTTCCGGACAACAGGACCAGAAAAGCCGCCGCAAAACCTTTGATATTCTTTTTCATTCCTGAATTCCTCCATTTTGTATACGCTTTCATCCGCAAGCCGCCGTTGACCGCGCTGCGTGCGCATGCGACTAACATGGCCGACCGCCGGAAAAGGCTCCGTCAAATCCGGGTAGTGCAATATTCTACCAAAATCGGCCGGCATCTCAACCGCTAAAAACCCGTAGAAGGTTGGATTTTATTATAGGTCTAAAGACCTATGGCAGAGTTCCCTTTGTACCCATGCGGGGGGAGGTCCCATGGGTTATACTTTATTGAAATAAATAGCGTTAGCCCGAATCCTGCAGTTTAAGCAGGTTTCCATTGGAAGATAAGGTGAACAAAAAAAACAATACCTGCGTAGGTGCCGTATTAGACCTATGGTCATGCCGTAACAAGCGCTATGCGCATCAGACGGCCAGGGTGTATGCCGCGCGAAGCGCACCTGAGCTCCGCGAAGGGAAAAATTCAACTGAATTTTTCAGGTTAATCAAAATAATTGGATCCCTGTTTTTCTGCTCCATCACAACGGGAGTCTGCGCTTTGGACCTGAATTATCCCCTGCCAAACTGGGTTGACCATTCAAGGGAACAGCTTAATAAAAGCCGGCCCGCCCTTCCTCCGCGCGCCGCCCCGCCCGCGGATTTCCGTATCCCGGCCGAGTATGAACCGGTCGCCGCCGTTGTTATAAGCTGGGCCGGCTATACCAATATGCTCGCTTCTATTGCAAAAGCCGTAGCCGGCCCGGGCAAAGCCCAGGTCTGGGCCGTGTCGGCCCCAGCCAGCCTGCCCGGGGTTCCCGCGGCAAGTTATTCTGTGATAAACGCCCCTGTAGATACCGTCTGGGTGCGCGATTACGGTCCTTTCGGTATCTCCGCCAAGCAGGGCAAGGTGGGAATAGTGGACGCTATTTACCGGCACTACCAGTACCGCCAGGACGACGACGCCCTCCCTGTCAACCTAGGCGCGGCCAAGAAGATAGAAGTTTTCGGGATGAAGATAATTCTGGACGGCGGCAATGTTATGGTGGATTCCTACGGGAACCTGTTCATGACCAAGCGGACTTATGTCTGGAACTCCGGTATGTCGCAGGAACAGGTCGATGCCGCTCTTAAAGCCAATTTTAAGGTCAAGAATATCTATACTTTTGACTACTCAGGCTACCCGGGCCAGCCGGCCGACGGGACAGGCCATATCGACATGTTCCTGAAGCTTCTTAACGACCATACCGTGCTGGTCTCAGTGGCCGCGACCGAGCCTTTTAAATCCAATTCGGAGAAAGCAATAGCTTTCTTCAAGGGCAGAACCGCTCCAGACGGCCAGCCATACAAGATCATCACGGTTAAGGGCTGGTCGGAGTCCGGCGCCTGGTACACTTACACCAATTCCCTTATAGTCAACAAGGTGGCTATAATACCTTCCTACAGCGGCCATCCCCAGGAAGAGGCCTCGGCCAAGGCCGCTTACGAGACCGGCATATCCGGGGTGACCGTGGTGCCGGTACTTTCGGATAGCAGTATCACCGCCGGCGGTTCCATACACTGTACCACACAGACGATACCGGCGTTCACCAAGGGCGCCATTCCGGCCGGCGGCGGCTCCATGACGGCCGTTCAGAAATTTCAGGATATGACACTGACCTGGACCCCGGACGTACCCGAGAAGACGGATTCCGTGTCGCTGAATCAACTGATCTCGTCGAAATAGCCCACCCGGTTCAATGCTTGCTTTATCCGAAGCCCGCGCGCTCCCGCGTCCCGCGTAACAACTTGGACATATCTTTGTATAAAATCCTTTATACCTTGTTTGTAGAATAATCTCATAAGTCCTATGGCCTATAACGCGCTGTACAGGGCCGGGGACTCCTAACTTATGAAATACTGGTTCTACTCGGAAGGCAATATTCTCGGCCCCTACTCCCCGGCCGAGCTTTTGTCTTTGCCGGCTTTCGGCCAGGGAACTCTTGTATGCCCCGAGACCTGCACCGGGGATAATCCCGGAGATTGGAAAGCGGCCGAACAGGTGGGGGAGATCGCCGAGGCCTTGAGCGTTGGTGTCGGCGGCATCGTTTCCGCCCAGTCCGGCGGCTTAGGCGCCACTTACGAGCTTGAGACCGGTTTTTCTTCCAACCGGTCCTATTATGAGGCAAAAAACGACCAGCCTTACGGGTATGAGAACCTTTTAAACACCATCGACAACATTCTCGGCACCTACAAGGAGCCGGAAACCCCGGCGGCCGCCAAGGCGGAGCCGGATTATGAACTCATGGATCGTTTTGATATCCGGCTTTCCAAGATCCAGGAGGATCTGGAGGCCGCCCGCTGGGAAAAAAACCTGCTCATGGAAAAGATCCGGGCCAGGGATTCCGAAGAGCGAAAGAACAGGGAGCGTATAACGGAGCTGGAGGGAAAATTAAAAGAAGCCCTCAGTAAAGGCGAACTGCAGGATAAGGAACTTTCCCAGGTTCAGCATCTTACCGAATTGGATGCAAAGTCCGAAACGATCAAAAAGATATCGGAGATAAAGAAAGAAGATTTTGTGGACCGTGCTATCCGGCCCGAACCTCTTCGGCTTGAACCCGTCCGTGACGAGTCTGCCTTGCCGCCCGTTGCTTCCGCCGCGCCTGTTATCGAAAGCAGAACGTTTAAGAGTATCCGGCCCAGCCAGGAGATCTCGCTTGAACGGATGGCGTCCGCAGGTGATATGGAGGAAAAGAAGGAGCATTCCCTGACCAGTCGCAAACTCAAAAGCCTGGGCAGCACCGTGCCTTCCTTCGGGGTCAGCGGAAAAGAGCAGCCGGGAAGTATGCCGGCCGAAGCGGCGCCAAGGGTCGTATCTGAAACCATGGTGCCTCTGCCGCAGCAGGCTTCGGGAATGGTATATGACTTTACCGTGGTGACCAGTCAGCCCTCGGAAAGTGAAAAAGTGCGGTTTAAAATAGAGCCCAAAAGCGAGCCGGCGCCCGTCCCTCAGCCCCAACAGGTCCCGCCGCAGCCGGTTCCTAAGCCTTCGGCTCAGCCTCAGAGCGCTTGGGAAAGCGCGCAGCAACTGGATTCCAACAGTCAGGCGAAGCTCAAAGATGACCCGCAACCCCGGCCCTCTACGCAGCCGGCTCCCCAAGAGCCCCAAACTCAGAACGTCTGGCAAGCCGCGCGCCTGGACGCGCAAAAACCGGCTTTTATCACCCAGGTCCAGGCACAGACCGAAGCCGCTTTGTTAAGCGCGGAATCCGCTTTTCATGCTCCCGTCTCCGCTCAGAATGACGCCGCTATCGGTGATAAGACGGAACGCATCTCCATAGCGTCCCAGAAGCAAAAATACGAAGTGAATAAAAACATCCAGCCGGCAAAGAAGGGGCGCAGTAAAATGGCGTTCCTGGCCACTCTTATGGTATTCGGCTCCATAGCCGCCGGAGGACTTGGATACTTTTTCCTGGGTGCGGGCAGTTTTTCCGAATTTTCCATGCTTAATTTCAAGGGCGACAAGTCCAAAAAAGCTTCTTTCTCCACCCAGGTGGAACCCCAGGCCGATAAACCCCAGGCCGCGGCTTCCGAGAGCGAAGAAACCGGGCCGGACGCTCAAGGGCAGAGCGCGCAGGAAGAGAAGCCTGCCGCCGATACTCCCGCCAAACCCGCTTCGGAGTCCGCTTCCAACGAGAATACCAGCAGGGCGCTTGAGATCGTTAAAAACTACAAGCTTTCCGGCGGGCGCGGCTCAGTGGCCGGCTGGTTCGCCAATTCTTTTCTTTCCAATTCCGCCAGCGGTTCCAATGAGGCGTGGACCGCGACTATACTGCATGGAGATATCTTCGTGGTGGAATACCGCCTGCTGCGGCCAAAGCAGGATCCGCTCATCTATCAGTTTGAGGTGGATGTGGTAAAGGCGATAATCGTGCGCGGCATCAATAATGACGCCACGGAACTGCTTGATTTCTCTTCTAGGGCTACCGCCAAAGCTGAGCCCGCCAGGCCCAAAGTCAGGAAAGCCGCTCCGAAAGCCAGGAACTCCCGTGAGATCCCCATTCTGCCTCTGCCGGATGAGCCGGCCGCTAAGCCGGTCCAGGAAGAACCCACCGGTTTTGAGACCGCTAACCCTGAAGATAATGAGAAGGTGAAATATATCGTAGCGCAGGAATCCGACGAGGAATTGTTCTAACAGCCCGCTGATACTCCGCTAATCCGAAAATTTTCCGTATCAAAGTTATATGTTGCCATGCCCGCCGCGGTTGACCGGGCAGGTGGCCGGTTTTGAAAATATTTATTACTTTCAGCTTTTGTCATCTGATTACGGAATCAGCTCCGGGCTCAGTGGGACCTGAGGTGGGATTCCGCGGTGGATAGCGGTAGGGGAATAGTGCTAAAATAAATCAGATACAGGCGTTCCATTTTATTTGTATTTATTCCTCAAGTTGCTGACCGTTTTTTTACTTATGGCCGGTGAAAAAGGACTCTCGATAAATATCTCAAAAAGGATCGGGGAACTGCTCGTCTCCTCCGGCCTTATTACGGCCCAGCAGCTCAATGAAGCCCTGGAACTGCAGCGCATCGGAGGCGGAAAGCTTGGCCAGGTGCTCATTCATAAAGGATTTATAAAGGAATACGGGCTCCTGGACTTTTTAAGCAAACAGTTCGGCATAGAATTCGTGGACCTGGCGGCAAAAGAGCTGGACGGAGAAGTGGTAAAAATAATCCCCGAAAATATAGCCCGCCGCTATAACCTGATAGCCGTGGATAAATCGGACAACAGGCTCAAGGTCGCTATGGAGGATCCCCTTAACATTGTGGTCCTTGACGACTTAAAAATGATGACCGGCTATGACGTGAAGGCGGTCTTCGGCACCGAAACCGGCATCATGGCGGCCCTGGATAAACATTACGGTGAGAAATCCTCAAAACAGGCGCTGGACGATATACTGAAATTGACCGCCGGCGGGACCACGGATCTGGCTCTGGTGAAGGACGAAGACCTTAAGAACGCCGGAGAAGATCTTATCTCCCTTGAACAGAAAGGGGAGGCCGCCCCCATAATTCAGATGGTCAACCTGATCATCTCTTCGGCTATCCGCGCGCACGCTTCCGATATCCACATCGAACCCTCCTACAAGGATACCAAAGTCCGTTTCCGCATAGACGGCGTTCTGCATCTTCAGCCCTCTCCGCCGAAAAAATTTCACAACGCGATAGTCAGCCGCATAAAGATCATGGCTAATCTGGATATCTCGGAGCGCCGCGTTCCCCAGGACGGCCGCGCCAAGCTCAAGATAGACGGGCACGAAATAGATCTGCGTATTTCCATACTGCCGTGCGGCCCCGGCGAGAAGATAGTCATGCGTATCCTGGATTCATCAGGCCTCAAGCTTAAGCTTGAAGACCTCGGTTTTGAGCCGGAAAACCTGGCCATCTTCACAAAATGCATTAAGGCGCCCCACGGCATTATCCTGATAACCGGCCCCACCGGTTCCGGCAAGTCAACCACGCTTTATTCGGCTCTGGCCACGATGAACGATCCCGATGTCAATATCGTCACTATCGAGGACCCGATAGAATACCAGTTGGAAGGCATCAACCAGGTAGGCGTCAACGCCGATGTGGGGCTTACTTTCGCCTCCGGCCTCCGGTCTTTTCTGCGCCAGGACCCGGACATTATCATGGTGGGAGAGATCCGCGACTTCGAGACCATGTCCACCGCCATTAACGCCGCTATGACCGGCCATCTGGTTTTTTCAACTCTGCACACCAATGACGCCCCTGGCGCCATCACCCGCATAGGCATGATGGGGGTGGAACCTTTCCTGACTTCCTCCACGCTCCTTATGATCGTGGCCCAGCGCCTGGTACGGTCCATCTGCAAGAATTGCAAGGAAACTTACGAAGTGAAACCGGAACTGATGCTGGGGCTGGGAGTGTCTAAAACTCTTATTGAAAATAACGCTAAAAATGGTAAACTTATGCTGTCAAGGGGCAAAGGTTGCGATGCCTGCGCGCAGACCGGCTACAAGGGCCGCATGGGCATTCACGAGATCCTTGAGGTCAATGATGTTTTGCGCGGCCTTATTATAGAAAAAGCGCATGTTTCAAAACTTAAAGAGGCGGCCCGCAGGAACGGTATGCTCACGCTGCGTGAATCCGCCGTCAGGAAACTTTTCACCGGCGCCACTACGGTGGAAGAAGTTATAAGGGTTACAGC
Organism: Elusimicrobia bacterium RIFOXYA12_FULL_51_18; assembly: GCA_001800245.1. Classification (GTDB taxonomy): domain Bacteria; phylum Elusimicrobiota; class Elusimicrobia; order Elusimicrobiales; family UBA9959; genus YA12-FULL-51-18. Next base: position 17,405 of record MGVA01000067.1, on the reverse strand, counting down.
CTCGGACGTGGATTGATCCCTAATTTATTCTTTAAGAGGTTAACGATTTATGGTGACAATGAGCGAGCTCTTTATAATGATGCACGAGAAGACCGCCTCGGATATACACCTCACCGCCGGCGCTCCGCCCATGCTGCGCATAGACGGGGATCTGGTGGCCACTCCTTTCGAAAAACTCACCCCGGAGATGTGTCAGACTCTGGTTTTCTCCCTGATGACGGACGCGCAGCGCCAGCGCTTCGAGGCCACCAACGAGCTGGACTTCGCTTTCGGCATAAAAGGCCTGGGACGTCTCAGGATGAACGCTTACCGCCAGCGCGGCGTGGTCGGCTCGGCTATACGCTCCATCCCAAGCAAGTTTAAAACTTTTGAAGAACTGAATCTCCCGCCAGTGGTGTACGAACTGATGAAGTTGACCAAGGGCCTTATCCTTATCACCGGCCCCACCGGTTCCGGCAAGTCCACTACTTTGGCCTCCATGATAGACTATCTGAACGAGAACAGGAACTATCATATCATCACTATTGAGGATCCGATAGAATACGTGCATACGCACAAAAAAAGCATTGTCAACCAGCGCGAAGTGGGTTCCGATACCGAGACCTTCGGAGCGGCCCTTATGCACGTGCTCCGGCAGGACCCGAATGTGATCCTGGTGGGCGAAATGCGCGATCTTGAAACTATCAGCGCGGCCCTGAACATCGCTGAAACAGGCCATCTTGTCTTCGCTACGCTCCATACCTCGGACGCGGCCCAGACCATCAACCGTATTATCGACGTTTTTCCTCCCCATCAACAGGAGCAGATCAGAGTGCAGCTTTCCTTCGTTCTGCAGGCCGTTTTTGCGCAGCAACTGCTCTGCGCGGCGTCCGGCACGGGGCGCGTGCTGTCCTGCGAGGTTATGGTCGCCACTTCGGCCGTGAAGAATCTTATCCGCGAGCAAAAGGTGGAACAGCTGAACACCGTCATCCAGACCGGCGGAAAATACGGAATGGTCACCATGAACCAGGCACTTGTGGAGCTTTATAAAAGACAGAAGATAACTTATCAGGAAGCCATAACCCGGTCCTCCGACCCGGAAGATCTTAAGAAGCTGCTTCAGAAGACTTTGTCGATCACCAGTTGATATCTTGATTTGTTGACGCTCCGGGTTGCTGGCCCGGAACTTGCGCTATTCCCGTATGCAATTCGCTTATAAAGCAAAAGAAGCAAGCGGTAAACTGGTGGAAGGCCTGGTGGAAGCGGCCGACCAGAAGGCCGCTATGGCCCGGTTGCGCGAGCAGCGGATGACGGTTATTGAGATCGCGCAGAAGGCCAAGAAAAGCCCGTTTTTCAAACCCAAGGTAGAAAACAAAGATATAGTGATTTTTTCCCGCCAGCTTTCCACTTTGGTGTCGGCCGGCATCCCTATAGTCCAGGGGCTTAACATCCTGGAGTCCCAGGCAGAGAATCCTGCTTTCAAGACCGTCGTTTCCGCTCTGCGTACCGATATAGAGTCCGGTCTTTCCATAGCCGATGGGATGCGTAAACATCCCCAGGCGTTCACCGAACTCTACGTGTCTATGATCAAGGCCGGAGAAGTCGGCGGTATCCTGGATACGATCCTTGAACGTCTCTCGGCCTATCTGGAGGCCTCCGAAGTCCTTAAAGCCAAAGTTAAAAGCGCCATGATGTATCCGACCGTTGTCGGCGGCGCGGCGTTCTTTATAACCGTTTTCCTGATAATCTTTATCATTCCCGTTTTTAAGGATATTTTCGGCGGTTTCGGAGCCGAACTCCCTTTCCCGACGAGGGTGATCATAGGTATTTCGGATTTTCTGCGCGGCAATATTGTTTACATCCTGGCCATAGTCGGCGGTGGAGTCTGGGGAGTCAAAAAATATCTTAAGACGGAAAAAGGCCAGGAAAAACTGGACGACATCTCGTTGAAACTCCCGGTATTCGGCATTTTGCTTAAAAAAGTCGCCATAGCCAAGTTTACGCGCACTCTGGGCACGCTGATAAAATCCGGCGTTCCTATCCTGCAGGGGCTTGAGACTGTGGCCAAGACCGCGGGCAACAAGATCATAGAGCGGGCCATTTATAAAAGCCGCGATTCCATCAAGGAAGGCGGCCGGATAGCCGATCCGCTTAAAAAAGCGAATATTTTTCCGCCCATGGTCATACAGATGATCAGCGTCGGAGAAGAGACCGGCGGCCTCGATACCATGCTTAATAAAATAGCTGATTTTTACGACCAGGAAGTGGATACCGCGGTTAAAGGCCTGACCTCGATGATCGAGCCGCTTATCATGGTGGTCATGGGGGTCGTGATCGGCGGCATCGTTATAGCCATGTTCATGCCGATGTTCAGCATGAGCGATATTGCTACGAAGTAAGGGTTCGTAGCTTTCAGCCCCCGGTTTTAATAGCCGGGGGCTTTTTCTTTTTTAAGGAGTTTTGTTTTCGTCTTGAGGCCGCCCGGCGCGCTGAAACCGCCGAGGGTCCCGTCGGATTTTATTACCCGGTGGCAGGGGACGGTTGGGGCGAAAGGATTTTTGCCGAGAGCGGAGCCTACGGCTCTGAAAGCTTTTGGCCGGCCGATGCGTTCGGCGATACATTTATAGCTGCGGGTCTGGCCTTTCGGTATGGTCATGCAGGCGAGCCACACGGCCCGCTGGAAAGGCGTATACTTCTTCATCAATTTCTTAATGTCTTTTTTCATAAATTCCTTATAAAATAATGCCGGGCTGGTTGGCTTTGGCTATAGAGCCGCGAGATGCGCAGTCGGGGCGCCGCCGGATTTCCTGCGCGCTCCGGGTCCGGGTTTTACGGGGAAAGAAGACCGGGGGCCTCCGCCGGCTTGCGGAACTCGGCCAAAAGGCGATGCTTTTGGCCTCGAACATCCTCGCCGTCCCGGAGGGATACTCTCCAGCCCCCGGTCTTAAAACCCTCCGAATGGAGCGCGCAGAAAACCCGCCGCCGCCCCTCCGTAAATCTTACGCACTTGATGTTCCCTTAGCGATAGCATCGGCGCTTCCTGAACTTAAAATAATATTTATCCCGCCCATAATATCGGTACATCCCTATAGAATTATCAAAAAAATAGGTTTTTCAAGAAACAACACATTTTTTTGCCAAATATAATTTATTAATTTCATTATCCAGTTCTTCTAAAAATATACCGCTTGTAGCGTTACCGCAAAGCGTAAAGGGAAATTGAATCTTGAGGTTTTATGGACTGACACGCCTAACCCGTTTGGATATTATGCACCAAATCAAGGATATGGCGCAAATTTATATAAGTTTGGCTGCGACCTTTGGGTGGGTCATTAGGCTGTGCCGACATTAAGGGTGGTGTAAACAATATTATCAGTTTAAAGAAGCGCCGGGGAATTGGCCAAAGGACCACCATGTGTGTAAGTTCTGCGCGGGGTGACGGGGCCGGTCTTTTTTGACCCCGCAGGCCGCCGAGGGAACGCAAAAAAGACTGGCCCCGTAAGGACCCCGCTTTACTATCCTGCGTTGCTCAAGCCAAAGTCGACCAGCCGGCGTTATTTTATTCTTCGTACTTCAAGGTGTCTTTGTCCCTTAGTTTCCGGTGGTAGGTGACGGCGAAACGGTGAACTTCGTTGCGGATGGCTTCAAGGAGCAATAGGCCCGGGTTGTCACGCGCCAGGGTCAATGGGTGGGGTTTGAAAGGAACGTAAATCTCTTCCAGCCTCTTGGCTAGCGCAATGACCGGAACCTTGAGCTTCAGCTCCCGTATGGCGCTCATGGCGCTGGCCAACTGACCCTTCCCGCCATCGATAAGTAGTAGGTCCGGCAGCGGTTCGCCGCTTTTTACAAAGTGTGAGAGCCGTCTTTTGAGGGTTTCCTTTATCATCTCGAAATCATTTGAGCCGCCGGGCGCGTTTTTAAAGAGCATCTTGTAGCGCCGGTAATGCGCCGGATCCTTTTGAGCGTTTATAAAACAGACGGAGGCGGCCACCGCGTGCTCGCCGTGGATGCTGGAAGTATCGAACGCCTCGATGTGCGCCGGCGGTCTGGGCAGCCCCAGTTCGTTCATCAGCGCCGTGACCGCGCCGGTTTTAGAGGTTTCCCTTGCAACCAGGTCGGCCTTAAATTCGCTTATCCGCACCCGCTCCGCCATGTGCTCTATGGCGGCTGCTAAATCACGGTAACTGGCCGCCTTCTCATAGTCCATGGCTTTCGAACTGGCCGCCATCCCGGTTTTGAATTCTTTAAGGAGCTTCGCGAAGTCGCCTTTAAAAAAATTGGCTATCCGGTCGGCCAATCTGCGGTAGCCGGAGAGGGAAATTTTCCCGGCGCAAGGGGCCGGACACTGCCCCGTGTGGAAGTAAAGGCAGGCGCTGATCTTTTTGGGATCCAGCGGCCTGCCGCGGGAAAAGTCCCAGCGGCACCGCCGCAGGTTTATAAAACCGATGCGCCACAGATAATGGAGAAGCTTGCTCAAAGGCTCGACTTTTGGGTAAGGGCCGAAATAAAGTGCGCCGTCCCCGAGCTTTTTACGCGTGAAGAAAACCCTGGGAAAATACTCGGCGGTTATCTTTATATACGGGTAACTCTTGGCGTCTTTCCATAGTACGTTGAAGAAAGGCTGATACTGCCGGATAAGCTCGCGCTCGATGACCAGGGCTTCCCGCTCGCTGGCCGCCGCAATGTAGTCTATTTGCCGGATAAGAGCCGTGAGATTTGGGATCTTAGCGTCCCTGCTTCCGGCGCCTTTCATAAAATACTGGCCGACGCGTTTGCGCAGGTCTTTGGCTTTTCCGATATAGAGGATATTGGCGGCCGAGTCCCGCATCAGATAAACCCCGGGCCGCGAAGGGAGATGGTTTAGGTCCCGGGTTTTAAACATCTAAAAGAGCCCTCCCGTGATAAGCCTGCGTTCCTCAAGTTTTAATGCTTTAAGCGCGGCGAAATATACAGCTATGCCGCCTGGAACCGCCGCCGCCACCGTGAGAGCCGGATGGAAGCTGGCCATGGCGCGTGCGGTTATGAGGCAAAAGGCGCACATGAGCGCCGAAGCTCCCAGCACCTTGAAATAGAAAACCGGCCGGCCGGGGGAAAAAGAGCTGTTCTTCCTGAGCGCCCGGATGAAGAGCGCCGAGGCCGCAAGCGAGCTGAGAGCCGTGGCCAGCGCCAGGCCTTTGGCGCCCATGCTCCGCATCAGGGGGAAACACAAAGCGGCGTTCAGGAGGGTCTGTAATACCACTATCTTTACCGGGGTTTTTACGTTGCCGGCGCCGTAGCAGGCCGAAGCGGCCAGTTTGTTGACGCCAAAGCCGGCCAGGCCCAGCGACAGGTAGAAAAGAACTCCCGCCGTCAGACGGCTCTGCTCATGCGTGAAGCGTCCATGCTCGAACAGCGTACTGCAGATCGGAAGGCTTAAAGCCATGAGCCCAAGAGCGGCGGGGATGATTATCAGGGCGCTGGTCTTGAAGGCCCCGTCCAGGACGGCGGAGAATTCCTCCGATCTGTTCAGCGCGGAATGTCTGGATAGTTCCGGCAGCGTTACCGCGGCGGCCGCGGCGGCAAAAAGCGAGATCGGGAATTGGATTATGCGGGCGGCGTTATAGATGGCGGTTATAGAGCCGGGCTCAAGAAAACTGGCATAGATGGTGTTAATAAAAAATGCGATCTGGTCCTGCGCCATGGCTGCGGCCGCCGGCGCCGCCAGGAGCAGAGAACGCGCGGTGGCGGGATTTTTAAAGGGGTTTGAAAACGAGAGGTTGTAACCTTCCCGTTTCAGCATCGGCAGGAGGATCAAAACCTGTATGAGTCCGGAGAGCGTGGCGGCTCCGGCAAGGCCGAGGATTTTAAGGTTGTCCGGTATTTCAGCCGGGCCGGGGCGGTTTATGAAAAGCAGATAGCCGATGATGGTAATGGAGAAGGCGGCCGGGGCAAGAGCCGGGAGAAAAAATCTGCCGGCCGCGTTCAGCGCCGCCTGGAACAGCGCCGAGGCGTTAACGAAAATCAAGTGCGGCATCAAAATGGCGGTCACGGACGCCGTCAGCATGAATTGTTCCGGCCGTACCGTAAAGCCGTAGGAGGTTAATTCGACCAATTCCTTCCGGAAGAAGGCGCCCAGCCCCGCCAGCATAAGCGATAGAAAAAACACCAGCGTCCAGGCGGCGCTGAAAAAGCGCAGGCCGTGTTCACTTGAGACGGCTTTCTCTTTTTCCAGAGCCGGTATAAAGCCGGCGTTGACCGCGCCTTCTCCCACTGTGCGTCTGAAGAGATTAAGGATCCGGAAAGCCGCGTAGTAGGCGTCGGTCAGCGCTCCGCCCCCGAAGACGGCCACAAGCGCGGCGTCGCGCGCGTACCCCAGCAGCTTGGTGGCGAGTGTAGCGGAGCTGAGCGCTCTTAGCCTTTTCAGGAATAGGATTGATTTTTCCCGCATAAAGTAATAAACTATACCCAATATGGCTAAACTTAAGACCGGACGACACACTAGCGGTATCAAAGCATGGCGCAAATCCGAGAAACTTGCCTCAAAGAACAGGGGCGTGAAAACCAGGATCCGCGACGTCGCTAAAGAATTCGGCCTTTTGGCCGCTAAAAAGGACATGGACAGCGCGCAGAAACTTCTGCCCAAGGTCTATGCACTCCTGGATAAGGCCGCCAAAACCGGCACTATTCACTGGAAAGCGGCCGCGAGGAAGAAGTCACGACTGGCCCTGCGCATTAAGAGTATCGCTAGTAATCCTTCCGTAAAATAATCTTTTGTTTTTAAAAGACGACAATTACCCCGTGCCGTTTATACGGCACGGGGTGTATTTCCTTAATTGCGGTTCGTTATTTCAAATATCAACTGCTTCACTAAAAGCCTGGGGTCCCTGCCTGAAGAGGATTTAAGCAGGGCCTCCACTTCCAGGCAGCGGTTAAGGTGTCTGGAAAGTTTTTCCAGCGGGAAGGCCCTGGCGGCGTCCAGCAGCCTGCGGTAATAGCCCGGGTTCATGCCCAGCGCGTAAGCGCCGTTCTCTCCCGGCCCCGCGGCCGCGGTTTTTTTTACTTTCAGCAGTTTTTCAACGATGTAGGCGATACTAACGGCTATGCCCACCGGTTCCATTCCTTCGGCCATCATCTTGTCGGCTATTTCCGAGGCCAGCGGCCCGTTCTTCGCCTGCATCGCGTTGGAAAATTCAAAGGGGGTCAGCGTCCTGGAGAAACCGGCGGATTCCATGATGTCTTCCGGTTCCAGCTGTTTTTTACTGCCCTGTCTCCAGATGGAAAGTTTGGCCGTTTCCTGCTTGATGGTCGCCGCGTCCGAGGAACACATTTCAGCCAAGAGTATAAGGGCCTCCTCCGATACGCGCATGTCTTCTTTTTCCAGCAGCTTCTTTGCGTAGGCCGCGGCTTCATCCGCCTCCAGCGGGGCGAAATGCACCAGGGCTGCGGAATCCGGCAGATTTTTTACCATAAGTTCGGCCGCGTCGGTTTTTTTATCAAGTATGATGACCAGCATCGCGGCATCGGAGGGGCTTTTTACGTAGGCGGCCAGCGCCGCCGCCGGTTCTTTCTTAAGCTTCTCCGCGCCTTTGAGAAGGATCAGGCGGGTGCCGGTCAGCAGGCCGGGCGTCATGGCCGCGTTTATGAGGTCGTTTATGTCGGCTGTTTCGGCGTCGTATTCCGAAAAGTTGAACGCGTCGATCTCGAAAGAAGCCAGAAGCTTTTTTACAGCATCGTCCTTGAACGAACGTTCCTCTCCCGTGAGGCAGCAGACGGGCCGGGTTTTTTTACCGGCCCATTCTTTAACGATATCAGCGGGAGAGAGCTCGGTCATGGGGTCATTGTCCCTGAACGGCCGGAGTGGAAACCTCCACCGCCGGAGGCATGTCCTGCGGGATCTTCTTCTGCGAGGCGCTGCTGGCGGCGCCAAAACCTTTCACCGTCCGCATGACGATGTTTTTGGCCAGGATCTCCCAGAGGGATTCTCGGGCCTGTTCTTCGGTCATGCCTCCGGGCAGCGTGGAGGCGGAATACATTTTCACGGCCTGCAGGGCCGGTTCTTCCCAAAGGTAGCGGTTGGCGCCTTTGTCCAGGAACCGCACGGAGACCAGGACATTAAGCTTATACACGGTGGGCACCAGATTTACGTCGTACTGGATGGGGGTCAGAATATAATGGCTGATCTCCGCCACGACAACGCCTTGGGCGGCGTTTTCCTGCGCTATCGCATACTCCCCGTTTTTCAGGAATTCGTCTATGGTTTTAAGCGTGAGTTTTTCCTCAAGGCCGAACTGCGGGGTTTTATTGGTGAAGGGCCTGACCGCGATGCGTTTAATGTACTGCGGAAGCTTCTGCTCCGCCGGCCGGTACGTGACATCGGAACCGGAACAGGCGGCGAACGCTGTTACCGCCAGGATAGTAAAGATGTGTTTTTTCATATAATTCCCCCTTATCTGTCGCACCCCGCGCTTAACACATGCGCGGGGCGGATTACCGCCGGACCTATTAAGGTTATCGGTCCGGTGCTCCCGGAGGGGGATTCCATCTCCCTTCCGCGTTTGCTTCCTTCGCCAGGGGCTCAGTCGCCGCACTGAACCCCCTGCTGTGGAAATCTCCTGAATACTAAGGAGGCAAATCTTTTTATCTCTGTCGCACCCCGCGCTTAACCCATGCGCTGGGAGTTCTATTCCTGCTTCGCCTGATCTTTATCCGCGCGCCGGTGTTGCTTCGCCGGAATATCCGCCGATCTCACTTTGAAGCTTCCGCTTTGTTCCCGGTTCTTGTTTTTTGGAAGATGATACGAACGCCCCTGGAGTTTTTCTCCACTTTGTATCCGGCGGGGTCCACGCCTTTGGGCAGTGATATTATCTTCGCGTTGCGTTTGAAAAATGAGGTGGTGTAGGCGGAGCCGTCCGCCCGCTTGTGTTCGCGGAAGTCTTTTACGGCGTAATTAACTTTTATGCGGCTTTTGTTGATGTTCAGATCAAGGGAGCTCTTAGAACCTTCCGGGGCCTTGAAATCCATTACGACCTGTCCCCCTTCTTCCCTTGTTTCCGGTTCCAGGTCCCGCGCGTCAAGACGTTCGGAGACCCATTTTTGATATAGATCGCCGAACTTCTCCTTCCCTGGGCCCTCCTGTTCTCCGATCTTTTGCTGAAATTGTTCCAGCTTGGCAAAAGGGTCCCCGGCTCCGGAAAAGAATTTATCGTTGAATACCGCGTCTAGATCTTTCGGCGTCATGGACTTGGAGGAATTCAGTTTCCGTTGCACCTGCGCGATCAAAGCCTCTATATCGCTCAGCGTTTGCCGGCTCAGTTCTTCGCCGGCATTGGGGTCCGGGGCGCTCTGCTGCGCCCGCGCGATGGGTGCGGAAAAGGCCGCGGAAAATATGAACGCGGTCAGAAGACGTGCTGTGAGCATAAAAAGGTCCCTACATGACATCAATATCGATTCTATCAGATTAGTCCGGATCCTGCAATTAACTGGAGGGGTGGCTATAGTAATTTTTTTAGGAGTCTTACGGTTTCTATGTTCATTTTGCGGCGCAGGGTGGGAGTGGCGTCGTCCATGCCGGAAAGATGCAGCGCTCCGTGTGTGGCGAGTATCAGCAGTTCGGTGCCAAGGCTGTGGCCCATTTTTTTTGCCTGGCGGCGCGCAACCGGCAGGCAGATGAAAATATCTCCGAAAGTCGGGTTTTCGCCTGGCGGGATTAAAATGGGTTTGGGATGGTTGAAAGCTATGACGTCCGTGGCTCCGGTGCGGGAGAGAAAAGCCCTGTTAAGACGTTTTATTTCCGTGTCCGCTACCAGAACCAAATTGATCCCGCCCTTGTTCTTTATCGTGGCGTTCCTGACCGCTTTCCTGAGCATCGGTCCGAGTTCTTTTACGGAGGGAGACGAACGGGTGTTGAAAAAAACGGTAACGGTCGTCATGTGCCGGGATCCTCTCTTTCCCAGTCCTCATAGGCCTGCAGTATTTCTTTCACCAGGGAATGGCGGATGATGTCGTGATTGGAGAATTGCACTATCCTTACGCCCTTAACCTGTTTGAGGATATCCTTTATCAGTACCAGGCCGGAGCGGCGCTTCTCCCCGAGGTCTATCTGCGTTATGTCGCCTGTGACCACCACTTTGGAGGATCTGCCCATTCTTGTCAGGAACATTTTCATCTGTTCCGGAGTTGTGTTCTGCGCCTCATCCAGTATGATAAAAGAACTTTCAAGGGTGCGCCCGCGCATATATGCGAGCGGCACCGTTTCTATAACTTCGTCCTCGCGCAGGATGCGGAAACTTTCCGGGCCAAGGAGAGTGTGGAAAGCGTCGTAAAGGGGCTTCAGGTAAGGGTGAACTTTTTCAGAAACGTCCCCGGGCAGGAACCCCAGTTTTTCTCCGGCCTCTACGATGGGCCGGGTTAGAACTATGCGCGTGACCAGGTTCGTTTTCAGGGCTTTAAGAGCCGCGGCGGCGGCCAGGAAGGTCTTCCCGGTGCCGGCCGGACCTATGCCCACTACCAGGTCGCTTAAGGCTATGGCCTCCAGATATTTGCGCTGGTTCTCTCCCCGTGGATAGACGGCTTCCCCGAATATGGATTTATAGACCGGCCGTTCTGATATCGGGCGGAGTTCCTCATATTCCTCCGGCGCGGAAGGTTGGAGCTTTTCCGAGTAGAACTCGTCCAGCAGGTCCTTTAAACGCTTAAGCGCCTTGTCAGCGTTCGATGCCGAGCCTTTGACGGTAAGCGTCGCGCCGGCGGTTTCGGGATCGTGGTTTACGAAGACGGATACGCGCAGTTCCCGCTCCAGTAATTTCAACTGTTCGTCCCGCGCACCCAGGATGGCAAGAGCCTCTTCGTTGTTCTTTAGATGGAATTTCTTCGTGATCACAAGGATCTTCTTTTTTTAGCGGCTATTGCCACTTCGAGATGCCGCGCGGGATGACCACGATGCCGTCGGGGTCTATGTAATAATGCTGGGCGTCCTGGTCCGGATTTAAGCCGATAGTGGTTTTTGCTTCCAACGTGTTAAACCGGTCCATGATAACTTTCTTAAGGCGTGAACCGGATTTTATTTCGCAGGCATCCATGATTATGCAGTCTTCAAGCTGGCATTTTTCATGCACTATGACGTCGCTTGAGAGAATGCAGCGTTTGAGGGAGGATTGGTTTATGATGCAGCCGTCGGCTAATAAACAATCCTGCAGATTTGACTCTATGATCTTGGTCGGGGCGGTATTATGTTTGGAATCCTGGATAGGCCACAATTTATTATTCAGGTCCATTTTAGGCTTGGCGCCCAGAAGGTCCATCTGCGCCTGCCAGAAAGCCTCCAGGGTCCCGACGTCGCGCCAGTAATTCTTCTCTTCGTAAGGTTTCACTCCGGGCAGTTTCTGGTCGTCAAAATTATAGGCGAACAGCCGGTAGCGCTTCAGGATGTTGGGAAGGATCGTCTTACCGAAGTCCAACGCGGCGCTCTCTCCGGATTCCTCGTGCATGATCTTTACCAGGGCGTCGTAGCTGAAGATATAGTTACCCATGGAGGCGTAAATAGCGTTTGGATTGCCGGGGATGGGTTTGGGGTTTTTGGGTTTTTCTTCAAAGCCGGTAACCCGGTTCTTGCCGTCCACTATAATGGTGCCGAACCGTGAGGCCTGTTTAATGGGGACGGCCATCGCGGAGATGGTAACGTCGGCCTTGTTCGCGACATGGAAGTCAATCATCTGGCGGATATCCATGCGGTAGATGTGGTCCGCGCCGAAGATGGCCACCAGGTCGGGTTTATAATCGTTTATGAGGTTCAGATTCTGCTTGACGGCGTCCGCGGTGCCCCGGTACCACATTTCCCCCAGGCGCATCTGCGGGGGGACCACGGTGATGAAGTGTTCTTTCGTGATGCCGCCGAGGTTCCAGGTGGAGCGCAGGTACTCGATAAGCGACTGGGACATATACTGCACCAGCACATAGTTGGAATAGATGCCGGAATTTATGAAGTTTGAAAGCACGAAGTCGATGATGCGGTATTTTCCGCCGAAAGGCACGGCCGGTTTGGAACGTTCCTTTGTGAGGGGATAGAGCCGCTCTCCCTTGCCGCCCGCCATTATCAATCCTATGGTTTTCATTTATCTCCTCCACCCGTCGTAAGGCTTAAGATGTGAAGCAAAAAAACTGATATCGGTAATATCAAAGCGTAAAACGGAAAAAGTTAATTCGAAAACTCTTGAATAACCCCTTACGGTTTCGGTTTTACGTTACGCGGCGTTCAGCATATCGCGTCCAGGATCTCCCGGAGGTCCCGGCCGATGCACAGGAACACCGGTTTATCCACGGAGGTGTAGTTCTTGATGCGTTGTTCCCGGAGTTCTTTTGTGGCCGCGATAAGCTCATCCAGGCTTCTGGCTTCGCGGGTTACTATCATTTCCTGCTCGTCAAGTCCGTAGGACTGGAAAAAATTTTCATGTATTTCCCTGTATTTCGAGATCACCGCGGAACGGCAGGCCAGCAGTTTCTGGCGCTCCTCTTCGGAAAGTTCGTACCATAGGTGTGATTTTACAACCGGGTGGAGAAGCATGAACTTGTGTCTGCCGAAAATATCCTTGGGGAGACATCCGAACTCCAGGTCTTTTTTCAGCGCGGTCTGTTCGTCCGGGTGATAGACGCCCAGGTAGGAGTGGGCGGGGTGAAAATAGCGGCCGACACCGATCGAGAAGGTTTTTGCGCAGATATCCTGCAGGTATTCCAGATTGTCGGAGACGCGCCAAAAGAGAATATCGGAGTCAACCCTGAGCCCTGTGGTCATGTAGGTGCGGAGAAAAACTTTTTCCTGACAGGCCCCTACCATATTCTCGAATTCCTGTTTTGCCGCGATCTTTTCATTGGAGATCAGCCGCCGGAACTGGGGATCCAGTTTTAAAAAAACGAAACTGGAAAAGACATTAACGGCTTTTTTTGATTTTTCCATCGTTTTTCTCCATTGGTTTTGCCGGCGGCTTAATTTCGGCCGGGGTCTTATCGGCTGCGGGATACACGGGGCTTATAAAATGAAAGCCGGGCTTGAGGATCTCTGTCTGGCTCTCGGTGGCAAGTCCCGTTTCCACTTCCATGATCAGGTATGTTCTGCCGGATTTATCGAATAATGCGGTCCTGGGGACAAGCAGCGTGTTTTCGCTCCTGCCCACGAACAGATAGCCGTCGAACTGCTCGCCTATCTTGATCCCGCCGCGCAGCGTGTCTACCTCCAGCCATAGGCGGTTGAAACGCGGCTTGTCTTTCAGGGGAATAAAATTGATAAGTTTCGCTTTGATCTTGACGGCGGTGTTTTTGCCGTAGGCCAGTTCGGCGGTCATGCCGGGGGCCAAAGCGGAATAAAGCGGCTCCGTGTTCTTGCCGATAACGATCACTTTTTTGGCTACGGTGAACAGTCTGTCGCCTTTGTTTACCCTGGCTTTTGGGGCCGTGTATATATTGGTCACTATCCCCTGAAACTCGGGTTTGATCTCAAAATAGTCGTAAACGCTTTTCCAGCGTTTTTCCGTCTGTTTTTTATTCTCTTCGCTGGATGAGTCGAGAAGCGCGGCCATTTCCGTGGAAACCATGCTGGCCAGCACATCGTTCGTCCCTACCAGGTCGAAAAGCTCCGACATTACGTTCTCTACGCGGCCGTCGAAAGGGGCGTAGATGTCGTAAGTGTCATGGGCCGTGGGAAGTCCGGTCACCCTGGTGAAGACCTCGATGTCGTCCTTCAGTATTTCCTGTTCCGCGTCACCCACAGTAAGGGCTGCTTCGGAGCGAAGGGGGCTGGAGAAAACGCATAAAATACAAGCGCAAAAACATAACTTAAACGAAACGGGAAATATGAAGGCGGAAAAATAGGCGCGCAAAGGCGCCGGGAAGCGGGGAAATAATAAAAAAGCAGGTAAGTCGGGATTTGTTTTTCTATTCATCATGGGGCCCTTCCGTCCAAAGTTCTTTATCTTTTTATACCCGTTTTTTCATTTCATGTTTACTGTAAGCTTCCCAGGTCCAGGGCATTCTGGACTTGAAGATCTTTGCTATGGCGTTGGCGTATGCCTGTATCTCCGCCTGGGCGTGAGAGTCCATCCTGAGAGACAGGAAATTCATGAGGCTGCGCGCGTTCACGGTCCAGTGAAACTGGGTGTACTGGGCCACGGGCAGGATCATGCGCGCCATCTCGCGGGCCACTCCGGCTTCAAGGAGGCCCCGATAGGCCGCGTAAGAGCTTTCCAGAGACTTTTGATAGATAGCCAGCAGCCGGACTGTATCCAGGGCGCCGGACTTAGCGGAGCCCTGACGGTTTATTTTGTCCTGGACGCGAAATTCGGCCGGGATATAAAATTCTTCCAGGACCTCGGTATAGCGCGCGCTTATTTCGTTATAAGAAGCCATGCGGTGGCGCATCCATTGCCTGGCCACAAAAATAGGAAGTTTGACATGAAACTGGAAGACGCTGTGCTCGAAAGGCGAGTGATGCGCGTGGGCCAGGAGGTATTCCACCAGTTTTCTGTCTTTCTCTTCGCCTTTCGATGCGGAACCGAATGTGACCCTGGCGGATTCCACCGCCCGCTGGTCTCCGCCCATAAAATCCACGAGCTTGACGAAACCTTTATCCAACACCTTACATGCGTCCCTGTTCTGTTTTTCCGTTGTATCGGCCATGATAACTCCGTTTGTCGAGTCCGCCTTAGACGGACGGATTATCTCCGGACCTCAAAAGAAAACCGGTCCGGTGCTCCCGGAGGGTGGTGCCGCGGTCCCCTTTCCGGTACTGCCTGCCACAGGGCAGTAAACTTGTGGTTTCCCCGATGTTGCGCTGCCCCCTATATCCCGCCTCTCCATCTGTTTCAGTTTCCCGGAGGGCCTGTGAATTTGGCCGCGTCGATTTAAAATTATATACTTTTAAAGTATTTAAAGTCTATTGATATCAAGGATGCTATGGGCGGGAAAAAGAGCGAAGGTTCAAACCTCGGAAGAAGCCGGCGCTTTGAGGATTTGATAAAAATAATGGACATCCTGCTGGGGGAGAACGGGTGTCCCTGGGACCGCAGGCAGACCCATGGGACACTTTTAAAGTATCTCAAAGAAGAGGTCGGAGAAGTGGCTTTGGCTGTGCGCAAAAACGATTGGAAGAACCTGGAAGAGGAACTGGGAGATGTCCTGCTGCAGGTGGTCTTTCACAGCGCCCTCGCCAGGCGGGCCGGCCGTTTTTCCATAGCCGACGTGATCGGGGGTATAAACGCCAAACTGATCAGGCGTCATCCGCATGTTTTCGGAGACAAGAAGCTGTCCACGCCCGAGCAGGTCCTGGTCCAATGGGATAAGATAAAGAAACGCGAGAAAATGAAGAAATGAGCGAGACAACTGCTCTTGAAAGAATAACCACTTTAGGTTTCATTGATTACGCGTGGGTCTCGCTGGCCGTGGCGGTTCTGCTGCTCATCTCCTATTTTAAGGGCAAAGATGAAACTGATACCCGGGATTACTTTATCGCACGGCGTAAAATACCCGTCTGGGCGGCTACGTTGTCTTTTGTCGCCACGGAAATAAGCGCAATGACCATCGTGGGGGTGCCCGCGACCGGTTTTAAGGAAAACTGGCAATATCTGCAATTTTTTATCGGCTCCGCGTCCGCCAGGATAATCATCGCCTATCTTTTTATTCCGGCCTTCTATAAATATAACTGCACCACTATCTACGAGTTCCTTAAACATCGTTTCGGCGCCAACACCCAGTACGCGGGCTCGTTCTTCTTTTTTATTACGCGGCTTTTTGCCTCCGGTCTGCGGCTTTACGCCGCCTCACTGGCGGTGTCGGTCATTATGGGGTGGCCGCTCTCCGGTACTTTGGTTTTCTTTACGTGCATAAGCGTCGCCTTTATAGGCTTTGGAGGCATCAAGGCCGTGGTCTGGACCGGGGCTTTTGAGGCGCTTACCTTTTTCCTGGCCGGGTTCGCCGTGCTGGGCTATCTTTACTTTCATATCAGCGGCGGCATGGGCGCTATAACGGAGATTGCGGGCAAAGCCGGGAAACTTTCCCTGTTAAATCTGGGGTGGGGATTGAAGGATCCCAATGTGCTGTGGCTAGCCATCCTTAACGGTGTTTTCGGTTCCATGGCTTCTTTCGGGACCGACCAGGAGCTTATGCAGCGCCTGCTGACGCTTGAGACCAGGCAGGCCAGCCAGAAGACCATTATCGCGACCATCTTCGCCACTATTCCGCTTCTGGTGCTGTATCTTTCGATCGGCACGCTGCTGTTCGTGTTCTATGCCCAGAATCCGTCCCTTCCCCTGCCGGATAACGCCGACAAAATCCTCTCGCATTTCACCGTGCAGGTTCTGCCGGCGGGGTTGAAAGGCATTATCTTGATGGCCATTATCATGGCCAGCATCGATTCCCCGCTCAGTTCTCTTTCCTCTTCTTTCGTCACGGATATTTACCGGCCGCTGATCAACAAAACAGGGACGGAGAAACATTACCTGAGGATTTCACGCATAAGCGTGGCGGCTTTCGGTATAGCGCTGGCCTTCATCGCCTACGCCTGTCGCAGCGCGGAAGGTATGCTTTGGCTGGCCTACAAGGTAAACGGCGTTACGGCGGGCAGCCTTTTGGGTGTGTTTCTTCTGGGCCTGCTTACCAGCCGCCGGTCAAATAACGGCAACGTCATCGCTATGTTTGCCAGCGCCGCGGTAGCCGGCCTTATGCTTTACCTTTCGGAAACCGGCAGGTTGAACGTGGGCTGGAGCTGGATGATAGTAATGGGCACGGCGCTCACTTTTTCTCTGGGCTGGTTGTTAGGCGGTAAATCGGAGGAGCTTGCGCGAATTGCGCAATGATCTTTTCGCATAAAAAAACCGCGGCTTTAAAGCCGCGGTTTTTTACTATTTTTATTGTAAACCGTATTGCGGTTTATCCGGCCTAATTGTGCTTAAGGAGCTGGTCCTTTCTTTTCTTTATCTCGTCCTCAAGAGATTCGAGTTTTTCCTTGGCTTTTTCCGTGGTGTCGTCTATCCAGTCATTGATCTTAACGCGGGTATCTTTGCCTTTTGCCGGAGCAAAAAGGATGCCGAGGGCCGCGCCGATCAATCCTCCGATCACGAAAGCCGACACTATCTCTCCGCTTCTATTTTCTGACATGGTGCCTCCTGAAGCTTGATGTGGTCAATACTTGCGTAGCGCCGTAATAGGCACGGTGTGTCTAAAACGGCCAAAATCGCAAATCAATATTTCTATTCTGATACATTGCGGCTATGATTGTCAATACTTGTTCGTGGGCGCCGCTTTCAGTCATGGAAGTTCTGTGGTGGACAGCCTTATTTGTGTTATGAGGCGGTTTATCCAGAAGCGGGGAAAACTACGCCCGGGGATTGCGTAAGAATGGGGGAAAGTTGGATCGGCTGCGGGGCATCCCCGGAAAAGATCCCGTGATTGAGCCTAACATAAGT
>MGVA01000066.1:275-26209 GCA_001800245.1 Elusimicrobia bacterium RIFOXYA12_FULL_51_18 | reverse complement strand
CGGACCTGGATATCAAAGCGGAACGTTCGGCCGTTGCGCTGGCTCCTAAAATTGAGCTGGAGGAAGTGGGGATGAGAAAAGCACCCGCCCTGCCGGACAACCTAAAATTCGACGAGAACGCGCGTTCCTTCACTCCCCAGACCATGCGGGAGCTGAATATAGCGGTGGACAGGGCCAAGAAAGTCTCCGCTATGCCGCAGGGCCTTTCGGAGAGGCAGGGGGGAGCGGAGGCTATTCGCGAAAGCGTCAGGATCGCTCCCGCCATGCCGGAACGTCTGGCGGAAGCCCGCAGCGCCCCGGTGGAAAGCGCGGCCCGGGGACTCAGAGAAAGGCCGGTCATCTCGGCTGCGGCGCTGGGCGGACTTAAAAGCGCTTCCATGAAACAGGCCGAAGAACCGAAAAAAGTAGAGATAGAGGGGCCTATTTCAAGGCGGAAAGTGCTTAAATATTATGTGCCGGCTTTCCCGCCGTGGGCGCGGGACCGGGGACTGTTGGAGGCCGCGGTGGCCGTCAAATTCTACGTGGATAACTCCGGGCGGGTTCTGGCCGACGCTTCGGTGGAAAAGACTTCAGGCTATGGCGCGCTGGACCGGCTGGCCCTGGATGCGATAAGTAAATGGCAGTTCGAACCGGTCTCAGGCGCGGTGTCCAGGCAGTGGGGAATAATAACTTTCAGGTTTGTAACGGATTAGTGGACTGTCTGCCTTGGTAAAAGTAAAGCGTAAATTTAGGAAACTATTTAAATCTAATAGTGGGCGTCATGTGTACGCAGAGGAACTTATGTTCAAAATGGTTGTCGCAACTGTTTGTTTAATGGGACTCAGCGGAGGTCTCGGCGCGCAAGTTGTGGAGTCCACAGCCTCCTATAGCGAGATCCCGGAGGAAATAGTTATCAAATCCGAAGCCGAGGATAAGCTCCGAACAGCCAGGCCACCGTTGAAGATCAAAACGGATGATTTCGAGACTATTCGTAAATCTCTGGACCCGGACAGGGATCTATTCCTTTTCGAATCCGGGGATTTTCTCAGTCTTTCCCGCAACTATCCGGAAAAGCTGCTTTCCTCGCAGATCATACAACCGTGGAGGGTGGGTTTCAGCGATAAAACCGTCATTGTTTTTTATCCGAGGCGGAAATTGGAGGAGACATTTAATAAGAATTTCACTGAGAAGACCGCTAAAGATATCCAATGGACGCTTTCGGTCACCGATGAGGAGGGGAAGATCTTTCATAAGTATTCCGGTTCCGGCCTGCCGCCGGAAATCATCAACTGGACCGGAGAGAATGATCAGCGGGAATGGCTGAAGGCGGGGCATAATTATGCCCAGGTCTATGTTTTCGTGGACGAGCTGGGGGTTCCCAAGACCGTTATCGGGGACATTATTAAATTTACCGCCATTGTTTTTCAGAAAGGCAGCAAACTGAACATCAGCCTGGATTCGGTAGCCGTTTTCGGACCCACCAAGTCTATGAAGACCGTAGAAAAAACCCAGGGGGAGGTTATGCTTTCCGCTACGGCCGACCTGATAAAGCGCCGCTATTATAATGTGCCGGTCAAAGTCGAAGTTTATGCCCAGACCAGGGACCTGGGGGAACTTCAGGCCGAACAAATAAGAAATTTCCTTAAGAAAGCGCTTATGACGGGTGAAACTGTGATAGCCTCGGAAGGTTTCGAGGAGAGCTTTGCGCAGCAGCGCATCGATATAGCGCTGATGAATAAATAATTATGAAAACAGTCATCGTGTTCCCCGCATATAACGCCGAAAAAACCCTGGAGAAAACTTTTGGAACTATCCCAAGAAGTCCTGATCAGAGCTTTTTACTGGTGGACGACCGTTCTACGGACAACACTTATGAATTGGCGCTCAGGCTCGGTATCCCCGCGGTGCGGCATGAAAAAAATACCGGGTACGGCGGCAATCAAAAGACGTGTTACGCCAAAGCGCTGGAGATGGGCGCCGATATCGTGGTAATGCTGCATCCGGATTACCAGTACGACCCGCGGGTCGTGCCTTATTTATGCGGTTTAATAGAAAACGACATCTGCGATGTAGTGCTAGGCTGCAGGATACGTACCAGGAAAGAGGCTTTGGCTGGGGGGATGCCGTTCTATAAGTATCTGGCCAACCGGTTCCTGACCCTGTTAAGCAACCTGGTCATGGGCGAGAACCTGGGCGAGTGGCACAGCGGTATGCGCGCCTATTCGCGGAAAGTTCTTGAGACGATAAACTGGGAAAATAATTCCGACGATTTTGTGTTTGATACGCAATTTCTGGTGGAATGCGTCTCCGCCGGCTTCAGGATCGGGGATATCCCGGTCCCCGCCAAGTATTTCGAGGAGGCGTCGTCCATCAATTTCTCCAGAAGCATGACATACGGGCTGGCCACGCTGTATGTGATCTTCAGGCAGGTCCTGCACCGTTGGGGTCTGTTCGGTTACGATCTACTTAAAAGGCGCGAGACTAAATGATAAAACGGTTTTGGGAAAGATTCAACTCCGGCATCCGAAGTTTCTCCGACAAGGACGTGGTGCTGGACGGCCCGGAGAAAAGCCGCATAATCGTGGGATTTTATTTCTGTCTGCTGCTGGCCGCTTTTCTGGTGCGCCTTGAAAACCTTATACTTCTGGAATTCGACGACATGACCCACGCGGCCATGGGCGTTTCTATCCTGAATACGGGCGACTGGTTCACTATGCATGAAGGCGTTCTTCTTACCTGGATAAAACCGCCGTTGTATTTCTGGATAGAGGCGGCTTTTTTTAAGTTATTCGGAGTGTCGGAATACTGGGCCCGGTTCCCGTCCGCTATTATGGGGTTTCTGACCGTTGTCCTGGCATATAAAATAGTCAAGCGGTTATGGGACGATAAAACGGCTTTTTTGGCTTTGGCCGTATTTTCCACCAGCTATTTTTTCATAAAATACTCGCGCAGGGCCATGCTGGATGTTCCCGTGGCGTTCGCGACCACTCTCGGCGTATACGCTCTGGTCCGCGCCGAGTACGATAATAAAAAAAGTTTTTATCTGCTTTTAGGTGCGAGCGCCGCCTTCGGTTATTATCTGAAAGGGCTTCAGGGGATGTATCTGCTCGGCATAGTTCCGGCGTATTTCCTGCTTTCCGGGCAGATCAGGAAAATTTTCTCCGGATATTTCCTGGGTGCGGCCGCTCTTGCCCTCGGTCTTATAGCTTTATGGGCCGTGCCGCAAGCCCTGAAATACGGCCCGGAATTTATCCGATCCCAGTCGGGGATAGGCCCACTGGTAAGCATGGGCGGCGGGAGCGCTAATAATCACTTTTACGAACCGTTCGTGGTCCTGCTGGGGCTTTACTGGCCCTGGATCCCGTTTGGTCTCTTCGGCCTGTGGCTCTCGGTTAAGGGGCTGCGCGATACCGCGGACGCGCGCCGCTATGCGCTGATCCTTTCCTGGTTTGCCGTGATCCTGCTGGCATTATCCTTATGCAGCGTCTTTTACCTGAGATATCTGATCCCGCTGGTTGTGCCTCTGGGCATTTGCGCCGCTTTAGCCTTTGCGCGTATGGTCAAGGATTCAGACATGGGATATGTCAGGGTCGTTTCGACCGCTCTATTCTCCGGCCTTGTCATGTTTGCGGCGTGTTTCCCGGTCAAGCTGGACAGACAGGGCACGGACTATATTTCCTTTTACCGGACAGTCAACCAGGTGGCGCCGAAAGACGCGAAGCTTTTGCTATATAAGGATAAAGGGTACCGGTTCATCCACGGATTGGTTTTTTATTCGGGTCGGACGCTTGATAAGCAGGTTATGAACGCGGCCGCACTTTTAGCGGAATACGCGGCGGACCGTTCCGAGAGGTATACGATAGCAACCGCACCGGATTTTAAAGAGCTTGCCGGTTCGGCAAAGATGTCCCGGGTAAAGCTGGACGTCGCGGCTTTTTCCGATAAATGGGTTTTGTTTAAAGTGAGAATTTGACCCTTACCGTAGTTAACCGGCCGTAGTTTCAGCGTTTCCGCGGATTTTTTGGAGAATAAAATGAAAGGAATAATATTGGCGGGCGGCAGCGGTACGCGGCTTTATCCGGTCACCAACGCGGTGTGCAAGCAGTTGCTGCCGGTCTATGATAAGCCCATGATCTATTATCCCTTGTCAGTGCTGATGCTGGCCGGGATACGGGAGATACTCATCATCTCCACGCCAAAGGACCTTCCCAGGTTTAAAGAGATCCTCTGCGACGGCGCCGCCTGGGGGCTCACTTTTTCCTACAAGGAACAGGCAAAACCGGGCGGCATCGCCGAAGCGTTCCTGATAGGGAAAGATTTTGCCGGTGCCGACGATATCTGCCTTGTTTTAGGGGATAATATCTTTTACGGGCACGGGTTCACCGAATCTCTTAAAAAAGCGGTTTCTTCCGTTGCGGAGAACAGGGAGGCGGTGGTTTTCGGTTATTATGTGAACGATCCCGAAAGATACGGAGTGGTGGAATTCGACGCGCACGGCAAAGCTGTCTCTATAGAGGAGAAACCTAAGGTTCCCAAATCCAAATACGCGGTGACCGGTCTCTATTTCTATCCTAACGACGTGGTTAAGGTCGCATCCGGCATGAAGCCTTCGGCGCGCGGCGAACTTGAAATAACCGATGTGAACAAGGAGTATCTTAAACGAGGCGCCCTGAAAGTGGAACTTCTGGGCCGCGGCTATGCCTGGCTGGATACCGGCACCGTTGAAAGTCTTCTGGAGGCGGGGGAATTTATCGCCACCATGGAGCGCCGCCAGGGTCTTAAGATAGCCTGCATAGAGGAGATAGCCTATTCCATGGGCTATATCACAAAGGAACAGGTGCGGGCCATTGCGGAAAAGCTGAGCAAGAACAGCTACGGACAATATCTTAAACGCGTTATTGAGGATTAAAGAAAATGCCTTTTGATTTTGAACGGCTGGAACCGGAAGGTTTGATCCTGGTGAGCCCCAAAGTCTTTAAGGACGGACGGGGTTTCTTTCTGGAGTCGTATAAGCGCAGTGATTTCGAGAAGGCCGGCATTTTCGGGGATTTTGTGCAGGATAACCACTCAAGATCCGATAAGGATGTTTTGCGCGGTCTGCATTTTCAGAAAAAAGAAGACGCCCAGGGGAAATTGATCCGCTGTACAAGCGGTCGCATCCTCGATGTCGCGGCGGACATAAGGAAAGACTCCCCTTCCTTCGGAAAGTGGGCCGCGTTGGAACTGAACGGGACCAACGCCCGCATGCTTTACATCCCTCCCGGCTTCGCCCACGGTTTCCTGGTTTTAAGCGCTTCAGCCGAGATCATATATAAATGCACGCGTGAATATGCCCCGGGCGCAGAGGCGGGGATAATGTGGAATGACCCACAGCTTAATATCTCCTGGCCCGTTAAGAACCCCCTCCTGTCGGAAAAGGATAAGGTGAATCCGCTTTTGAAGGACGCGGCACTGTGAAATATCTGGTAACCGGCATAGACGGACAACTGGCGGCGGCTTTTTCGCGCAGGCTGGAGAAAACCGGCATGGATTTTAAGTATCCCCGCCTGGATATTACGGACTTTGACGGGGTCATGGAAGCGGTGGGCGCATACCGTCCCGATGTTATACTCAACTGCGCCGCTTATAATTTTGTGGACAAGGCGGAAACCGAGCGCGCCCAGGCGTTCAAAATAAACGCTTTCGGGCCCGCGCTGCTCTCCTATGCCGCGCAGAAGTATAACTCGGCGCTGGTTCATTACGGCAGCGATTACATCTTCGACGGATCGAAAAAGTCGCCGTATGTGGAGTCCGATCTCCCCAATCCTTTAAATCAATACGGTAAAAGCAAGTTTGCGGGGGAAAAACTGGCCATGGAAACCGGCGCCAGGACGTTGATCCTGCGCCTCAGCTGGGTATTCGGCCCCGGCCGCCAGAATTTTATCCATAAACTAAGGGAGTGGGCGGAGGACGGCAGGGCTCTTAAGATGACAGACGACGAGATCTCGGTTCCCACTTACACTGAAGACGCGGTAAACGTAACTCTGAAGGCTGTGCAAGGCGGGCTTTCAGGGGTTTATCACCTGACTAATTCCGGCGCCTGCTCCAGATACGAGTGGGCGGAAGCGGTGCTGAAAGAACTTGGTTTAAAGAATAAACTGGAAAGGGCTCATCAGCGCGATTTTGATCTCCCGGCCAAAAGGCCCGGTTTCTCGGCGATGTCCAACCATAAGATATCAGCCGAACTCAAGATCCATATCCCGGATTGGCGGGAAGCGGTAGGACAATTTTTAAATGCGCGATAGGGGGATTCCGGTATGAAGAAAAACGAATCATTTAACTGCGCCTACGCCAATATCCTGGTAACGGGCGGAGCGGGGTTTATCGGGTCTAATTTTATACGGTATCTGTTCGGGCGCTCCGCTTTCAAAGGCAGAATAATAAATTACGACAAGCTCACATACGCCGGCAATACGGCAAGCCTCAAAGATGTGGCCGGAAAATACGGTACGGACAGATATTCTTTTATAAAGGGGGACATCTGCGATTGCGGGAAAGTTCTGCGCGCGCTTAAGAAATATGCGGTGGACGCGATAGTCCATTTCGCGGCCGAAAGCCACGTGGACCGGTCCATATTCGGTCCCAAGGATTTTATAGAGACCAACGTGCACGGCTCCTTTTCCATGCTTGAGGCCGCGCGTAATTATTGGAACGGCCGGAAGGATGTCCGGTTTCATCATATAAGCACCGACGAGGTTTATGGTTCCCTGGGCCGGACAGGCGCCTTTTCGGAGACCACGCCTTATGACCCGCGCAGTCCATACTCGGCATCCAAGGCCTCGTCCGATCATATCGCCAGGTCGTATTATCACACTTACGGCCTGCCGGTAACCCTTTCTAATTGTTCCAATAACTATGGGCCCTACCATTACCCCGAAAAACTCATTCCGCTGCTTATTCTTAACGCTCTTGCGGGCAAGCCCCTGCCGGTATACGGCGACGGACTGAATGTCCGCGATTGGCTCTATGTGGAAGACCATTGCGGCGCCATATGGGAAATATTGGGCAAAGGCCGTCCGGGGGAGAGTTATAATGTCGGCGGCAACTGCGAGAAAAAAAACATAGATGTGGTGAGAGCTGTCTGCGGCGGGCTTGAGTCGGTACGGCCTTCAGCCGGCAATTCCGCCCTGAAAGGCCGAAAATATTCCGACCTGATAACTTTTGTCAAAGACCGGCCCGGGCACGACCGCCGCTATGCCGTAGACGCCTCTAAAATAAGGCGCGAACTGGGCTGGAAACCGGCCCATAATTTTGAAAACGGCCTGAAGTCGACCATCGACTGGTATCTTGAAAACTCCGCCTGGCTCGCGGCCATTAAAGAAACTTCCTATTCCGGCTGGCTGAAAAAAAATTATCTGCTTCGGAAGTAGGAAGCCCGGATGGCTGCTCCGTGTGAACTGATTTCCAGATTAAGGCGATTATGCCGGCCAGGAATCAGACGCTTGGTCGCTGATTATTTTGGTAAAATATACATCAAAGTTAATAATGTACTTGGGAATAAAGGGGCTTATCGTGACAAAGGCAAAAGTTCTGATAACCGGAGGCGCTGGCTTTATCGGCTCGCATGTAAATAAGCTGTTAACCCAAAAGGGTTATAAAACGGTCGTTTTTGATAATTTGAGCACGGGGCACCGCGGTTTTGTAAAGTGGGGCGAGTTCTTTAAAGGCGATCTGGGGAAAAAATCCGATATATCGCGGTGTCTTTCAAAGTATAATGTGAAAGCGGTAATGCATTTTGCCGCTTTCACCTCCGTAGCGGAGTCGGTGTCCGAACCGGCCAAGTATTACGCCAATAACGTGGTGAATACCCTTAATCTGCTTGAGGCGCTGAAAAATTTCGGGGTTAAGAATTTCATCTTTTCATCCTCAGCGGCTGTGTACGGTATCCCGCAAAAAACACCTATTCCCGAGGGCCATGTTCTTTGTCCGATAAATCCCTACGGGGAAACAAAAAAAATGGTGGAAACGTTTTTACCGGATTATGAAGCGGCTTATGGCATGAAATACGCCAGTTTCAGGTATTTCAACGCCGCGGGCGCGGATCCGGACTGCGAGCTGGGCCAATGGTATGACTCTTTCTCACATCTGATCCCGCTGGTCCTGGATGCGGCGGTCGGCAGGAAACGGGCGGTGCAGGTATTCGGTACGGATTACGATACTCCGGACGGCACCTGTGTGCGGGACTATGTCCATGTAGCCGACCTGGCCGGCGCCCATGTGCTGGCTCTTGAATCCCTGCTTGCGGGGGGCGGGAGCGCGGCTTTTAACCTCGGCAACGGCCGGGGCTATTCGGTGCTGGAGGTTATCAGGATGGTCGAAGAAATTACCGGCCGTAAAATTAAGGTTGTAAAGGCCGGCCGCCGGAACGGGGACGCGCCCGTGTCGGTGGCAAGTTCCCGCAAAGCCGAAAAGATCCTGAAATGGAAAAGAAAATATTTTCGTCTGGAAGATATTATCGGCACCGCCTGGAATTGGCATAAAAAAATAGCGAAGTAACCGGAAATCTACTGTTCTGGAGATGATCGATATGGCTAAAAAAGCGTTGATAACAGGTATTACCGGGCAGGATGGGGCGTATCTCGCCGAACTTTTACTGAACAAAGGGTACGAAGTCTATGGTATGCGGCGGAGGGTGTCGATAGACAACGCTTCCCGCCTGCGGGAGTATCTGGGCGCCGGGTTTAAAAATCCGCAGCTTAAGCTTGTGAATGGAGATATGACCGATTCCTCCGGCCTGGCCCGGCTTATCGGAACGATAAAGCCCGGAGAGATATATAACCTGGCCGCCCAGAGCCATGTGGCTCTGAGTTTTGAACAGCCGGAGTATACCGTCAATTGCGACGCTGTCGGTACTTTGCGGATACTTGAAGCCGTCAGGACGCTGGGGCTTCTCAAAAAAACGAAGATCTACCAGGCCTCCACCTCCGAGTTGTACGGCAAGGTGCGCGAGATCCCGCAGAGCGAGAATACTCCTTTCCATCCCAGGTCCCCTTACGGCGTCGCCAAGCTTTACGGCTATTGGATAACGGTGAATTACCGTGAATCTTACGGCGCTTTCGCCTCGAACGGCATCCTATTCAATCACGAGTCGGCTTTGCGCGGTGAAACTTTCGCCACCAGGAAGGCGACCATGGCGCTGGCAAGGATCCTCCTTGGCCTGGAGAAATGCCTTTATATGGGCAATCTGAATTCCAAGCGGGATTGGGGGCATGCCCGGGACTACGTGGAAGCCATGTGGCTTATACTCCAGCAGAAGGAAGCCGGCGATTTTGTCATAGCCACCGGCAAGCAGTATTCGGTGCGGCAGTTTATCGAAGAGGCGGCGGGATTTATGGGGATTGGCATAAAGTGGGAGGGCAAGGGCTTGCATGAGAGGGGAGTGGTTTCGGGGATAACCCGGCCGCACCCGGATTCCGGGGTGGAACCGGGAATGGTCAAACTCAAAGAAGGCGATGTTGTAGTCCGCGTATCTCCGGCCTATTTCAGACCGGCGGAAGTCGATACCCTGCTGGGCGATTCCTCCAGGGCCAGGAAGAAACTGGGCTGGAAACCCAAAGTCCGTTTCAAGGAACTTGTAAAAGAGATGATATTCTCCGACCTTACAGCGGCGCGAAAAGAACTATATCTCAAAGCCGGGGGATTTTTAAAATTTTAATATGAAAGCTATCATACTGGCGGGTGGCAGCGGAACCAGACTTTGGCCGGTCTCCAGATACGGCCTGCCCAAACAGTTCATGAGACTGGACGAAGACAAGTCGATCCTGGGCCGGACCATTGAAAGGCTGCTGAAAGTGTGTCCTCCTAAAGACCTTTACGTCATCACCAACAAGGACTATGAGTTTCATGTAAAAGAGGAACTTAAAAACGTTTCCACCGACCTTGAGGACAATATCATACTGGAGCCGGCCGGCCGGAATACCGCTCCGGCAATAGCCCTGACCGTAAAATATTGCCTTGAAAAACTGAAATGCCGCGGAGACGAGGCTGTTCTTATCTGCCCCTCCGACCATATTATAAAACCGGATGATAAATTCGCCAACTACGCCAGGCAGGCGCTGGAAGTCGCGCAAAAAGGTTTTATAGTAACTTTCGGCGTCATCCCCGACGAACCGGGGACGGGTTACGGTTATATCAAGGCCGGAAGCCGTGTGACGCATGCCATCGGCAGGAACCCAGGCTTTGACTGTTTCAAGGTAGAGAAGTTCATGGAAAAGCCGGATCTGAAAACCGCCGAAAAATACGTAAAGAGCGGCA
The DNA here is from genome assembly GCA_001800245.1 of Elusimicrobia bacterium RIFOXYA12_FULL_51_18. Lineage (GTDB taxonomy): Bacteria > Elusimicrobiota > Elusimicrobia > Elusimicrobiales > UBA9959 > YA12-FULL-51-18. The sequence continues at coordinate 15,937 of MGVA01000066.1, read as the reverse complement.
AGTATTACTGGAATTCGGGAATGTTCGCGTTCACCGCCGAGACCATGATTGCCGAGTTTAAAAAACACGCTCCCGTTATAAGCGGACGCCTGAAGAAGAATTTAGCCGGGCTGCGGGCCGATTTTCATTCCATGCCGAATATCTCGATCGATTACGCGGTAATGGAAAGATCTTCCAGGGCCGCGGTCATACCTTTGAAGCTGACCTGGTCGGATGTCGGTTCATGGGATTCCATGCCGGATATAACCGGAGCCGACGAGAAAGGAAACATAAAGATCGGCGATATTCTCGACGTGGACACTAAAAACTCCATCGTTATCGGCGCCGACCGGCTTATCGCCGTGGCGGGGGTTAAAGATCTGATAGTGGTGGATACCGAAGACGCCCTGCTTATTGTCAAACGGGGCGAAGCTCAGCGGGTCAAGGAGATAGTAAACCTGTTGAAAACAAATCATCGCAACGAGGTGATGGAACATACCACCGCCTATCGTCCCTGGGGAAATTATAAGGTTCTGGAAGAGGGGCCCAGGTATAAGATAAAGCGGATAGTGGTGAAACCGTTGCAGAGATTGAGCCATCAGCTGCATCATCACAGGTCGGAACACTGGATAGTCATAAAAGGCATCGCCAAGGTCTCTATCGACCGTAAAGAAAGTTTTGTGCACGAGAATGAGAGCACCTATGTGCCCAAATCCACTTTGCACCGCCTTGAAAATCCGGGCAAGGTCCCCCTGGAGGTTATAGAGGTACAGAACGGGGAATATGTGGAAGAGGACGATATTATAAGGTATGACGACGCCTACGGCCGTGAAAACCGGGAATAAAGAGGACTCCTAATATGAAAGTGGTAATACTTGCCGGCGGAATGGGAACCAGGTTGAGCGAAGAAACGGACGTGAAGCCTAAACCGATGGTGGAGATCGGAGAGAAGCCGCTGCTGTGGCATATCATGAAGATCTACTCGCAGTACGGCTTTAATGATTTTATTCTCTGCCTTGGCTATAAAGGGTATATGATAAAGGAATATTTCGCCAATTATTTTCTACATCAGGCGGATGTCACCATAGACATGAAGAATAATAAAATGGACGTACATCAGGGAAAGGCGGAACCATGGCGGGTGACTCTGGTGGACACGGGTTTGAACACTATGACCGGCGGCAGGCTGAAGAAGATAGAAAAATATCTGGATGATAAACCGTTTCTTCTGACTTATGGCGACGGAGTGGCCGACGTAAGTATCACGGACCTTGTTGAGTTCCATAAAAAGCACGGTAAAGCCGCCACCGTTACGGCTGTCCAGCCTTCCGGCAGATTCGGCGCTCTGGACCTGGAGGCCGACGGCCGGGTGACCTCCTTCTATGAGAAGCCGCACGGCGACGGCGCCTGGGTCAACGGCGGTTTTTTTGTCCTGGAGCCGTCTGTTCTGCGCCACATTGAAGGGGACTCGACGGTGTGGGAACATCAGCCGCTTGAAAAGATAGCCCAAAACGGACAACTTGTCGCCTATAAACATGCGGGGTTCTGGAAATGCATGGATACCCTGCGTGATAAGCTGGAACTGGAAAATCACTGGCGGAACGAAACCGCTCCCTGGAAAAAGTGGAAATAGCCCGTATTGGCATGCGCAGTGAAGTCCGGCCAATCCGGACGATGTCCTTGAAAAAAGTCCGGACTTAAATCAAATTATGACCCATAATACTCCAACTCCGCGATCCGCCGGCCGCCATTCTTTCTGGCGCGGCAAAAAAGTGTTCCTGACGGGGCATACCGGTTTCAAAGGCGCCTGGCTTTCCATCTGGTTGAATTCTCTTGGCGCCGAAGTCACCGGCTACGCCTTAAAACCTCCCACAAAACCGAATCTTTTCGACTTGTGCCGCCTGGACCGCGACATGGAGTCCGTAATTGCCGATATACGCGATGCTAAACGCCTGGGAAAAGCCGTACTGAACGCCAAGCCCGGGATAATCATACATATGGCCGCCCAGGCTATATTAAGAGAATCCTATGAGACCCCCCGTGAGACTTATGAAACCAATGTTATGGGTCCGGTCAACCTTTTTGAAGCCGCCAGAAAGTGCCCGTCGGTGCGCGTTATCGTTAATGTGACTACCGACAAATGTTATGAAAACACGGAGAGACAGCGCGGCTATAAAGAAGGTGAGCCGCTGGGAGGGTACGATCCTTACTCCAGCAGCAAGGCCTGCTCCGAGCTTGCCACTTCGGCTTACCGTAATTCCTTCTTCAACCCTAAGAACTATTCTTCCGCTGTCCGCCGCCAAACCTCCACCGCTACGCTTGCGCATGGCGCCTTTCATCATGTGGCGCTGGCCTCCGCCCGCGCCGGCAATGTTATCGGGGGAGGAGACTGGGCCGCGGATCGCCTGATCCCTGATATTATTCGCGCGGCTTTGAAAGGCGAGAAGGTCCTTATACGCAACCCGAAGGCCATACGGCCATGGCAGCATGTCCTGGAACCATTGAGCGGCTATCTGACCCTGGCCGAGATGCTTTACAGGCACGGCCCCCGTTATGCCGGGGCGTGGAATTTTGGCCCGGACGCCGGCGATGCCAAGGACGTTGAGTGGCTGGTCGGGAGGATGTTCCGGGAGTGGCCCGCCGGCCCCGGATATTCGATCGATAAAGGCCGCCACCCTCATGAGGCCAGATATCTCCGGCTTGACTCTTCAAAAGCCAGAAAGCAGCTTGGTTGGACTCCCCGCTGGCATGTCGGCCGGGCCATAGATAAAATAATAGATTGGACACTGGCGTATAAACGCGGAGCGGACATGCGCGAAGTCTGCCTTAGGCAGATAAGGGAATATGCCGGAGGCGTGGAAAATTAGAATGAAAATAATCTTTCTCGGCACCAACGGCTGGTACGACACGAATGTGGCCAACGCTATCTGCGTGCTTGTTAAAACAAAAAAATACGATATCGTTCTGGATGCGGGCAACGGTATTTACAAACTGGATAAATATGTGGACGGTTCCAGGCCCGTTTATCTTTTTCTGAGCCATTTTCATCTGGATCATATAGCCGGCCTCCATATGCTGTTGAAGTTTAATTTCAGGAAGGGCATGACCATCTGCGCGGGAAAAGGCGCCGGCAAAATATTAAACTCCATATTGCGCAGGCCGTTCACCGTTCCCTTGAAAAAGTTAAAATATAAAACCGAGATCGTGGAACTGCCGGCGCAAGCCGGGCGGATCCCTTTCGCGTTCGAATGCCTGCCGCTGGTGCATTCGGATCCGGTTCTGGGGTATAGATTTGCGCTGGATGGCCGTACCCTGGTTTATTGCACCGATACCGGCTATTGCGCTAACGCGGTTAAACTGGCGAAAGGGGCGGATCTGCTTATTAGCGAGTGCGCGCACGGGCCGGGTGAGACCAACCCGGGCTGGCCTCATCTTAATCCGGAAAGCGCGGCCGCTTTCGCCGTTGAGTCCGGGGCGAAGCGGCTGGCCCTGGTTCATTTTGCCGCCGACAGGTATCCCGCCGTAAAAGACAGGATAAAAGCGGAAAAGATCGCTAAAGGAATATTTAAAAACACCACCGCCGCCAGAGACGGCCTGAAATTAACGGTTTAGTCCGTAGTTATATGGCCATTACAGAAAAATCCATTAAAGCGCCGGAGAATCTTGCGCTTTATATGAGCGGCTATATCCTGACCTGTTTCCTGTGCCTGCTGTTTGTAGTGGTAAATGGCAAAGCACTCCAGGTAACATACGGGGATACATGGATATATACTGATCTTGCCAAACGGATCTTTTTTACTAATTCGCTCAGAATGGACGTGGTTTTTGATCTTGTCTATCCGCCTCTATACCCCGCTCTGATCTCTATAGCGTATTTTTTAAAGAGCCAGGCCGCAATTTTCAACGCGATCATGGCGTTGAATATTCTGGTCTATTCGTCCGCTTTTTTTCCGATATATTTTTTATTCAGGGACTATGCGCGACTGACCCGGATACAGGCGTGGTGCGGAGCGATCCTGTGGCTGATAAGCGTGTGGCCTCTTCGCTATGCTGTGCATATAGCTTCAGAGCCGCTGTATTATCCGCTGGCCGCCTGGTTTACCTGGCTGCTTATTGACGGGGCTTATCTCAGGGGTAAGACGGGGCTGGCGGTTTTTATATCGGTATTCGCGGCTCTTCCGCTTACAAAAGCCCTGGGTAACATAATTTTCCCGGCGTTTATTCTGTACAGCGGGATAATTTATTATTTCACGGAGCGTCCCAGGCCCTTGAAATTGATAACCCGCCCTTTGCTGGTTTTAGTTATTTCCGTTCTTATCGTTCAACTTTATAAAAAATACCAGTTCTCTGTTTTGCCTCCGGGAATAGACGTTACGGGCGGGTATCTCAGTTATCTAAGCTATCCCAACCTGATGGAATTATCTTATTGGCTGGAAAGAATGCGTCTTAATCTTTCCTGGCTGTGCAGAGGAACAAAAACCGCCGCGCTTCCTATGCTTATAGTGTTGTTTATCAGGAACCGGAAGCTTGTTTACAAAGATCCCCTTGTTATATTTACCGCGGTGATCTTTGCCGGCACCTTGTTTGTCATCCCGGTGTTCACGCCCGCGGATCCTTTGTTCAGGGAATATCCGAGGTATTGCATCCCTTTCGCCTTCGCTTTTATGGTCATGCTTCTTAAGTATCACAGCCTTATCACCAGGCGGGACCTGTTTGCCGCCGCCGGCATATTGTCCGTTGGCATACTTATAGGCCTTCCCCCGGAGTTTATCCGGGAGCCGGTCCGTTGGCAGATAGGCGCGTACTATTGCCTGTATTTCGGCTGCCTTTTGTATTGGCGGAAAAATTTTATTAACGTGTTTCTGATCCTGATGTGCGCGGCCAATATGTTCTTTGTCTGGGCCGGCAGGACGCGGCCCTCGGAAGCCGCCGGATCCATAGAGAGTTTCTACGATCAGTACGGGATAACGGAGAAAATACTGGAGTTCCGGAAATCATATCCGGCTGCGGCGGTTTTAGTGGATAGAACCTGGCGCGGCCAGGACCTTGAGACTTGGAGAGAATACGAAAGGACCATGATGAATATGCCTTTTCTGCCGGTTTTTGTTGAAGTGGACAAGCGTCAGGCGGCCGCAACACCGTCCCTTTTGTTGACCCACCAGCCGGTGAAGGGCATGAAAAAAATGGCCGAGGGAAAATATACGGCTTTGTATCTGTTGGCTAGATAGCGTAGAAGAATCACTCCACCCGGTTCAGCAGGTACAGCTTCAGATAGGCGAGATAATGCAGCGGTGCAAGCAGAATATCTTTTGTCAGGAAGCGCGCGTATGCCCACCTGTTTTCAGATTCCATAAGTCGCCCCCAGTATTTCCAGCCCGCCTTGAAAAGACTACTCTCGAACGGGGAGACCGCCCCGTATTTGCGGAGCCAGGAAAAAAGCAGATTTTCCAGGTTCAGGTTGTGGCTTCCGAGCCGATATTCTTCGGCCGGGAACAGCCTGCTCAGTTTAGAATAATCCCGTTTGGATATGGGTCGGTTAAGCCGCTTGTAAATATCCGTCCCCGGATACGGCTGGGTGACTCCGATAGAAATAAAGGTGGGGCTGATCTCCGCCAGCAGTTTCTCCGTCAGCGCCAGGTCCTCTTCGTTTTCGGTGGGCAGGTTCAGTAATACGTTGGCGAATGTACGCAGGCCGTGCCTGCGGCATAACTCAAAAGCCAGACGTGTCTGTTCAACGGTAGTGGTTTTGTTGATGAGTTTTAACAGCCTTGGAGAGCCGGTTTCAACACCGAAGTCGAGCTGGATACAGCCGGAGTTCTTCAGTAATTCCACGATTTCATCGTTCCTTATACAGCTGACCCTCGTCTCCGCGGCCCAAAGCATTTTCAGGCCGCTGTCGCGGTATGCCCGGCAAAAGTCGGAAATATCGTTTTCTTTAATGCCGAAGGTGTCGTCCAGAATATAGAAAAAATCAAAATGATATGCGTCCTGCAGTATCCTCAATTCCTCAATAACCTGAGGCAGAGGACGTTTGCGGACACGGGGGATCCCCGGCGCTGTGTCATTGGCCTGCCAGACGGAATTGGATGCGCAAAAAGAGCAGTTGAACGGACAGCCCCGTCCCGTGTAGATTACCGCTCCTACGGTGGCCAGCCGCCGGATAATATGTTTGGTAGGCCGCTGATACCACCGCATATCTATTTTATGGTACGCCGGCATTCCGCACTCGGCCAAATCCATTAATTCCCTGTTTTTGGTTATTTTTACCGCGCCATTTTCAAAGTACGCTATACCCGGAATTTCACCCAGCTTTATGTCTTTACCTGGTTGCGCTAAGAGCTCTTTCACCGTTTGCTCACCCTCGCCGCGGACTACTATGTCGAAGGGGCTGCCTTCATAGAGAAAATCTTCCGGCGTGATGGAAGGATGCGCGTTGCCGACAAGTATCGTCGCCGCCGACTTGTTTTTAATCTCGGCGGCTAAAGCCACCACCGCGTCGAAATCAGTTACAAACGCCGCTAGACCGATAAATCGCGGTTTTTCAGTATCTATCGCCCGCAGTATATCAGTGATGTTGTCTTCGGCTTTTTTGTGGTGAGGATTTACAATGGAAACGGTAAACCCGTGCTTTTCAAGGTAGCCCGCAAGGTAGAGAAAGTAAAACGGCATGTAAACCGACTGGGCATTAGCCGGAGAAACGACGAACATTATATCAAGGTTGTTTCCAGCGCTGATATTCATGAGTGTGGAGTTATTTTACAATATTTGGCGCATTGCCTGTTCTTTGGGCGCCATCTTTGTCGCGCCATCTTAGGCGCGGTGCGGATCGAACGCAGGTGGAACCGTTGCAGCGATTCCCGCCTGCGGTTCAATACCGGGAAGGGGTTTCGCCAAATTGACTTCTTGAGGGGCAAAATAATAGCATATACCCATGGATCCCATCCCTTACGGCGCTCAGTGGATCGACGAAGCCGATATTCAGGCTGTCTGCGGCGTTTTGCGCGGAGAACTTATCACGCAGGGTCCTGTGGCCGACCAGTTTGAACGGAAAATATGCGAATTGACGGGCGCCAAATACTGCGTTTGCCTGGCTAACGCCACCGCGGCCCTTCATCTTGCCGTTATGGCTTTCGATCTGAAAAAAGGGACTGAAGGCATTACTTCCACCAATACTTTTGTGGCCTCTTCCAACGCTTTTGTTTATAGCGGGCTTAAACCGGTTCTGGCGGATATAGATCCGAGGACTTTCAACGTTTTCCCGGAGGATCTGGCAAAGAGGATAAATAAAAATACCCGGGTCATTATTCCAGTCCATTTCGCCGGCCAGCCCTGCGATATGAAGGCCATCAGGGACCTTGCCGGGAAAGGTATAAAGATCGTTGAAGACGCCGCGCATGCCATCGGGTCCAGGTATGCGGACGGAAGCCTGGTCGGCGGCTGCAAGTATTCGGAAATGACCGTTTTTTCCTTCCATCCCGTAAAGACCATAACTTCCGGCGAAGGCGGCGCTATCACAACTAACGATCCCGCTTTATACGATAGACTCCGTGCTATGCGCATCAGCGGCATGGTTAAAGAGACCCTGAAGAATAAGCCCGGTCCCTGGTATTATGAGGTGCAATATTTGGGCTATAATTACCGCCTTACGGATATTCATTGCGCCCTGGGCCTTAGCCAACTGGGGAAATTGGGAAAATTCGTGGAACGGCGCCGGCAGATAGTCGCCAGGTATAACAAAGAGTTCGCCTCAATACCCTGCATGACCACGCCGTATGAGCGCCCTGACGTATTCTCCGCCTTCCATCTCTATGTGTCTTTGATAGATTTTAATAAGCTCGGAAAAAGCAGGAAGCAGGTTATCGAAGAGCTTGTCGCGCAGAAGATTGGAACCCAAGTGCATTATATCCCGGTTCACGAACAGCCTTACTATCGGGCGAACTACGGCTATAAGCATGGAGATCTTCCTAATTCCGAGAAATACTACGAACATGCCCTAAGCATTCCTCTGTATCCTAAAATGACCGACGAGCAGGTTGAACATGTTCTAAAGCATGTGAAGCGTGTCCTAGGATTTGTAGGTGTAGCCCGCCGGGGGTTTTGAAAACTGAATATTTAGTCCTCTACGCGTCTAAGCTCCAAACCCGGAATGTTTCCTTGACGGTCGGCAGTGGAATTACATGATTGACAAGCTTGCTCTGGGGACTGTGCAGTTCGGCACTGTCTACGGCATAAATAATAAAACCGGCCAAGTTCCTGAAAAGGAAGTCGTCGGCATTTTGCGCCGGGCTGGTTTGGCCGGTATTGATATGCTTGATACCGCGCAGTCTTACGGCGAAAGTGAAGCTGTTCTAGGCACTGCGCTTCAATCACTAAACTCACGGTTCAAGATAGTGTCAAAGTTCGTCGCCGGACACCATTTGACTCCCCGGCGGTTGTTTTCCGAGTCTCTTATCAGGCTGAAATCCGACAGGTTATATGCTTTTTTGTATCATAAGTTCTCTGATTTCCGGGATTATCCCGGATGGCATGAAGAACTATTGGAGCTCAAAACCGGGGGACATCTTGAGAAAGTGGGTTTTTCTGTTTATTATCCGCAGGAACTGCAGTCTTTGCTTGACCGCGGAGTAAAGTTTGATATAGTGCAGCTGCCATATAATGTTTTTGACCGCAGGTTTGAGTTCCTGTTCCCGGCTCTCAGGAAGCATAACATCGAAGTTCATGTTCGATCAGTATTCCTGCAGGGACTGGTGTTTATGAAGTCGTCCGAAATCCCTGCCGCCCTTGCCGGTATAAGAACCAAGATCGGCAGGCTTCATGCTGTCTCAAAAAAAAGCGGGGTGCCTGTATCCGCGTTATGCCTTTGTTTCGGATTGCTTAATGACGGTATAGATCGGGTGGTCATAGGCGTGGATGGGCTTGCTGATCTTGAGAATAATCTAACCGGTTTAAACCTGAGGGCCGAAACGGAAAAAGTATTTGACGAGTTATGTCTGCTCAGAGAAGATGATGAAGATCTTATTTTGCCGTCCAAATGGAAAAAATGACCGTTGAAAATCTTTGCATAATTCAGGCCCGAATGGGCTCGACACGTCTGCCGGGCAAAGTGCTTATGGACCTGGGGGGAAGGACCGTGCTGGCAAGGGTGCTGGAACGCGCCGCCGCAAGCCGGTCTCTGTCGGAGGTGGCCGTGGCTACCGGGATAGGCCCGGAGAATTTGCCGATAGTGAAATTTTGCTCGGCAAAAGGCATCAGAGTATTCTGCGGCTCCGAAGGCGATGTTCTTGACAGGTTTTACCAGTTCGCGAAGCTTGTTAAACCTGAAAACATAGTGCGTATCACGGCAGACTGCCCGCTCATGGATCCCCGTGTCATAGACCTGGTGGTAAAAGCGCATCTCCGTTCAGGAGCCGATTACACCACCAATACCGCGCCGCCCACTTTCCCCGATGGGGAAGATGTGGAGGTTTTTACTTTTCGCGCTTTGGAACGCGCCTGGAATAAGGCGGCGCTTATGTCCGAAAGGGAACATGTCACTCCCTATATCCGCAAGCATCCCGGTATGTTTAAGATACATTCCGTGAAGAATACCACCGATCTTTCCGGTAAACGCTGGACCCTGGATAATCCGGAAGACTTTGAATTTGTTTCCGTCGTATACCGGGCTTTCAAGGGCCGCGCCATATTCGGCATGGCGGAGATCCTTGAGCTGCTCTCGAAGCGTTCCGCGCTTGAAAAAATAAACGCAAGCATCGGCAGGGACGAAGGCTATAAGAAATCGCTCCGGGAAGACAAACGCATAAAGAATTTAAGATGAAAGCAATTATTTTCACTGAGGGCGGGAAAGGGATAGGGTTCGGGCATGTGATACGATGCTCGGCCATAAAGCGCGCTTTTGAGCAGTTGGGCATAAAAACCGAGTTAATAGTGAAAGGCGATGACAGCGCGGCCGGCGTATTGGGCAGGGGACGCTATACGGCAAAGGATTGGCAGACAGGCCGCGCCGCCTGGTCGGCTGCGGGCGCAGATATCGCTCTTATAGATTCGTATCTGGCAGGCAGGGAAATTTATAAGGGAATAGCCGATAACTTAAAACATTGTCTGTATCTGGACGATTGCGCCAGGCTTGATTATCCGGACGGCACGATAATTAATTATAACGCATACGCTCCCACCATGAAATATCCCCGTCGGAACGGGGTGCGGTATCTGCTGGGTACTGCATATACTCCTCTAAGAAAAGAATTTGTATTGATTGCCGGCCGTAAAATACGAAAACATATCGGTAAAGCGCTGCTTATTTTCGGCGGCGCCGATACGGCCGGGCTCACTTCTCAAACACTGAAATTCCTCGCGGCTGATTATCCTGAGATGGAAAAGACCGTTATTGCGGGAGGGGGGGCTTCCCGCGCCGCCGCACTTGAACGGCTGAAGGATGGAAAAACCAAAGTGATATTTAACGCGGATACGAAGACGGTCAGGCGGGAGATGCTGGACTGCGACATAGCTTTTACCGCCGGAGGGGTGACTTTATATGAGCTGGCCCGGACCGGCACGCCGGCGATAGCTTTTTGCGTCGCGGACAATCAGAAAAAAAATGTTCTGGCCATGGCAAAAACGGGCGTGCTTTATCCGGCCCGGCTGTCTGCCGGGAGGATCCGGTTCTCCGACGTGGAAAAAATAATGGCACGGGTGGCTCCGATCGGAGTCAGAAAGCGGATGTCCGGGGCCGGAATAAAAATTGTGGACGGCCTGGGCGCCGCAAGGGTGGCTAAATACGCGCGAGCTTTGATCTTGGAAGACGAGGTAAGCGTCCGCCGTGCCGTTCCCGGGGATGTCCTGCCGGTTTTCCGCCTTTCAAATGAGCTCGCCGTTCGCGAGTGTTCCATTAACAGCGGGAAAATAACCTTGCCCCGGCATAAGCGCTGGTTCGCGGACAAACTTAGTGACCCCTCGGTTTTATTCCTGATAGCCGAGTATAAAGGAAAATTTATCGGACAGGTTCGCTTCGCGGCGGAAAAGACGGCCGTCACGGTGAGTATCAGCGTAGCCGCTAAAATGAGGGGCAGCGGCGCGGGCGGGATCATCCTGCGCAAAGCCCTGGAGGTTATGCGGGGAGCATATCCCAGGGCGGCAAAGGTCCTGGCTTATATAAAGCGGGATAATACGGCTTCCCGGAAATTATTTGAAGCGAATGGATTTAAAAAGATCGGAGAGCCGTGGGTTAATGGTTTAAAACTTTACCTGTACCGGTATTCGCGCGGAAAATATGAAAATTAAAATCGGTCGGAAAACCATCGGGACCGGACAACCTGTGTTTATCGTGGCGGAGCTGTCCGCTAATCACAATATGGATTTCAAGATAGCGGTCCGCACACTGAAGGCCATGAAGGCCGCCGGAGCCGATGCCGTCAAGATCCAGACCTATACCCCGGACACCATTACTATAAATTGCGCCCGCCCCGCTTTCAAAATACAGCACGGCACTTTATGGGACGGTCAGACTTTGTATAGCCTGTATAAAAAGGCCTATACTCCATGGGAATGGCAGCCGAAGCTTAAAAAACTGGCTGAAAAACTTGGCCTGATATTTTTTTCCACCCCGTTCGACCATACCGCGGTGGATTTTCTCGAAAAAATGAAAGTGCCGGCGTATAAGATCGCTTCTTTTGAGATAACCGATATCCCGCTTATCGAATACGCCGCTTCTAAAGGCAAACCGATGTTCCTGGCGACCGGCGTCGCCCGGCTTGCGGATATTGAAGAAGCTGTCGAAGCCTGCCGCAGGGTTAAAAACAGAAAATTAATAATTCTTAAATGCACCTCCTCGTATCCCGCGCCGTACGAGGACGCAAATCTGGCCGTGATGGCGGATCTGGCCCGCCGCTTCGGAGTTGTAACCGGGCTCTCCGATCACACCCCCGGCATAGCCGCGCCGATAGCCGCGGCCGCGCTGGGCGCAGCCGTAATAGAAAAACACTTCATTCTGGACCGCAAGCTGGGCGGTCCGGATGCCGCGTTCTCGCTTGAGCCCGCCGAGTTCAAGGCGATGGCGGACGGCGTGAGGGCCGCTGAAAAGGCCTTGGGCCGGGTAACTTACTCCCTGTCGTCTAAAGCCCTGAAGAACCGGAAATTCAGCCGGTCACTTTTCGTGGTGGAAGATATTAAAAAAGGCGAGGCCCTGACCGGGAAAAATATCCGGTCTATACGGCCCGGCGACGGTATGCCTCCCAAACATTTTCACGAAGTCCTGGGTAAAAAAGCGTCCAGGAACCTGAAAAGGGGAACGCCGCTTAAAAGCAACATGATAGCAAGGAAATAAATATGATAACTAAATTCGAAAATTCGGATAAACTTTGCGAGCGGGCGCAGGAGATCATTCCCGGCGGCGCGCACACTTACAGCAAAGGCGCGGACCAGTCTCCCAAGCTGGGGCCTAAGTTCATCGCCAGGGGCAAGGGCTGCTACGCCTGGGATGTCGATGGGAATAAATATCTGGACTGGGGCATGGGCCTGACCGCGGTTAACCTGGGGCACTGCTATAAACCGGTGCTGGACGCGGTTAAACGCGAATTGGTGAAAGGAAGCAACTTCCAGTGTCCCTCGCCTATCGAAGTCGAATTGGCCGAGTATTTTATGAGCCAGGTACCGGGCGCGGAAATGGTGAAGTTCGCTAAGAACGGCTCGACCGTAACTACCGCCGCCGTCAAATTATCCAGAGCCTATACCGGCCGTAAATATGCGGCCTTTTGCGCCGATCACGGTTTCTTCTCATACGACGACTGGTTCATGGGCAAAAAAGCCAACAACTCCGGCGTTCCGGGGGAGGTGGCCGATCTCTCCCTCACCTTTCGGTACAACGACATTAAATCGGTTGAGGAATTGTTCGCCAAGTATCCTGGCCAGATAGCGTGCGTGATCCTTGAACCGATGGAATTCGATTATCCGCAGGATAATTTCCTGCACAAGATCAAAGACCTTTGCGCCAAGAACGGGACTGTTTTTATTCTGGACGAGATGATCACCGGCTTCCGGCTGGGATACCCGGGAGCGCATTCGATGCTAGGTATCCAGGCCGATCTGACCACCTGGGGTAAAGGCGTCGCTAACGGTTTTTCCTGCTGCCTGCTGGCCGGCAAAAAGGAGATAATGGAATTGGGCGGGATAAACCACAAGAAAGAAAGAGTTTTTCTGATCTCCACCACCCACGGCGCGGAAACGCACGCTTTGGCCGCGACTATCGCCACCATCAAGGCCGTGAAAGAGAATAATCTGGTGGAACGCAATATGAAGATGGGCGAAACGCTGCGCAAAGGTCTGGAGGAAGCCATCAACGCTAAAGGCCTGGCCGAATATATAACGATAAAGGGACATCCATGCTGGCTCCTGATGCAGTTTAGGAATGAAAAAAAAGAGTTTTCAGACGGTTACAAAACTCTGGTGTTCCAGGAAGCCGTCAAGCACGGCCTGCTTTTCAGGGGCGCCTTTCCGTTCAGCCTGGCTCATGGCGAAAAGGAGATCTCCAAAACTCTTAAAGTTTTCGGCAAAATACTGAAAGTTTATAAAAAGGCGATAAAGGCCGGCGGCTATGAATCTTTTCTGGTGGGGGAGCCGGTTAAGCCGGTGTTCCGGAAATGGAATTGAAATGCAGAATTTTTACCTCATTCGCTGGCTAAAGGAAAACAGCCGCCTGGACCCGGATATAATAGACGCTCTTAAATATGAGCTGGATAAGCGGCTCTATTATTACGGGGAGCAATTCGCGTATCCCGCCGAGAAGTCGGCTATCGCGGGGAAGTTCGGCAGGGTCAGGGCGGCGCTCAAGGAAAAGGTCCTGTCGTTCAATAAGCTTCGTATGGGAGCGCCGGGTGGGAATTCCGGGATCAGGATATCTTCCAACGCTTATTTCAGCTTTAATTCCGCCCTGACGAAGCGGGGGTTCAGCGTGATCAACGCCCCATGGAATATGGGACGCGGTGAATTTGTAGATGCGGGGCTTTACCGGAGAATACGGGCAGTCAGGTCATTCCTTGAAAACGCGGATTTCAAGGAACTTATAACCGATGAATTCGCGGCTGAAATGCGCGGCTTGAAAGCCGGGCTTAAGGAATATTATCTCCGCGCCGGTATTTCCGCTTTGGTGGTCCCTTTTGACCTGCCGGTTTTTGAGCAGCTTGCTATTAAGATCTTTAAAGAACTGGGCCTGCCGTCATTTATCTCGCTCCACGGTCTTCCGGGACGCTATAATAATATCGATGATAACAGGACCGATCATCTGCTTGTCTGGGGGGACAAAATAAAAGAATTCTATGTCCGCGCCGGAATATCTCCCGAGAAGATCATTGTTACCGGTCATCCCAGTTATAAGACTTTGCCGGCCGGCGCTCCGCGATTCTCTCTGGACAACGTCCTGGTTATAAGCAAGTCGATGGGGGGGACTCAACATAGCGCGGAGGAAATATTGAGCGACAGGGGGAATCTGGTCCTTTACCTTTACTCGGTACAAAAGGCGCTTGAAAAAGCCGGAGTGCGGCAAGCGCGGCTGAGGCTTCATCCTTCCGAGTCGGAGCGTTGGTACAGGCGGTTTGTGGATGAGAAGTTTTTTGTGCCTGACAGGGAAGGGCTTTGCGCTTCACTGACAAGATCCACGCTGGTAATAGGCCCCACTTCCACGGTGTTTCTGGAAAGTCTGCTGGCGGGCGTCAATTATGTGATTTATGAACCGGCGGCCGGCAACATGGATCTGGTAAATTATCCGTTGGTGCCTCCTTTTGACGGCACGGAACAGGGCATACCCGCGGCGCAAACCGAAGAGGCTCTGGAAAAGATACTGAATACCAGGTCCTGCGTTTCCCCCGCCGTTCTCGGCGGCTATATCAAAAACCCGTTCGATCTCTCTTTTATAGAAAAAATCGTATCCCCAAAATAGCACTTCTCCGCCGGTAGTCGCATTATCCAGGTTTTCGCGATAGCGCCAATAGCCCGGAAGATTCAATTCCAAGTGAATGGTACGCTGGCCTTTTTGCTATAATTTAGGAATTACGTCACCTAAGGAGCGCTTCGTGAAATGCATCGTGACCGGCGGGGCCGGCTTTATCGGAAGCCATGTCGTGGACCGTTTGCTGAAAGAGGGTTGCGAGGTTGTCGTTCTTGATAACTACTCCACCGGCAGGCCGGAAAATCTCGCCCATCATAGCTCCAATAAAAATCTTACTCTGATACAAGCCGATATACGCGATTTTAAAGGGATCCAGCCGCATTTTGCCGGCGTGGATAAGGTTTTTCATCTTGCCGCCCTCGCGGATATAGTGCCATCCATCGTCAACCCGATCGGTTATTACGAATCAAATGTTCTCGGCACAATGTACGTGCTTGAGGCCGCCAGGCTTGCGGGGGTCAAGAAATTTGTTTACGCGGCCTCCTCTTCCTGCTACGGCATCCCCGACAAATTCCCGACTCCGGAGACGGCGGAGATCCGTCCGCAGTATCCTTACGCCCTGACAAAAAACCTGGGCGAGCAGACCGTGCTTCATTGGGGGCGGGTGTATAAACTCCCGGTCATAGCGCTGCGCCTGTTCAATGTTTATGGTACAAGGTCCAGAACTTCAGGCACTTATGGCGCCGTGTTCGGGGTTTTTCTGGCCCAGAAGCTTAACAAAAAGCCGTTCACGGTGGTAGGGGACGGA
>MGVA01000066.1:0-175 GCA_001800245.1 Elusimicrobia bacterium RIFOXYA12_FULL_51_18 | reverse complement strand
AACCTTATGAGTTGATACATATGATAAGGTTGATAGAGAAATATCTAGGTAAAAAAGCAAAGATAAAATATTTGCCGTTTAATAAATCAGACATTAAAGCAACCTGGGCTG
The DNA here is from genome assembly GCA_001800245.1 of Elusimicrobia bacterium RIFOXYA12_FULL_51_18. Taxonomy (GTDB): domain Bacteria; phylum Elusimicrobiota; class Elusimicrobia; order Elusimicrobiales; family UBA9959; genus YA12-FULL-51-18. Next base: position 64 of record MGVA01000066.1, on the reverse strand, counting down.
ATATATCAAAGGCGCGAAAACTTTTAAGTTGGAAACCTAATGTGGACCTTGAAGAAGGTATTAG
>MGVA01000065.1 GCA_001800245.1 Elusimicrobia bacterium RIFOXYA12_FULL_51_18 | reverse complement strand
AGTTCGCGCGGGAGATGGTAAATCGCCTGGCCGGCTCGGCCGCGTTCATCCCGCGTCAGAAAGCTTCCGCAGTTTCCGAAGAAAAACACGGCGAAACCGGCATTTCAGCGCCACGAACCGCGCGGGCGGGTTTTACCCCCGATTTCACCTGGCAAGGCAAAGGAGTGCGGATAGCGGAAATAAGCGCCGACTGCCCGCTCGCCAGGCTGGGCATAAAGACCGGGGATGTTCTGGTACGGCTGGACGGAATAGAAATCCTAAACTTGCGTGGATACGCGCAGGAGCTTAAAAAGAGAAAGCCCGGAGATATTGTCGAACTTACGTTGATAAGCGGCGGCGTTGAAAAAACGGTCAAAACAATCCTTCAAGAACAGGAGAAAAAATGAAAGCTGTAAATCTGGCGGCGCTGGTATTGCTTGCGGTTCCCGCCTGTTTGGTAGCCAGGGAAATTCCCATGCGGGATTTCTTCCGCGATCCGGAAAAAACAAGTTATTCCATCTCCCCCGATGGTAAATATATTTCCTTCATGGCCCCGTACAAGAACCGCCTTAACATCTTTGTGCGCGAGCGCGTCGGCGGAGAGGCCGTGCTGGTGAGTTCCGAAACCGAGCGTCCCATAACCGGAGGCTATTTCTGGAAGGGCAACGACCGCATAATTTACATGAAGGATTTTAAGGGTGACGAGAACTTCCACATAGTTTCCGTGGACAGGACCGGCACGGACTTGAAAGACCTCACTCCATATCCCGGTGTGAGGGCGCGGATAATAGACGATCTGCCGGATAACGACCTGGAAATGATAATAGGTATGAACCGCCGCAATAAAGAGATATTCGACGTTTTCCGACTGAACGTAAAGACCGGGGAGTTGTCGCTCGCGGCCGAGAACCCCGGCAATATAACCGGCTGGCTCACGGACCACTATGGTAGGTTGCGCGCGGCGGTGACCACCGACGGCACGGAGCACACCCTGCTCTACCGCGAGGATGAAAAAGGGGAATTCAAACCGGTCATAGCCACCTCTTTCAAGGAAAGCTTTGATCCGATGTTTTTCACTTTTGATAATAAGCGCCTTTACGCCCTTTCCAATCTGGGCCGCGACAAAGCCGCCGTTGTGGAATTCGACCCGGCGCTTAAAAAAGAGACCGCTGTGCTTTATGAACACCCGGAAGTTGATGTTTCATCGCTATTCTATTCCAGAAAGCGCAAGGTCCTCATAAGCGCCCGCTATGCCACCTGGAAATCTTTCCGCAAGTTCTTTGACCCGGAGTTTGAAGCGATGGTGCAGGACCTGGAGAAACAACTGCCCGGTTACGAAGTGGGCATACAGGAAAACGACAAGGCCGAGAACCTTTATATAGTGCGCACTTACAGCGACCGGACGCTCGGGACCTATTACCTTTACGACTGGCCCGCGAAGAAGCTGGAGAAGCTGGCCGAAGTTTCACCCTGGCTGGATGAAAAAGAGATGGCGGAAATGAAACCGGTTTCCTACAAATCAAGGGATGGACTGATTATAAACGGCTATCTTACCGTACCCAAAGGGGTGGAGGCAAAGAATCTGCCGCTGGTGGTGAATCCGCACGGCGGCCCTTGGGTGCGCGACTCCTGGGGATTCAACCCGGAAGTCCAGTTTCTCGCCAACCGCGGTTACGCGGTGTTGCAGATGAATTACCGCGGCTCCACAGGTTACGGCCGCAAATTCTGGGAGGCTTCGTTCAAACAGTGGGGCCTTAAGATGCAGGATGACATAACCGACGGCGTAAATTATCTGATAAATGAAAGGATCGCTGACCCCAAGCGTGTGGCTATTTACGGCGGCAGTTACGGCGGTTACGCCACTCTGGCCGGCGCGGCTTTCACTCCCGGCCTCTACGCCTGCGCCGTTGACTATGTGGGCGTTTCCAATCTGCTTACTTTCATGAAGACTATTCCTCCCTATTGGAAGCCGATGCTGGACCAGATGCACGAGATGGTAGGCGACCCGGCCACGGAAGAGGAGAAGATGAAAGCGGTTTCTCCGGCCTTTCACGCGGCTAGAATAAAAGCTCCGCTTTTTGTGGCCCAGGGGGCCAAGGACCCGCGCGTCAACATCAACGAGTCAAACCAGATAGTGGAGAATCTGCGCAAGCGTGGCGTGGCCGTGGAGTATATGGTAAAGGATAATGAGGGACACGGCTTTCACAACGAGGAAAACCGCTTTGATTTTTATGAGGCTATGGAGAAATTCCTTTCCAGGCACCTTAAAGCTAAACCGGAAAAGCGACCATGACTGAATTTCAGGCCATAGTGCTGGGCATGCTTCAGGGAGCGGGGGAATTCCTGCCTATCTCAAGCTCCGCGCACCTGGCACTGGCCCCTAAATTATTCGGCTGGCAGTATCAGGGCCTTGCCTATGATGTAATGCTGCATGTCGGCACCCTGTTGGCGGTATTGGTTTACTTCGCAAAAGACTGGGTAAATATCCTGCGCGATGGATTCACGCGTCCGGGCCAAAAGGAAGGCCGCATGCTCTGGCTGCTGGCCGCCGGTTCGGTTCCGGCCGGCATAGGCGGACTGTTGCTTCATAATCTGGCCGAAACCGCCTTCCGCGATCCCCGCTGGATCGCTTTTAACCTCGTCTTTTTTTCCCTGTTTATTTATCTGGCCGACCGCAATGCAAAGCAGACGCGGGACGAAGCTTCTTTCACATTGAAAGACGCCCTGTTGATAGGTTTGGCCCAGACTATCGCTTTAATGCCCGGCGCTTCGCGCTCCGGCATGACGATAATGGCGGCGCTTTTCCTCGGCTACTCCCGCCCTACGGCAGCCCGGCTGTCTTTTTTGTTGGGTACCCCTGTAATATTCGGCGCGGGACTGCTTGAGGCTTTTAAGCTAACTGCGTCGGACATCAACGCGGCGTTTGTTTGGGGAGTAGTATCCTCCTTTGTTTCCGGGCTTGCAGTAATAGGATTATTCCTGGCCTGGTTGAAAAAACACAACCTGGGTCCGTTCCTGATATACAGAGTATTGCTTGGCGCGGGGATATTGTGCATCCTCATGAATAATACCAAGCTTTCCCAGGATTTTGTTTTGCTTACCCCTTCCATTTGCGCCCCCGTGGTCTCCACCGGGACCTTCAAACCGGGCGATTCTTTTGATTCCACACTGGGGGACACGATTTATTATGCGGATATCCGGGCCATAGAGAAAGCTCTGAAAAAGGCTGGAGCCGGGGTTCTGCAGCCGGGGGATATCTATGCCGTTTCATTCTCCACACCGGGCGCTGCTATGGATTGCGAACTGAACACCGTCCATCTTCGCCGCAGCAATTCTAAAATAGTCATGGATTTTGTACTGGCGCGTGGGGAGGATTTATATTCCGCCACCCGAAAAGGGGATAATTTTGAATCGTCAAAGGGCGGCGTGCCGGTCTCTACCGTTACTTTTACAGCCCAGGGCATCCTGGAAAGTTCGCTGTGGGAGGCCATGCGTGTTTCAAGCGTGCCCGCAGGTGTAATAATGGAGTTCGCGGATATTTTCGCCTGGGATATAGATTTCCTTACCGAACCGCGCAAGGGCGACACGTTCGCGCTTATCTGGGAGGAACGCCGGACCGCGCTCGGTGTTCCGTGCCCCGCCAGGATACTCGGGGCCGTTTACCGGGGCGAGGAAACCGGCGAGAAACATGCTTTTCATTACGGCGGTTCTTACTATAATGAAAAAGGCGGCTCCCTGCGCAGAGCATTTTTACGCGCCCCCCTGAGTTACCGCAGGATAAGCTCGTATTTTTCACGCGCACGCTTCCACCCGATACTGCGGATATACAGGCCGCACAACGGCATAGACTACGCCGCGCCTTCGGGAACGCCTGTATCTGCCGTGGCCGACGGAACCGTGGTTTACAAAGGCTGGAAGGGGGGCTATGGAAATTTCATTGAATTGCGGCACGGCGGCGGTTATGTGACCGGCTACGGTCATCTGCGGTCATATGCCAAAGGGATAAGAAACAGCACCAGGGTCAGTCAGGGTGAGGTTATAGGCTATGTGGGGATGACCGGCCTCGCTACGGGCCCGCATCTTGATTTCAGCATAAAAACCAACGGCCGCTATGTCAATTTTCTGAAAGTCAATCCGCCCCCTGCCGCAAGCCTGAAGGGAACGGAATTTAAGAATTTTATAGAAGCGATAAAACCGCGCAAAGAGAAGCTAAAAAACGATTGGAAATAAAGGCGAAGGAATGAAGAGCGGAGATATAATAAACCTGCTGTCGATGCGGGAAAACGAAAAAGGTATTGTAGCGGAAATAACCGGCGGCCTGAATCTTGCCGAAAAATTGAAGGCCATGGGCATACATTCCGGGCGGCAGATTACAAAACGCACTCCGGAAAACTATAAGGGTCCGGTTATAGTGGAGATTATGTGTTCCAAGGTGGCCCTCGGCCGAGGCATGGCATCCAAAATAAAGATCAGATTATCCGCCTCCGGCATACTGCTGACCGGCAATCCAAACGTGGGGAAAAGCGTCGTTTTTTCGCGCCTGACAGGGCTTGACGCTATCTCCTCAAATTATCCAGGCACCACCGTTTCATATACCACCGGCTCCAGCGTACTGGCATGTGAGCGTTTCCTGGTAACCGATGTTCCCGGCGCATACAGCCTTTCTCCTTCCAATAAAGCCGAAGAAGCCGCCCGCGCCATGATCGTGGACGGAGAGAAGGACCTTTTAGTGCATGTTCTCGACGCCACAAACCTGGAACGCAATCTTTTTTTCGCATTGGAAGTATTGGAGCTCGGCATCCCGACCATAATGCTTCTGAATAAATCCGACATCGCAAAGCGCAATGGTATAACCATAGACCCGGCGCGGCTGGAAACGCTACTAGGCGTGAAGGTTATCCCTTTTGTGGCCACCACAGGGGAAGGGGTTAAAGCCCTTAATGATTCCGTCGGGGCTTTCCTCGGCGGAGGGCTTCCGGCTGTAAAACGCGTGGCGTCAACAGCCGACGAGAAGTGGAAATTTATAGGCCAGGCGACGGCGGAATGCCAGCGCGTGGCCCACAAACATCCCGGCTTCCTGGAAAAAATTGAGGACCTGACCTCAAGACCCTCTACCGGCATACCGTTCGCCTTTGCGGCTCTCATCTCCGTTTTCCTCATTATACGGACAGTCGGAGAAACCCTTATAACCCATGTCCTGGACCCGCTCTTTACCCGCCTATACATGCCTTTGCTGGAAAAAGCGGCGGATCTGGGCCAGTTGCACGGATTTCTGCATACTCTTCTTATGGGCTCCGTTCCAAAACCGATGGAAGGCTTCGGCTTGCTGACTACCGGCCTTTACATCCCCTTTGTCACGGTAATGCCTTATATCGTTATTTTTTACCTGGTGCTCGGCTTCCTGGAGGATATAGGCTACCTCCCCCGGCTCTCGGTCTTGCTGGACAATTTTATGCACCGCCTCGGTTTACACGGCTACAGCACCATACCGCTTATGCTGGGGCTCGGCTGCAAAGTGCCCGCGATACTCGCCGCGCGGGTCCTTGAAACCAGGCGCGAGCGTGTTATAGCCATTACCCTTACCCTTGCCGCCGCGCCTTGTATGCCGCAAAGCGCCATGATACTGAGTATCCTTTCTCCGTATCCGTTTAAATATACCTTGGCGGTTTTCGCGGTGATAGCATTGGCCGGGCTGGGCGCCGGTTTGTTCCTCAGCCGTCTTATTAAGGGTGAAACGCCGGAGCTTTTCCTGGAGATTCCACCGTATCAACTCCCTTCCCCGCGCGCACTCAGGCTTAAACTCTGGCTACGCCTGCGCGACTTCTTTTTTGAAGCGGTACCCATGATATTGTTTGGTGTTCTCATAGTCAATCTGTTGGACACGACCGGCCTGCTGGCCTCTATTTCACGCCTATTCCATTACCCGGTCACCTTCTTTTTGGGCCTGCCGGCCGATACGGTTTCGGTTATGGCGCTGGGGTTCCTCCGAAAGGATATCTCCATCGCCATGCTGACGCCGTTCCATCTTATGCCCGGCCAGCTGGTGGTCGCATCCGTTTTTCTGAGTCTTTACCTCCCCTGCCTGGGGAGCTTTATGGTAACCATAAAGGAATTAGGGTTCAGGGATGCGCTGGCGGTAATAACGCTTAATTTCTTTGCCGCTGTTATATTTGCGGCGACGCTTAATCAGATGTTCTTATGAGAATAATTAAGATAATTTCCCGGGCGATATTGTATGCGTTCCTGGCTTTTGCCGGATTGGTGGTCGCCGTCAATATCTGGGTGAACCTTAAAACAAAAAATTTTATTTTTGATGATATTTCTAAACTTCGGATCAATAAGACCGGCCTTTTGCTCGGCACCTCGCCGTTTATGAAAGGCGGGAAAAGCAACCCGTTTTTTGAAAACAGGATAGATGCCGCGACGGAGTTGTATAACAAAGGAAAAATTCTGAACATTATAGTCAGCGGCGACAACCGCGCTCCCAATTACAATGAGCCGGAGAAGATGCGGCGGCAGCTTGTAAAACGGGGAATTCCGGGAAGCCGGATTTATCTGGATTATGCGGGTCTTAGGACATTGGACTCGGTCATAAGATGCGGAGAAGTTTTCGGACAAACTGGCTTTACCGTAATATCTCAACGGTTTCATAATCAGCGGGCCGTGTTCCTGGCAAGGGCCAAAGGATTTGACGCGATAGGTTATAATGCGAAAGACGTGGATTTGCGGGAAGGTTTCAAAACCAGGTTCAGAGAATATTTTGCGAGGCTGGGGGCGGTTAGTGATTTGATTACTTATAAAGAACCGCGTTTCCTAGGCGATAAAATCGAGATAAAAGAGAGATAATTTTCAGGAGAGTATGATTTCGGCACGGAGCCCAGGGAAAAAAGCATGAAAAAAGCAACTATGCTGTCGCTATGTGTTTTGGTTTCCGCTGGAGTTTTAAATGCAAAAGTCATTTCTGTTTATCATACACGCGACGTTCACGATTGGTATTCGGCCCGCCCCGCTAAATGGGATAAAGAAAATTCAACCCGGACCATCGGCGGTTTCGCGGCCCTGTCGTCACTTTTAAAAACCGAAAAGAACCCTTGTATTTTGCTGGGGTCGGACGATATGTTCCAGGGTACTCCCGAGGGGAACTCCACCAAGGGCATGGCAAGCATAATGCTTATGAACCAGCTGGGCTACTCGGCGGGGCTCGTCGGCAACAGAATGATTATCAATTACGGAGACATAGAATGCATAAATTTTCAACTTTCCTTGCGGTAATCCTGTTTTTTTCTCTAAATCTTTGTGCGCAATTAAATGTCTACTTCGTAAATGTCGGCCAGGGCGATGCCACTTATATCGAACTTCCGTCCGGCGGAAATGTTCTGATAGACGGCGGGCCGTCCAGTAAATCAATTTACGAATTCCTGAAAGCAAAAGGCGTCACAAAGATCGACCATGTGGTGCTGACACATCCGCATAGCGACCATTATACCGGCCTCAAAAATGTTTTTACGGCATTTGATGTGAAGAACTTTTACGACTCCAGGTTGGATAACCTTTCAGCCACCGGCGACAATACTCTGCGCGAACTAGCCGCCACCGAGCCTGGTTGCTTGACCCATTACCCGGAATCCGGCTCTATGCTTAACTGGGACCGTAATGTGACGGTAAAGGTTCTTAATTCCTGTCCTGAGCCGGCCCAGAGCAAGAACGAGCACGTAATCAACAACTGCTCCATGATATTACGTCTATACTACAACGGCAACGGCCTGCTGTTTACCGGCGACGCCGAAGCCGCAATTGAACACGCCATAACGCGGGTTTTCAAATCCGGCCTGGAATCTTCCGTGCTTAAAGTTTCCCATCACGGGTCTCGGTATTCTTCGGACGCGCATTTTCTGGAGCGTGTCCAGCCGAAATATGCCTTTATTTCAGCCGGGCTGAACAACTCCTACGGCCATCCGCATAAAGAAGCCATAGACCGGCTGCTGGCTGTAGGCGCGAAAATATTCCTTACCACCAGTGGAACCCAGTCGGTTACCATTCCCGCACCGGGTAATGGCATGCAACCAATCATAGGAATCCCGCTATTTTATGACCCAATATTGATAGCCAGGCCAGAATTTGAGTCAATCATTTATTCACCCACTGTTCCATTAAATGGCCGGGGATCAGCAGCCCTGGAACAGTTAAAAGAAATAGAGATATAAAGAATGATAATTTGTAAAATACCATTGATGAAATTCCCGGCATTGCGTAGGGCATTGTTCTGTCTCGCGGCGGTATTTGTCATGGGCTTGGCCTGGGTTTTTCATATAACCGAATCGCCCCATAACGCAGCGGACGATGATTGCCAGATTTGCGCTGTTTTTTGTTCACCGGAGCTTAATTCCGACGGCGGCACTCTCCGTTTGACTCATCCCGATAATTCCAGCCGCATAAATTTCGCTGATACGGCGCCGTTCGTAAAGCGAATTGCTGTTTTTATTTGTTCCAGCCGCGCCCCTCCGTTCTCCGCATAACTCCTCTATTATTCATAGGCAGTATTCAGTTACACGGCCTGGTAAATGTCCAGTCCGTCAGGTTGACGCATAATATTAGATAAATTTCCCAGGAGGAAACATGAAAAGATTCATGCTTATGTTTTTGTTTGCCGCCATTACTCCTTGCGCTATAGCGCAGGACTCTGCCGCACCATCATCCGGCACACCGCCACAGGGGATGCGCGGCACCCCGGCTAATCTGCCGGATATAAGCCTCATCGGCGTTATAGACGGACACGTCAGCTCGGAAAAATCGGACGATACACGCAACCGCCTTGAGTTCAACGAGATCGAAACCGCGTTTCAGGGCTATATCTACCCGGAAATGAAAGCCGACGTGTTCCTAGCGCTCCACAAGCACGACGGCACGTATGAAAGCGAAATATGCGAGGCCAAAGTGTCGTTCCTGCGCCTCTTCGAGGGGCTTTCGGCGGAAGTCGGAAAAATCCATGTGGATTTCGGCAAACTTAATAAAGCCCACAGCCACGTCCGGTCAATGACGGACCAGCCGGCCGTCCTCACCAACTTTCTTGGCGGGCATTCTTTAAATCCGCAGGGCGGAACATTGAAATACCTGCTGCCGCTGCCTTTCTACGCGCAACTGCAAGCCGGTGCATGGCAGGGAGCGCCGCACGAACATCATGTGGATGGGGAAAGAACGGCGGAAGTTACGGACACCGGCAACAATAATGTGGACGTGGTTCTTGCGCCGGAGGACAGCTCCGAATTCTCGCCCGCGGACAAGATATACACCAGCCGCTTAAACGCGTCTTTCCCGCTTTCGGCCGGAACGGAATTAGAACTGGGGACAAGTTTTCTGAAAGGCAAAGGTTCACACTATGAGCATCATAAAGACGATGTGAAAATAGCGGGCGCGGATTTTACCCTGAAATTCTGGCCAACAACTTATAAACGCCTGACCTTGCAGGGGGAATATATGCACCTGATCCGGTCCGTGCCGGTCGGAACCTTTAAAAGGGACGGACTATATGCGTTTGCCAATTACCGCCTTTCAAAGTACTGGGATTTAGGGGCGCGGTTCGATTACGCGGAAAATGCGTTTCCGGACATTACTTTTGAGCGAGACTACTCCCTTATAGCCACCCGGCATTTGACCGAAACCACAACGCTCAGGGCGCAGTATAAATACATAAACCTGAGCGGCGATAAGGCCAAGGAAGGCTGGATTCAGCTCACTTTCGGTCTTGGGCCTCACAGCCATGAGCTGGAATAAGCGAAAGCGGCCGCAGGAGAAAAAATGAAAAAAATATTATTGATTGCTATGGGACTGGCTTTTTGTGCCGGACCCGCAGGAGCCGAACTAAAGGTGATCACCGCCTCCACCGACCTGAAATATATCTGTGAAAGGATCGGGGGTGACCTTGTAAAGGTGGAAAGCATGGCTTCAGGCAGCCAGGACCTGCATATGGTTGAACCGCGCCCGAGCATGGTATTCAAGCTCAAAAAAGCGGATATGGTGGTAAGAGTCGGACTGGACTTGGATATGTGGCTGGACAGTCTGATAAACGCCGCCAAGAATGGGCGTTTGTTTTACGGGCAGCTAGGCTATGTGGATGCTTCAGCAGGGGTGCCCTTGCTGGAAAAGCCGGAAGGCAAAGTGGACGCCTCTATGGGCGATATCCACATATACGGCAACCCGCATTACTGGCTGGACCCGGCAAACGCCAAAGTAATGGCCAGGAATATCCTGGCGGGACTCAAACGCGCCATGCCGGACCAGACCGCCAAGTTCGATGCCAACTACGCCGAATTCGTCAAGGATACAGATACAAAGCTGGACGAATGGACGCGCAGAATGGCTCCGCTCAAAGGGCTGAAGATAATCACTTACCACAGCTCCTGGCCTTACTTCGCATCCCGTTTCGGCCTCATGGTGGCGGGACATATTGAGCCCAAGCCCGGCATCCCGCCATCGGCTTCGCATCTGGACAGTCTGTTAAAAAAGATGAAAGCCGAAAATATCCGGGTAATATTGACCGAGAGTTACTACCCGCGCAAAGGCCCGGACTTCCTGGCCGGGAAAACCGGCGCTGCCGTGGTTACGGCCCCGGTGAGCGTCGGCGGGGAAGACGGGGTTAAGACATATTTCGATGTCTTCGACCATGTTGTAGCCGGCCTTGAAAAAGCCGTTGCAGGCAATTGAACATCGGCGTCTGATGCCTGCTGTAAATAATGTTGTATCCGGGGGCGGGCTTTTAAGACCCGCCTCCGGATGGAGGTTTATATGCTTGAAATTATGCTGCCGGCTTTCGCCGCATCAGTGATACTTGTCGGGATACACGCCTATCTTGGAATACATATATTGGCGAGAGGCGTTATTTTCGTGGACTTGGCATTGGCGCAGATAGCGGCCCTCGGAGCCATAACCGGAGTACTATTGGGTTTTGAACTGCACACGACAGGCTCCTACCTGGCATCGCTCCTTGCCACATTTATCGGGGCGGCGGTCTTTTCCCTCACCCGTGGCAAAAAAACTTCCGGAGCCATGCAGGAAGCCACCATAGGCATAGTATACGTGGTTTCCGCTGCCCTGTCCGTTATGGTGCTTGACCACCTGCCCAGTGAAGCCGAGCATTTGAAAGGCATGCTGGTGGGAAATATCCTCTTCACTACTTGGCCGCAGGTCTTGAAAACGACGGCGCTATATCTGGCCGTTGGGCTCGCGCATTACTTGTGCAGGGAGAAATTTGTCGCCATATCATTCAAACCGGAGGAGGCGGCCAAATCCGGGATGCGGGTGAGGTTCTGGGACTTCTTGTTTTACGCGCTATTTGGTTTTGTGGTTACCAGTTCCGTGGAGCTGGCCGGAGTGCTGCTGGTGTTCACGTTCCTCATTATCCCGACGGTTTCAGCCCTTCAGTTCGCGCAATCCCTGTCCGGGCGGCTTTTTCTCAGCTGGGGCATGGGAGTGGCTACAAGCTTTGCGGGGATACTAATGTCGGCCAAGTACGACCTGCCCACAGGACCGGCGATGGTTTGCGCGTTCGGAATACTGGCGCTGGGCTCCTTTATTGCCCGCAGCTACCTGCACAGAACACGCCAAAGCAGATCTATGAGCTGATATTAGCATGAATACAAAAGGATCGGCTCCCGCACTTTTTCCGAGGCGGCCGAAGTGCGGGGAGGAATCAATCTATCTTGAAAAGACGTATTTTTGAGCGGTGGAAAGGGTTATCTTCGTCTTTCTGCACCAGGCCCATCACGCCGCCAAGCAGGTAGGAAAAGATGAGAGGCAGGCTGGCGAATATGTATGAATTGAAAACGGAATTGGCCGAAAGTCTGACAAAAAATGCGGCGGAAAGCGCGGCGGATAATGTTAGGATGCCGAAAAGAGCGGAACGGTCCTTAAGGTCGTGAGCCAGGAGGCTTGCCAAATAATATTGCAGGACCGTATTGGTCAGCGTCAAAAAAGCGAACCCCGCTGAATCATAGAGCGACGGCTGAAACAGATGCGACGCGTCCGAACCGAACGCTCCATGCATTAACTGGTAAAGAAGATAAACCAACGCTCCGGAAAGAAAAAGCTGGACTATCATAAAAAAGACCGAAACAGCCGCGTAAAGCGACAGCGCATAGATGAAATTGGCGTTGTTTTTTTTCATAAATCCGATATTTAATGGGCTGTCTTTACAGACTCTTAAGGAATTTCGGATCATTCTGCCAGTCTGGAGTCACTTTAACCTGCAACTCCAGTTTTACGGGCCGGCCCAGAAATTTCTCCAGCGCGGCCTGGGCTTTCTCCCTTAATACCCGTATCTGCCTGCCGCCTTTGCCAATGATGATCGGTTTCTGGGTTTGTCTAGCAACATGTACGGCCGCAAGGATATAGTCCGGCATACCTTCAGTTTCCCTAAATACCTCTATCTCTACCGCTGAGGCATAAGGGATCTCTTCCGAAAAGAGGTTAAAGATCTGCTCACGGATCAATTCCGCCGCGTAGAAGCGCTCCCAACGGTCCGTTATCTGATTCCCTGAATAATAGGCCGGATGTTGCGGCATGGCCGCAAGTATCCCGGCTTTCAGATCCTTAACCCCGGCCCCGCCCAAAGCCGCGACAAAGAAAGTTTTTTTAACCGGCAGCATCCCGGAGAAGAATTCCGCTATCTTCCCGGCTTCCGCAGGATCTTTTTCGCAAAGATCCATCTTATTCACCACCAGGTAAAGCGGGGCGGATATAGCTTTTAATTTTTCAAAAAAATAAGATTTGTCCGGGGGGGGAATGTGCGGTTCCACTACCAGGAGCGCAAGGTCGCTGTCTTCCGAAGCCGCCCGTTCTATAGCGCCGGACATCTTCTTCTCAAAAAGATTGCGGGGGTTAAGCATCCCTGGCGTATCAACAAAAATCGTCTGGTGTCCGGGCGTGTTCAGAATGCCTGTGATGTTGTTGCGTGTGGTCTGGGGCTTTGGAGAGATAATGGACAATCTGACTCCGAGCAGGGAGTTCAGTAGCGTGGATTTGCCGACATTGGGCAGGCCCGTGATAGCCACGAAGCCCGCCCGGAAATGATTATCGCTTGTCGGCTGTATATTATCCATGGATAACGTTTGGAGAGCGATCCGGCAGGCGCAAGGCCTCTGCTTGATTTAACCCAGCCGGCTTCCGGATATTTTATTCCCCGCGAATACTATTTAAGACAGAGCGGATTAGCCCAGAGAGGCAGTTGCGTGGCCTTCTCAAGTTTACGCACTTTCGGATCCCCGGTAAGCTCCTGTATAAAAACTTCCAGGCTGAAAACCTTGGTGCCGCCCATCAAATGTCCGCCATACGCCTTGCCTTCCATATCCGAGAACATGATATGGGCATGCACCATTGGTTTATCATCGAAAAGGCTGACATTGCCGCAAAGCGACAAGATCTCCATCTCCTTTTCAAGGTTGATCTTTACATATTTTTTGGCTTTCTGGTCATAAACCCCGAAAGTCGCGCGTTCAACCGCACCAATAGCGCTTATAAGGCCGCAACGGACCTGGTGGTGATGGCAGAAATGTTGTACCGCCTGAAGAAGATCCTCCCCTTTGCCGATACTGAACATAAAAGCCCGGCCGGTGAGGTAGGGTTTTTCTTGAACCTGGATCATCATGGTATAACCTCCGTTATTTTCTAGAACTGATTATGAAGTTGGTGTAATCTTTTACCGCTTGCAACTGCGCACGGGCGTCCAAGCCCGCTTCTTCCAACACTTTGTCCGCCTTTCCGCTGCCGAGATATTGACAATTTTTGAAGGGGTGAAGGGTGCGGGCCATGCCCCCCCGGGACCTGATCCAGTAATGCATGGTAGGGAGGGTGAAGTCGGTTATCCCCATGGCTTCCATCGCCAGTTTTTCCGGGAAGATCGCTTCTTTTTCCTTTTCGTCAAGGAGTTCGAACAACTCCTTGGAGGCTACATACAGGATATTCATATTCAGACCGGCTTCTTTTATCTTCGGAAGGACTTCGTAGATAAAGACTGTGGCAACTCCGTTACCCTGGAGCACCACGGTGCCGTGACGCGGTTTTTTCACATCCGCCCGTAAAATATAATAGACGCCTTTGGCGGCGTCCTCGGAGGGGGGAAGACCGGAGGCGGCGCGATTAAATATTTTTTCAGCGGGACGCGTAACGAACGGCGCTATAACCGCCGGCCGCTTGTTTAAAGCCGCGGACAGAAGCGGCCAGATCTCACAGGGTTCCCAGGGCGTGAGAGTGATAAGGGAACCTTTTGGGAAATTCCCTTCCAGAAGCTGCAACGACTGGCAATCCGCGTGCGTCGCCCCGTCTTCTCCGGTCTTTGCACCAGCATGGGCGTTGATCATGATAAAAACATTGCCGGGCTTACCGTCCAAGGTTTTGCGGTTTTGCTGGCCGATGGCATGCATGCGCGCGGCGATATGTTCAAGCGGGGCGATAAAGGCGGCGTACGAAGAGGTAACGCCTATATGGCGCCCGAAACTGGACAAACCGTAAGCGATAGCCCCCATGGCGTCCTCGCATATGCCGCCGGCTGAGATGGTGCGTGATCCAGGGTTAGTAACGGAATTATAGAACCCTTCGCCAAAGCCATTCCCCACCAGATTGACGCTGGTGGAATTGTACAGGTCGGCCGCCGATACCATAAGCGACCCTCCGGTCAGATTATTTATATGATTGAGGCCCAGGCAGAGGGCCTCCCGCAGCGTAATTTCTTTACCGGGCCTAAATCTAAGCGCTGCCGGCGGCTCCGAGACTTTCACCGTGTATGCCTTTTCAGGATCCGGAGCTCCGGACCTCGGGGTCCTGCCGCAGGCGTCAAGACGTTCCTTTGAGGCGTTGAGCTTATCGGCCGCGAACCCTGACAGCGGCGGATTTGCCTCAATAACCCGCCTGATTACAAGCAGAGTGTCGTAAAAACATTTCTCCACCGCGTCATCCGCGGGTATGCCTGCGCAATAACGCGGCATTTTGACTCCGAACCGCGCCTCAAATTCCAACAGCGAGCCATAATAACCGTCAGAGGAAAACTTGTGCCCGGCGCCGTGGGCGGCCCGGCCTTCTATACCGTATTTCCAACCTTTGACCGTGCGGTACACTATTGCCGTAGGCTGCTTATTGCCGCTTTGGCTGGCGGCGAATTTCTGAGCGTTCAATATTTGAAAAAAATCATGGCCGTTGGAAACATGGATCACGTTCCAATCGTTAAGATAGGCCAATTCGACCGGCGTCCACTGCACATAGTCTCCGGATTTAGAGTTCTCAGGGCAGACATTATTGGAATCTATGGATGACTGGTTCCAATCCACGTGCAGGAAAGTATTGGAAAGCCGGGAAGCCGAGGCCGCGGCCATTGCTTCCGAGACGCGCCCCGGGGTCATTCCTCCCTCACCCTCTATAACGTGAACTTTCGGCGCTTTGTCGCCGTAAATATCCATCGCGCCCAGCGCCAGCCCCACGCTGGCGCCGACTCCCACTCCGGAGGCGCCGGTAGCTATTTTCACGAAAGGCGTCCGGGGAGTAGGGTGGCCATCCAATGCCTTGGAATTTAATTTTCTAAAAAGCGGGGTGGCGGCGGTGGGATTGCGCCTGAACCCCAGCAAGTCCTCAAGCCGCAGCTGAAATTTTTCCCGCGGCATATCTGCGGCGCCGGAAGCGCGGACAAGTTCGTTGCGAAGCGCCCATAAGGCGTATAGTCCCATGGCTTTGTGGCCGGCCGCATAAGTTAGAATATCGTTATTTTCGCGCAGAGGATCGAAAAAATCGTAATCCATGGAACTGAACAACAGCCCCTGGGCTATTCTGCCGGAGGAAATACTGCCGCCTGGATGGCCGGATGCGGGGACAAAGTTATAGACGACGGAGACAAGAGTCCTGTATATCAGGTCTATATCTTCAAAGGCCTTTATCTCTTCGTCCTGGATCTTGTACTGCGCGCTAGTGATGATATCGGAAACATCGTAATAATCGGCGCGGCGCGGAGATAAAGCAAATTTAGACGGTTTTACCCCGTTGAAAAACATCTTGGTTTCTATCATTGGACATACCCGCACATAAAACCACCCATCTTATGATTTTAGCAAATAAAGAGACTATGAAGCATTTCAATCCTGTTTGGGCTGGTGATATGCGGTTGCTCCTTTGGATTGGTTTAGTGCACGGAAAATATTATAATGGTTCTATCACATGGTATCCAAAATATACGGAGGCGCTTAATATGCCGACAACAATCAACACAGTGTCCTATAAAGAACTGGGATTCGTAAACACCAGAGAGATGTTCTCCAGGGCCAATAAGGAAGGGTATGCGGTGCCGGCTTACAATTTCAATAACATGGAGCAGCTTCAGGCCATCCTTGCCGCCTGCGTTAAGAGCCGTTCTCCTGTAATCCTCCAGATCTCCAAAGGCGCAAGAGAATACGCCAATCCCACTTTGTTGAGATGGATGGGGCGCGGCGGCATTGAAATGATGAAAGAGATGACGGATAAGCCTATCCCGGTGGCGCTTCATCTGGACCATGGCGATTCTTTTGAACTGTGCAAGTCCTGCATAGAAAACGGTTTCTCCTCCGTTATGTACGACGGGTCCGGGCTGCCCTACGAGGAGAATCTCCGGATCACCAAACAAGTCGTGGAATACGCGCATCAGTTCGATGTCACAGTGGAAGGCGAATTAGGGCGGCTGGCTGGAATAGAGGATGAAGTTTCATCCGAAAAATCCCACTATACAGACCCTAATGTCGTTGAGGATTTCGTAAAACGCACAAATGTGGACTCCTTAGCCATCTCCATCGGCACCAGCCACGGTGCTTTTAAATTCAAGGTTAAGCCCGGCGAGACCGTCCCCCCACTGCGCTTCGATATTCTGGAAGAAGTCGAGCGGCGTATCCCCGGATTCCCGATAGTCCTGCACGGAGCATCTTCGGTGCTCCAGAGTTATATCGACATGATTAACAAGTACGGCGGCAAAATGGAGGGGGCGGTGGGAGTTCCGGCGGAGCAGTTGCGCAAAGCGGCGAAGTCCGCAGTCTGTAAAATAAACATAGATTCCGACGGCCGGCTTGTAATGACCGCTGTTATCCGGAAAGTTTTCGCGGAAAAACCCGGCGAATTCGATCCGCGCAAATACCTTGGCCCCGCCCGGGAAGAGCTTATTAAAATGTACATGGACAAAAATAAGACCGTTGTCGGTTCGGCGGACCGCGTTTAAAAGGATAACGGCTGAGCTTGGGACTGGATTGGATATCAGATCATTCTCCACGTTTCAGCCTTTGTTTTCAAATTAAAAATAATGCTTAAACGTTCAGTTGTAATCATAGGCGCCGGGGCCTCTGGCCTGGCTGCCGCGTGTGCCGCTGCCGGCGCCGGGGCTCGGGTGACCGTACTTGAAAAGAACCATATCCCGGGCCGCAAGATACTTTCCACCGGCGCTGGAAAATGCAATCTCACCAATACGCAAGTAACCCCAGGCCGCTATCATGGCGGTTCCGCCGGGTTCATGAACAAAACTTTTAAGACCCTGCCTCCGGCCGGAGTGCGGGAATTTTTTAAAAGTCTGGGGCTTTTGACCATAGACGAATCCGATGGACGCGTTTTTCCGCGCTCCATGAAAGCGTGCGATGTTGTGAACGTGCTTGTGAATTATCTAACCGTTAAGGACATAGAACTTAAAATACTTACAGAGGCCCTGGATGTCAAAAAGACGCCGTCCGGTTTTGAGCTACGGGTCCGCACAGTACCGCCGCAGTGGGAAAAACGAACTGTTTCCGGCCCGGAAACTATTATTAAGTGCGACAACGTCATCCTAGCCGCCGGCGGCCCCGCCTACCCGCAGATCGGAGGCTCCGTCTCAGGTTACACGCTGGCCCGGTCACTGGGCCACTCGGTAAAGCCGCCTCACCCCGTTATCGTTCCGCTTAAGGTAAAAGAAAGTTTTATAAAGCAAGTCGAAGGAATCAGGACTCAGGCCGCCGTAGAACTCCTGGCAGTCGGAAAAATCCTGGCACGATGCAACGGAGAAATCCTTTTCACCAAATACGGGCTTTCAGGTCCGGCTATACTGGACTTAAGCCGGGCCGCCGTATTTGCTCTTCAGACCGGCCCGGTAAAATGCCGCCTGGACCTTTTCCCGGAATATACAGACAAAACCCTTATAAGCTTTCTACTGGAAAGACGGGGAAGGATGGACGGCCGTTTCTGGAGAGACTATCTATGCGGGCTGGCGGATGAACGCGTTTTGTTACTATTGTCAGATTTGGCCAAAGTCGGCTCAGACAAATTGGTGAGCGCCGTTCCTGACAGTGTTTTTAAGGATTTTGTCCGCCTGCTGAAGAACTTTGAAGTAGAGATCATCGGAACACTCGATTTTGCGGACGCCATGGTTGCGGCCGGGGGCGTTGAGACTTCGGAAATCTCCCCCGAAACTTTTGAGTCCTCAAAAGTGAAAGGTCTGTTTATCACAGGGGAACTTCTGGACATAGACGCCGACTCCGGCGGCTTCAATCTTCACTTTGCCTGGACCTCCGGCCTCCTGGCCGGCAGAGCGGCGGCGAAAATCGCTGAATAACAGCGTAAACACCGCGCCACACTATACTTGACTTACGTCAAAGCAGTGTTAAATACCAAATGATATACTTAACGTTAGCAAGTTCATTTGCCGGGGAGGCATTAATACGATGAAATCGGTTATCAGCCTGTTTATAGTTCTGGTCTGCGCGCCGTTGTTGTATGCTGACGATCTGGAAAACATCATGCGCGCCGCCGCCTCTTTTGAAAATCATGCCATTGATCTTAAAACCGCGGCTGAAACGACAATCTTCGCGTCTCCTTGTCCCACAATGCCCGAAGCCAAGGAAGACTTCACATTTAAGTACAAATTCTGCTGGGCTCGTGGAAAAAATGCAAATGCAGAGCGCATGGGCATGGCATATTCTTTCTGTATAGACTCACTGAAAGTCACAGCCGGCATCCGCGAGAATCCCAAGCTGAACGTGGAAGGAGATGTTTTAAACGGCTCGTTCGACCTTAAGATAAGTCAGCCTAGCGACGGACTATATAAGGCCACGGCGGTCATTTTTAAACGCGAGCCCTTGATCCAGGTTTGCGCATCCGCGGAAGCCGCTTACATAGAACTAAGCTTGCTTATTGATGAACGCGGCAAGATAGTTTCCGATCCGGAGATAAAGTCGTTTTATGGAAAAACGTCCGATACCTGTGGCTCCTCATGGAATTACCGGGAAATAAAATACGCTTTAAAAGGCGAATAGCGCCGCCGGTCTTAAAAATAAAAACCCCGCGGTTTTAACTACCCGCGGGGTTTTTATTTATCCGGCCGCTTTAATATTTGCGCAGGTATCCCAACAAAAGCCTCCGGCCTCTCTTAACCCGAATCCTGCAATTCAAGCCGGTTTACATTGGCAAACCGGCGGCACAAAAAAATGCAGGATTCCCCGCAGTAGCGGGTCGAAAACCAAGCGCAATGCGCGCCAGGTTTTCGAGGGCGTATGCCGCGCGAAGCGCACCTGAGCTCCGCGAAGGGAAAAATTCAACTGAATTTTTCAGGTTAAACTTCTGCGTATAACTTAAAACACCTTCACCGCCAACCAGTAGGCTACGGCCGAAACCAAAGCGGAACCGGGGATAGTGAGTATCCAGGCCCAGACTATTTGTCCGGCCACGCCCCATTTTACGGCGTTGAACCGTTTAATCGAGCCTATCCCCATAATGGCTCCGGTTATGGTATGAGTGGTGCTGACCGGTATGCCCATGGCCGAAGACATAAAAAGCGTGGCAGCGGCGGCGGATTCGGCGCAAAATCCGTCAATAGGCCTCAATTTTGAGATCTTGTGGCCCAGGGTCTTTACAATCCTCCAGCCGCCGCCCATGGTTCCCAAAGCTATGGCGCTCTGACAGCTCAGAACCACCCAGAGGGGGATTTTAAAATCTTCGGTCTGAGGCAAATAGTTTACGCTGACCAGCAGCCCCACTATTATTCCCATAGTTTTCTGCGCATCGTTGCCGCCGTGCCCAAGGCTATATGCCGCGGCTGACAGCAATTGGCCTTTCCTGAACCAATGATCCACTTTTGCCGGAGCCGAATGCTGGAAAAGACGATAGACAACAACGCCCATAACGAGGGCCAGCACCAAACCCAGGACAGGCGAAACTACGATGAATATCAGGGTCTTTCTGATACCGGAGCCGATCAACACCTCCGTACCGCCTTTTACCATAGCCGCGCCCACCAGGCCGCCCATAAGGGCGTGCGAGGAGCTGGATGGCAGCCCCAAATACCAGGTCAGAAGGTTCCAGGAACAGGCGCCGACCAACGCGCCGAAAATGACATAGCTGTCCACGGTATTAATATCGACAATGCCTTTACCCACAGTTTTGGCTACCGCATGGTTGAAAACCAAAAAAGCTATAAAGTTAAAGGATGCGGCCCAGATGACGGCGTGTTTTGGGGAAAGAACGCGGGTAGAAACAATAGTGGCGATGGAATTGGCGGCATCGTGAAAACCGTTCAAGAAATCAAAAAGCAACGCCAACCCCACCAGACAGACTACCGCTATGAAGAGACTATCCATGTTTCACCAGAATGGATTCAATAACCTTGGCCACATGCTCGCAGGTATCCAGGGTCCCTTCCGCCACTTCATAGATCTCTTTCCACTTTATGACCATGATAGGATCTTTTTCGGTTTCAAAAAGATGGCTGATAGCTTTTTCGCGTATAATATCCCCGGTATTTTCCAGGCGGTTTACTTCAATACAGTGGTCCAGTACGCGGCGCTGACGTTTATTATCATGTAAATGTTTTACGGCGTTTGAAAGCGCCACAACCGATTGGTCGATAGTGTCTATAAACTGCTTAAAATATTCATCCGAAGGGTCTAGTTTATAGAGCCGCACCCGGTTTGAGATCGCGTTGATAAGGTCCACGACATCATCGAGGGTATTGGCAAGGGTGTAGATATCTTCCCGGTCGAGAGGGGTGATAAAAGTCCGGTTAAGCATGTCCACTATCTCATGGGCAAGGGTATCGCCTTCATGCTCAAAATCCCGCACCTTCTTTACCACTTCCTCGTCCACCACGCCTCTTTTTACGGCGCTTTTAAAGTAGTCGATGGTTTTGACGGCGTTTTCAGCCTGCAGGGTCAGATAATCGAAAAATTTAACCTCTTTGGGGATAAAATTAAAGGCCATTTGTGAGCTCCTTTTGAATATTCCAGCGGAGTTAGGATATAATTGATTATAGAACTTTAAATGCATGCGGTCAAAATAATGGAGGCTGAAATGGATTTTAAAAAGACACTTTACATGAGGCTGGAAAAATACGCCAAAGTGGACACCAAAAGCGATGAATCCTCAAGGACTTATCCCTCGTCAAAAGGCCAACTGGTGCTGGGCAGAATGCTGGCCTGGGAACTTAAAAGTTTAGGCGTAAAAAAAGTCCGCATGGATAAATTTGGCTATGTGACCGGCGAAATCCCGGCCACAGAAAAGAGGAGTCTTCCGGCAATAGGCTTCCTGGCGCATATGGACACTTCTCCCGCCGCCGGAGGCGCGGGCGTAAAACCGCAGGTACATAAAAACTATAATGGCGGCAATATAGTCATAAGCAAAAAACTGGGCGTTATATTGACGCCTAAAAACTGCCCCGCCCTGCTCCAGTGCAAAGGGGAAGACATAGTAACCGCCTCCGGCGACACGCTGCTGGGCGCGGATAATAAATCCGGCCTGGCCGTCATCATGACGGCGGCCGAACACCTTGTGAAACACCCGGAGATAAAGCACGGTAAAATAAAAATAGGCTTCACCCCGGACGAGGAAGTGGGGCAGGGAGTTAAATATTTTAACGTGAAAGAGTTCGGCGCCGATGCCGCCTATACTTTTGACGGCGATGTGGCGGGCTCCATTGAAGAGGAAACCTTCAACGCCGATGGCATCAAGATCACCGTCAAGGGCAAAAGCGTCCACCCCGGTTCCGCCAAGAACGCGCTGGCGAACGCCGTGCGCATAGCGGCGGATATCGCCGCGTCCTGGCCTGAGAACTTCCTGCCGGAAACCACGGAAAACAGGGACGGTTTTATAATGTTCACAGACCTCAAGGCTGAAATAGAGACGGCGGAATTGAACGGAATAGTCAGGGAGCACGATCTGGTAAAATTAAAAACGATGGAAAAACATTTAACCGCGATCGTGGCCGAGAAAAGGCTGAGATATCCGCTGGCAGATATAAAACTTGAATTCAACGAGCAATACCGGAATATGGGCGCCGTTATATCAAAACATCCTAAAGTTATGGCGAACCTGATAGCGGCGGTAAAAAAGGCCGGACTTACGCCCCACATCAAGCCGGTGCGGGGCGGCACGGACGGTTCCCGGTTGTCGTTCATGGGCCTCCCGACCCCCAATGTTTTCACCGGCGGCTACAATTACCACGGCCGTTACGAATGGGTTTCCCTGGACGGCATGGAAAAGTCCATGCAGGTCCTGATAAACCTAGTTCAGGAATGGGCCAAGCCGTAGTAAAAAAAAAGGGGGGGCAATTAGGATGTATCGTAAACCGGGCGGGATAAATTATATTTATTAATTCAGGAAAACGCCGATTGACAGGTCAAAGAAATGTCTTACGCGTAAGTTTATTGGAGGGGGGGCGGCGGGTTTTCTGCGCGCTCCATTTTAGGGTTTCAAGACCGGGGTCTGGAGTGCATCCCTATTATTAAGGGACGGCGAGGACCGTTCAAGCCGGACCGCTATGCCGGGCCGGCGCGTTCCGGAGCCGATGGAAGCCCCCGGTCTTCTTCCCCATGAAACCCGGTCCCGGAGCGCGCAGAAAACCCGCCGACACCCCGACTTTGCTATCCTGCGACTCTATAATTCGAAACCAATCAATCGGTGTTTCAATATAACTTATTTAGTGGGCATTTGAGGCGGGGGGGACGTTGGCGCCTGATGCGGCCGGCTCCGGTAGGAGGCCTAAAGCGTTCCTCAGGAACGCGACAAGCCGGGGGCCGTAGGTCTCCCGCTGGCCGTCAAACGCATCGGTGTGCCCGCCGGAAGGAATCGTCCAGAATTCCTTCGGCCCGGGAGCCGCCTCATAAAGTTTGTGGCCCTGCCTGAACGGCACTACAGGATCTTTCTCGGAATGGATGAAAAGTTTCGGGCAACTTATTGCAGCAATGTCCTTGGATGGAGAATGACTGCCCGTCAGAACCAACCATGGAAACCAGGAAAAAGGCAGGCTCCACCAATGTTTACGCATCACCGCCGCCCCGACGCCTCTGTAAGAATAAAAAGCCCCTTCCAACACCATGGCCGCCGGTTTAAAGCCGGACTCCGTCACAGCCGCCACAGCAATGGCTCCGCCCAGACTCTGCCCTAAAACAATAATCCTGTCCGCTCTAGCCCCTGGAAGTTTGACCGCGTGATCTAAGGCCGCAATGCCGTCCAGCACCACCCCGTCCAACGTTGCTTTCCCACCCGAAGCTCCATAGCCGCGGTAATCAAAAATAAAAACATTAAATCCTTCCTTCGCCAACCAGGCAGAATACGAAAAATGCGACGTCATGTTCCCGGCGTTGCCGTGCAGGTGGACGATGGTTCCCAACGCCGTCCCGCTGGACGCAAAGAACATTCCCGTCAATTCCGTACCATCCCCGGACCTGAATTTTATCACTTCATAACGCATCCCCGCATTAGCCGGGTCCATGTAGATCCTGGAACTCGGCTGAAAAAAAAGATGCGTGCATCCGTTCCCGCCCAGAACGCAAGCCGCGATCAGCAGAATTTGGACTGAGCGCTTCATGGCGGAAAGAAAAAGCGTTGATAAACCAATCCGGTCTCTTTTACATGCCCGCGCCAGGAGTATTCCAGGCGCAGGGCGCTGTCCCGGCTCAATTTAAGCGACGCCGCAGCTGTTCCGGTCCAAAGCGGCGCGGTGTCTCCGAACGCATAACTTAGATACCGGACCTCAAATAATGCGCGCAACGGCCCGGCGCCGGCCAGGACGCCGGCCTTCGGCCCGGCGCCCGCTCTCCACATCTTATCCAGGGCGTCTCCGAAACCTGTGTCGGCAACAGCCAGGACATACCAGAGCTGCCTTGAGAACAGATGGGTTTCAACAGCCGCGCCTGCGCCGGCGTTCATGGACCAGATAGCGGAAGTTCCGCGCTGACGCCCTTTCTCTTCGGCCTGTTCTATCCCGGCCGTTATCTCCCAGGACTGCCGGCGTACCCAGTCATCCCAGGGATTGAGGCTCAGAACATGCGCCAGTTTCGCTTCCTTGAAATAGGTCCGATTATACCGCTTGTCGTAGCGTATCTTCAGCGCCCCCATTTCAAGGGCCGCGTCCGGCAAATAACCGTCGGGACAATCGAGGAGGTCCTGCATCGCGAAACGCCATTGAAATTCGGTAAGCGGACCATGAACGGCGTCTATGGCGCCGAGGCCGACACGCATACTCTCATGCCCCGAGCGGATCGAGAGGGTTTTTAATGGCGTTCCGGAAAAAGTGTCCTGCGCCCCCAGAGCCGCTCTGGCCGCGAGTACCGGTCCGCTGCGTTCCTCCAGCTCGGTCTTGACTATGCGGCGCGCATAAAAACGCCAGCTCAGGTAATCCGCAGCGGCTTCAAGCGCGGCGGCCTGCCGTATAGGCGGCATATCTCCCAGTTCTTTGAACGCCTCGGACTGGCGGCCGCGCGCAAGCCGCGCGGCAAGTTCCAGTTCCCTGGGTGAAAGAAGAGCACGCTTCCATTCCACCGTCTTCCATAGCGATGGCCTCCATACAGGGCGAACGGCCGCGCCGGTAGCGTCAACGGCGGCGCGCGCGGTATCAGAGGGGATCACCCATAGATGGAAACGGGAAGCCAGATTCAGAGATGGTTCCGCTATATCCAGGAGCGGCATCAGCTGCCAGGAACAGTTGCGTGTGAAGAAATAATACGGGAACGCGGCCTTACCCAGTTCCCAGGCATGGCGCATAAGCCTGTCGATGGCGTCTTTTGAAAGGCCCAATGGAAACTCCCAAAGATCGCGGTTCTCCAGATTATGATACTCCTGTATCTTCAAATAATACGGAACAGTGGAAAAGCGGCCGGGATAAGCGCCTATAAGGCCGCGCAAAGCGAAGAGTACGCCGCCCTCTTCATCCGTAGTCGCCGCGTAGTTGAGGGTATAATCCAGGAGATCGGCCCCGTTAGCGCCGCGTTTGTGTATCCGTAAAAAGGTGTGACCGTAGAGCGTGGATGGATTATTAAGATAGCCGGCGGCAAAAAGCAGGCTGACCGATTCCGGATCTATCGCGGCTTTCCAGTCTTCGAAACTTTTACATATCCGGGGGGGGGCGGTTTTCTCCAGCGGCCTAAGCTTTTCCCTGAGCCAGCGATAGCGTTCCGGGAAGCGGCATTCGGGAGAATCGTCGTCCGTGCCGGAAACAAAAAATCCGTCTATAGCCGACGCGAGCTCAGCCTCCGGATTGCTCCGGCCCTTTGGGGACAGAAAAAACGCCGGATCTACGGAAGGACTGCGATAGCCGCCGAAAAGAGATTTCTCGTAGTAAAGAAGACGGAGCCAGTATGGATTTTTCCAGAGCTGAACTTCGCCGGCCTCTGCCCGCAAACGCACCCGCAAACTCTCCTGCTCAGACGGAAGACTCTGTGCGGAGGCGGAAACATTCAGAAGGAGAAGACAAAACAAAAGACGGGCCGGAGGAATAAAGCCGCAGCCCCGTCTTTTCGCCATTTGACCAGCCATTATCAGATATTGCCGGCGGCGAGCAGTTTGTTTATCTCACTGACGGCGTTCTGCGCGTTGTTGGACGCGAAGACGGCGGCATAATTGCTCTGCAGCAACATGGCGAATTTTACGGACGTTTCAGGGCTGAAGCCGTAAAGCTTGGCCAGGTTATCCACGTATTCGCCCTTGCCTGCGGCTGCGTCGCGGGAAAGGTCCTTATAATTGGACTCAATAAAGCTCTCGCGGACCATAGCCAGTTTCACCAGGCCCTTGTTGGTGCAGTTCGAAGTGCCGAACGTCAAACCAAAGGTCTGGTTGCCGAACGTCCCGTTGGTCGTAGCCGCCAACACCTGCGTCATGTCGTTTTCCTTGAACACCAGGCTTCCCAGACCGCAGCCGGCGGCGCCGTAGTCGGCCGCGAATGCCGCTGAACCAAAGATCACGGATATAATTGCCCCAAGTATTATTTTTTTCATTTACACCCTCCTTATAATATATCTCCTTAAGATATCAGGGACGTCGCGCCGCGCGCCGTTTACCAGTACTCAATTCTGCAAATTAAGCCTATCAAGTGTCAACCTTTGTCGAACCACGAACTAACCCGGCAGGGGTTCAAAAATGCTATACTTTTAGCATATTCCGCAAACATCCCTTGGTCTAGCCCATGGCTGCGCCATATTAAGAGCGATGCTCACCAGGTGGCCTGAACCAAAACAAGGACGGACTGGACAGCAGTAAGGCCCATGCCGAAATAACAGGAGAAAACAACACAATGCCTAAAAACATGGTAGCAATGGACGGGAACACAGCCGCCGCTCACGTGGCCCACGCCACCAATGAAGTTATAGCCATTTATCCGATCACTCCCTCTTCGGTAATGGGCGAGATCTCCGACGTTAAATCCGCCAAAGGCGAGAAAAATATTTGGGGCACCGTTCCCACCGTTATAGAAATGCAGTCTGAGGGCGGCGCTTCGGGCGCGGTCCACGGCGCCCTTACCGCGGGAGCCCTTACAACCACCTTTACCTGTTCCCAGGGCCTCGCGCTCATGATCCCCAATATGTACAAAATAGCCGGCGAGCTTACCGCCACCGTATTCCACGTTTCCGCGCGCGCCCTGGCCACACACGCGCTTTCCATCTTCGGCGATCACTCCGACGTCATGGCCACCCGCCAGACCGGGTGGGCGCTGCTTGCCTCGGCCAACCCACAGGAAGTCATAGACTTCGCCCTCATCTCACAGGCTGCCACCCTGAAGTCCCGCGTGCCATTCCTGCACTTCTTTGACGGTTTCAGGACTTCCCACGAACTTAACATGGTGGACCCGCTGAACCACGAAACCATGAAAGCGATGCTGGATGATAAGCTTATCGCCGCGCACAAAGCCCGCGGCCTGAACCCTGAGCGCCCCGAATTGCGCGGCACCGCCCAGAACCCGGACGTGTTCTTCCAGGCCAAGGAAGCCGCCAACAAGTACTACACGGAAATCCCCGGGATCGTGAAAGAAACAATGGCCAAATTCGCGAAGCTTACCGGCCGGAAGTACTCGCTGTTCGACTATATCGGCGCCCCCGACGCGGAAAAAGTCATAGTTATCATGGCTTCCGGCGCGGACGTAGTGGAGGAGACCGTCAACTACCTGACCAAAAACTCCAAAGAAAAAGTGGGCGTCGTCATTGTCCGCCTTTACAGGCCCTTCTCCCAGGACGACCTGGTCAACGCCATCCCCAAAACCGCCAAAAAGATCTCCGTCCTGGACCGCACCAAGGAACCCGGCTCCATCGGCGAGCCTCTGTATCAGGATGTAGTGACCGCTATGGCCAACGCCTTCTCCGCCGGCAAGATCAAAGAGATGCCGCGCATGGTCGGCGGCCGCTACGGCCTCGGCTCAAAGGAATTCACCCCGGCCATGGCTAAAGCCGTGTTCGACGATCTGTCCTCAAAGACCCCGAAGAACGGTTATACCGTCGGGATCAAGGACGATGTCACCAACCTGAGCCTGGACTACGACGCCGACTGGTCCATAGAGCCCAAAGACGTATTCAGGGCGCTGTTCTTCGGACTGGGCTCCGACGGCACCGTGGGCGCCAACAAGAACACCATAAAGATCATCAGCGAGGAAACCCCCAACTACGCGCAGGGCTACTTCGTGTATGATTCCAAGAAAGCCGGCTCCATGACCGTTTCCCACGTACGCTTCGGGAAAGATTATATCAAGGCGCCTTATCTGGTTTACAAGGCGCATTTCATCGGCTGCCACCAGTTCTCGTTCCTGGAAAAGTACGAGATGCTGAACAGGGCGGAGAATGGAGCCGTGTTCCTCATCAACAGCCCCTTCGCCGCCAAGGACGTATGGGACAATATCCCCGTAGAAGTCCAGCAGAATATTATCGACAAGAAACTCCGGGTCTATGTCATTAACGCCTCCGAGATCGCCAAGGAAACCGGCATGGGCGCGCGCATCAACGTGATCATGCAGACCGCCTTCTTCGGCATTTCCGGCGTTCTGCCCAAGGATGAAGCCATAGCAGCCATCAAAAAAGCCATCAAAAAAACCTATTCCGCCAAGGGCGAAGAAGTGATCAAAAAGAACTTCGACGCCGTGGACAAGACCCTGGCGGCCGTGGAGGAAGTGAAGTATCCGGACAAAGCGACCTCTAAAATAAAGCGGGCCTGCATCGTGGAAGGCTACCCGGAATTCGTCCGGAACACGCTCTGTGAGATGATGGCCTTCCGCGGCGACGACCTGCCGGTCTCAGCCATGCCGCTCGACGGCACTTTCCCGACCGGAACCTCCCAGTATGAGAAGCGCAATATCGCTCTTGAAACCCCCGTCTGGGAAGACAAACTCTGCATCCAGTGCGGCTTCTGCTCGCTGGTCTGCCCGCACGCGGCCATCCGCATCAAGGCCTATGACGGCGCGGAGCTGGCCAAAGCCCCCAAAACTTTCAAGGCTACCGAAGGCAAGGGCGACCTTAAAGGAATGAAGTTCACCGTGCAGGTAGCGGTGGAGGACTGCACAGGCTGCGGCGCCTGCGTTCACGCCTGTCCGGCCAAAGAGAAAGTTGACGCCAAGGATACCGGACGCAAAGCCATCAATCTGCACGAGCAGGCTTCCCTGCGGATGACGGAGCGTGAGAACTTCAAATTCTTCATGTCGCTCAAAGACACCGGCTCGGCCAAGGTGAACCGCTACACCGTGAAGGGCAGCCAGCTGGTAAGACCGCTGTTCGAGTTTTCCGGAGCCTGCGCGGGCTGCGGCGAAACGCCTTACGTGAAACTGATGACGCAGCTCTTCGGCGACCATATGACCATCGCCAACGCCACCGGCTGTTCCTCCATCTACGGAGGCAATCTGCCAACCACCCCGTACTGCACGCGCGAAGACGGACGCGGCCCGGCCTGGTCCAACTCCCTGTTCGAGGATAACGCGGAATTCGGCCTCGGCATGCGCCTGGCTTACGATAAGTTCAGAACGGCGGCGACCGAGCTGCTTACCGAACTTAAAGGTTCCACGCTCAAGAACAGCGCCAAGCTGGCCGATGACATACTCAATGCCAATGAAGACGACTGGGTTGGCATCGAGACTCAGCGCGGACGCGTGGCGGACCTTAAGAAAGCTCTTGCGCCTCTGAAGGACGAAAAATCGGCCCGCCTGTTAACGCTGGCCGATTACCTGATAAAAAAATCGGTGTGGATATTCGGCGGCGACGGCTGGGCCTACGATATCGGCTACGGCGGCCTGGACCATGTGCTGGCTTCCGGCCGGAAAGTCAGGGCGCTGGTGCTGGACACCGAAGTTTATTCCAACACCGGAGGGCAGATGTCCAAGTCCACGCCCCTCGGCGCGGTTGCGCTTTTCGCGGCCGGTGGCAAGCCGCTCCCCAAGAAGGACCTGGGAATGATCTCCATGACCTACGGCAATATCTACGTTGCAAGCGTCGCCATGGGCGCCAACTACCAGCAGACCGTTAAAGCATTGGCGGAAGCGGAGGCCTTCGACGGGCCGTCCATCGTTATCGCCTACAGCCACTGCATAGCGCACGGGATTAACATGACGGAAGGAATGGATGAGCAGAAAAAGGCCGTGGCCTCCGGCCGCTGGATCCTTTACCGCTACAATCCGGACCTGAAAAAGCAGGGGAAGAACCCTCTGACCATAGACAGCCCGGCGCCGTCTATCTCCGTGCCGGACTTTATGATGGGCGAGAACCGCTTCAAGACCCTGCATAAGTCCAACCCTGAAATGGCCAAAAAACTAATGAAGCAGGCTGAAGAGGAATACAAATGGCGCCTGAGCGTTTATAAACAATTGGCTGCCATGTCATGCGACGTCCCAAAAGTGGAGGAACAAGTAGCGGCTTAATTCAGGTATATAAAAGAGATGATCCATAAAAGGGCGGACGCCGTAAGGTCCGCTCTTTTATTTTTATCCGTTCCAACACCTGGGTCAAAAGGCCTAAAAATGCCTGGGCCTGAATAGTTTCATGTGGTGGGCCCTTCGCTACTTAGTGTTTTAACCGCGCTCGACTATAATCTAGTTGTAGTTAAAGTGACTCGACCGGGAGAGAACATTTATGTCTAACAAAGTTATTACCGCGTTGTTAACAGTCTTTCTGTTTTCCTCTGTAACCGCGGCTTACACTCAGGATCTCCTAAAAAACGATAAACCAATCTTCAAAATATCCGAAGTAAAAGACGCCATCACGAATCCCTCTTACCACACGATAAACCCG
Organism: Elusimicrobia bacterium RIFOXYA12_FULL_51_18; assembly: GCA_001800245.1. Classification (GTDB taxonomy): domain Bacteria; phylum Elusimicrobiota; class Elusimicrobia; order Elusimicrobiales; family UBA9959; genus YA12-FULL-51-18. The sequence goes on along the minus strand of MGVA01000065.1, from coordinate 15,691 downwards.
GCTTCAATAAAGATCACAAGAGTGGAAATTAAAGAAGAAAAAGACTTTGCCTATCTAGGTCCGGGAAGACCAAGGGGTGCGTTTGTCATCCTCGACCAGATAATAAATATCTTCACCAAAGTTTGGACCATCGTACAGCAGAACGCCCCTGTGGCCAGTATAAACACCACGTACGCCGCGGCTATGCCTCAGGGCATCACCGCCTGGAATCAGCTTGCCGAGTGGAGAAAGCCCAAAACCTATCTGTACGGTTTTTACGCCGAGAACCTTTACGGCGCAAAGACCGTAGACGTGAAATACAAAGTAATTTACACGGCAGGCGGAAAATACCGGGGCAAAGGCCAGTACCTGACCGGAGTCACCATTATTCCCGCCGGCGTAGATGTCTCCTGGGGCTACCGCTTTTCCCTTGCCGCGGCGGTACCGGACTCTACCATCACAAATGTCGGCACTTCCAAAGACCCGTTGGCGGCCATGCAGGTGAAACTGGATTGGAAAATCTCCACGGCGCTTAAAGCGTCGAACGGCACCAGCGTCTATTACATACAAGGCGACGGTTACTATGAAGAGATAGCCGGCCCCTTTACCACGAAACCGGTGGAGATTAAGGATATTAAATCCGCCGGCCCGCTCCTGTTGAACCCGGCTGAGATTTTTTGACTAGCGGAATGGTAATAAATAATAAGAAGAAGCGACAAATAAAGGAGGATGTTAACAATGAAGAAGCAACTCACCATAGCGGCGTTCCTAAGCGCGCTCTGCACCGGCGGAGTCTACGCCCAGCAATACGACGAGAAATACCTGACATTGGATCCGTCTTCGGCCAAAATCGAAGCGGTGGATGAAAGAGACGGCGGCATCGACAATATCGGATACAGGCCCGGCCCTGTGATCCATCCGCCTATCCCGTCCGGAGATCAACTGCCCAAACCTCCGTCGGGACCCGTGATCAATCCGCCCATTGATCCCGCGGCCGGAGCGTCCGGAGGCCCGTCCATAAACGAGACCCTGAACACCATAGACCAGATAGTCAATCTCGCGGAAAAGATCTGGAACATTCTGGATAAGAACAGACCCGTGGTCAACATCACCACTAACTACGCGAACGCGGTTCCATCCGGCACCACTCATTGGACCCAGTTGCAGGGCTGGAAAAAACCGTCCACAAAAAAATACGCCTTCTCAATGAAAAACGGCTTCGGCACCGAGGTAGTAAAAGTTACATATCAGGTTCACTGGACGCATAACGGCAATCTCCAGGGAAAAGGCAAGTTCCTCACCGGTGTCACCGTGGAACCCCTAAATGTTGTCGCGCTCTGGGGTTACAAGGTGGACCTTGTAGCGGAAGTCCCGGATTCAACTGTCGCCAATGTGGGCACCCATGAGGATCCTATAGCCTCCATGCAGGTCCAGCTTAAATGGAAAGTTTCCACGATCATTCAGTCAACTGATCAGAAAGTGATCTACTACGTGCAGGGCGACGGTCTGATGCAGGAGATCGGCAAACCTTTCACTAAAGGGATGGAAGAAAAAAGCGACCGTCAGCTTGGCGAACTGAACTGGAAATTGGAGAACTTAAAGTTCTAACCTGCGGAAGCAATATAGCGTGGCTGTACAATAACCGGCCCCAAACGACAGACAGACCTCCTTTTCCCCCTGCGTCCTTTTACAAAAGGGCGCGGGGGGTTTGTCGTTAACCAAAACCCATTCAGGCTCGCACATCTAATGCGGGCGAGAGTGATAGTTATTTTTTTGTTGAACCCCGGCTTTTTTATGCTAACTGACTTCTTTCAGCTTGCGAAAGAGGTCAAGCTGGCGTGGAGTGGGTGAGGGGGGAATATCTATGGTAAGAATAGCGTAAAGATCACCCCGTGAACCGTCCTTTTTGGGCAATCCCTTTCCCGCGATACGCAACCGCCTCCCTGCCCCTGAACCGGCCGGCAGTTTTATCTTGACCGGTCCATCCGGGGCTGGAATTGAGATCTCAGCGCCGAGGGCGGCATCCCAGGGCATGACGTGAATCCGCGTTTCCAGATCGTCGCCTTCAATTTTAAAATCCGTATGCGGCGTTATATAAATACTAAGGTAAAGATCTCCGTTCCTGCCGGAAGGCGAACGCCGTCCCTGACCAGTTAGACGTATCCGGGTCCCATCCCGGAGGACTTTAGGGAGGTTGACTCGTATCTCCCTGGTCTCTAACGAATGTCCCGTACCCTTGCAAGGCGCGCAGGCGCGCGCTTTCTGCCGCCCCTTTCCTCCGCATTCGGGACATATGGATTTATAGCTGAACGTAAGCCTCTGCTGGCCGCCACGGATAACGTCCGAAAGAGAGAGATGAAGTTCTGATTCCATATCTCCAGGTGTAGATTGTCCGACGCCACGGGTAAAACTCTCAAAATCATCTTCACCGCCGCTTCGGCCGTAACTTGCACCCCCCATACCGCCGAAAATGGATCTAAAAAAATCGCTAAAGTCCCCAAACTGCTCGAATCCCTGTCCGCCTCCGCCCCGTGGACGGGATTCAAAGCCGCCGCCCCTGGGCCCGCCGCCAGGGGGCGTGGTAAAGTTCCGACCCTGACGCCAGTCGTCGCCCAACTGGTCGTAAGTCTGGCGCTTTTTAGGGTCCGAAAGAACTTCATTGGCCTCGTTTATCTCTTTAAATTTATTTTCAGACTCCCTGTTGCCGGGGTTGCGGTCGGGATGGTGTTTCATCGCAAGCTTACGGTACGCGGATTTTATCTCCGCCTCGGAGGCCGATTTTGGAACGCCCAGGATGGAATAGTAGTCTATAAACTTAGGCATTATTTATAGAAGAAAAGGAATACGGCAAGAGAGGCGGCCAGCACGGCCATCATCCAGCGCTCTATTACGGATTCACTCACTCCGGGCAGGACTATGGCCAGGATCCAGGCCGCCGCGGCCGCCAGAACGATGACGCTCCAAAAGATTATAAAATACTTTCGTGAAGCATCCGCAGGGGTTACCCCAAACTGCTCCGGAACTTCCGGCGCATGCGGGAGAACCGGCTGGTCCGGCGCGTTTACCGCCGACGGCGCATTATCAGGCCGGACTTGCGATTTTATATCCGGGTCTTGTACGCTAAAAGGGGCGGATAGGCCCCGTTTCCTGTCTTTTTTGCTCATATTATTTTTTATTTCCGCCGACGAATGAGATGTCCTGGAATATCACGCTCACGCCCAAGTCCCGGCCTTCGTGGTTCTTAACATGCATTGTGCTGTAGCCGATAATAAGCGGAACATTCGCGTGCATAATGGAGATCTCGGCGCGCCGTATGGTCTTGCCGGTCTCTATCGCTTCGCTTATAACCGTTTTCAGGGCGGGGAAATTCTTAAAAACTTTATCGTAATCGCAATCCAGACATTCGTAGATGCCGTCCCAGTGAAGGATCTTGCCGGCCATGGGATTGACATAAACTACTTTCCCGGTCATATCCACGCTTATAAGACCGCCGGTCAGATTGTCCAGTATGCACTGGTAATATTCAACAGCGTTTTTCAGCATGATTTTATTGTAGCAAAAAAAATTTGTATAATTAAGTTCGCGGCATTAATATTCCCCAGTAGCTCAATGGTGGAGCGATCGACTGTTAATCGATAGGTTGTAGGTTCGAGTCCTACCTGGGGAGAACAGATTTTTCAAAAGCCTCCTTTTGGGGGGCTTTTTTATTGTAAAACCATGTGTCAATGGGGGGCGTAAAAAGCTACTGGCTTTTCCTTTATTAGTTTTGCCAGCATTAAACGCTATATGTTAAAAGTCAACACATCCCTTTTGGTTCCGGATGCATGGAAAGATGAAAAAGACGGGGAATCCGGCTATCCATATGTCGCCAAGTTTCGCCATGGCGAAAAGAAACTCTCCTATTTGGCCGCTACTCACGAAAACTCTATAAATAGCAAAACTTTCCAGCTAATAGCAAAAGAATTCAGAGAATTTAACCCGGAAGTATCGATCATTGAGGGTTTGGCAAGCGAAAGCGGATTCTCACCTGAGAACCACAGTAAATCATTGAAGGAAATAGATTTATCCCGTCCGATTTGGGGAAATGGAGAGCCCTCTTATGCGGCGGCGCTGGCTTTAAAAAACAATATCCCGTATATCGGCGGGGAACCTGGAAAGCATGTCAAAGATACTTTGTATAAACGGTTTACCGCCAAAGACCTGGCTGGTTACTATGTAATCCTCCAAATACCTTATTGGAGCAGAATGAATACCGGCAAAACCCCAGATTTCAATAACTGGTTTAAGGAATTGATGGTTGGCTTAAAAAAAAGCTCATGGATTGATCAGGATATTGAATTCACTGCCGATGAATTCACCCGGTGGTATGAATCAAAACATCATATAAAATTCGAGTTCAATAAAATTAATTCCGATGATTCTGCGCCGATTTCCGGGGAGAACGCGTTGTTTACGCAAAAGATAGGATTTCAGCTCGCTCTTTTGCGCGACATGAATATACTACAGGTTATAACCGATATGCTTAATAAATTTAACCGCGTTCTGGTTGTCTATGGGGGCGGACACTATGCCGCGCAGAAAGCTGCGCTTGCGGATATGCTTGGGCAGCCGGAGTAGGCTCTAAAATCTGGCCAATTTATACAATACATCTTTGATTTGTTAGGATATAACATAATATCCAAGAGTGAGACTCTGAACTAGACAAAAGACAAAGTTCAGAATCAAAGCTGGAGAACTAAGATGAAATTTAAGAATATATTGATTGGAGCAATTATAGGTGCAGCTTTGCTTGTTACCGCAATATGGCATTTTCAGTTTGCACCCTATTCTTTTGAGATACAAAAAGATAAGCGCCGGCTGTCAAAAATTGAACATGAAAGGACAGAACGTCTGCATATGCTGGAAAAGGAATTCAATGCGCTTTCCGGCTCTACAACTGGAGTTATTATTGGAAATAAAAGAATTATGGTCGCCCCAAACAAATGGGTGCCTAAGCTGCTTGAAAAACCAGAATTATGGGATACGGCAGTGTCGCATTTATTAGATGTGGATGAGATTTCAGATTCGTTTTATCTGTCCGATACTCTACGCGAGAACCTTTGGAAAATATTGACTGACGCAAATAGCGGTGCGGAAGGACAGCTTATGACCGCTCTTTTGTTACGCGTTGGCGGACCACCGCCAGAGATAACCGAATTCTTGAAACAGCAAAGACCCCATATGGGGCAGATTTATGATTATCTTGAAGACGCGCTAATTTCAATGCAAATATTTAACGATTGGAAAAAATGGAAACCGAACACCCCCGTCACTCTCAACCCGTGGGCATATAACTCTGAAAATATGCTGGAAGCCACTAGACAGGGAACGCATATAAAATTTGCCTGGATTATGGGCACTGAAGAAGTCATTATCCCTGAAATCCACTTATCATTGCCGGAGAGCATGGCTGCAACTTGGACACTTAAAATTGTCAACGATGGTAAAACATTTCTGCTTCTAAAAGATGATGACAAAAAGATTATTTACCAAGGATATGTGTGCAGGAGCGAATATGGTTTATTTCTTAATGTTCCCGCCCCGCTTTTGCCGGAAGGCAAACTGCAAATCGTAGCTCGCTATGGAAACGATATGAAATTTCGACAGGGATGGACAATAAAATAATTCGAAATTCAAAGTTAAACAGGCAGGAAAATTCGCTCGTCCATGCTAAAATGGTTCTGCCTGGTATCCCCTAGGGGGAGCGACTTCTAGACTAGATTAGCGTGGTTTTGGCATGATTTTCAAGGCTCTGGATAATTCCAGGGCCCTATGTTTTTGGGAGTTTTAGTTACAACTGGATGATTTTCAATTCCGGCTGCAACTTTACAAACTTAGTGGGCGCCTATTGCGTCATACTGTCTATCCAGGAAGCTACCGCACTGACTTTTCCGTATTTATTATATTTTCCGAACTTACCGGAACTCACAACGCCCACAAGTTTTCTATCTACGCCGGCACCTATAAGCACCGGACCGCCGCTGTCGCCAAAATAGGCCCCCGTAGGGCTATCCTCATAACCGCCACAGAGCATATTGTCTGTTATGTTGGGCCAGGTTTTTCTACAGTCTTCAGCAGAAACCAACGGCACAGATGTTTTTTGGAGTATGTGCGATGATGGATGCCCATCCTTTCCAGTGCGGCCCCAGCCTGCAAGAACAAGGTTAATATTAGCCCTCAATTCTTCCCGATTTAAGGGTATGGGATCAAACTTGGATTCCCCATCCAGACGTATCAGAGAGAAATCGTAATCATGATTTTTCTCGTCATAATTGGGATGAGAAATAATCTTGGTCGGATAAAAAAGCTCTAACCCTTCAGTATGCGACAACTGCTTTCGGTCATATGCGCCGATATGAATGCTTCCGACCATGGCATTTCGTGTGCAATGCGCGGCGGTGAGCACCCAATTTTTTTTAATTAAGGAACCGCCGCATGAAAACAATTTATCCCATGTCTGGGAACGTATAATCGCTATGAACGGGAATTCTCCAGGCATGGCATCTACGCCGTTTATTATTTTCCATGGTGGTTGTGGTATTGCTATGGCATCTTTTACCTGCTTATTTCCGGCAGAGGGGATGGCTTCAATAATAGCGGCGTCAAAATCCTTAAATTCCTCTCGGACAGAATCCCGAAAATCGGACGGCTTGTTCTGCTTCTGTGATAGCATGAAGGCAAATACGCCAATAGCCAAAATCAAAGTTGTTATAAGCGGTAATTTTTTATGCATACCATTTGCCTCCTTCCACCATAATAACAGTATAGAGGGAAAAACACCGTATGTCAACGGCCTTTCCTTTTCCAAACGGGAAAACTTTTACGAAAAGGCCCATATTGATATAGGCTAAAAAACAACCCCAATATAGGCATATCCGCCCATGCCGGTTTTATGACTGAGTGATATACTTTCCTCAACAGTGGTGATTAGCTCACAATCACTGGGCTATTACTGTAAGGAGATTAATGAAGTGTAATAGGGAGTGGTGAATTCCTTATGGGTATTATGCGGCGAAACACAGAGAAAACTTATGAAAACTAATTCAAGGTGGTTTCTATTGGCGGCATCACTACTATTGCGGGCAGCGCCGGTGTATGCGGAAGGGAAAGACTTTTCCTTCGTGGTCATAGGCGATACCCAACGCCTTGGTCCAGTGCCTTACTATGGAATTTCCCCCGTGCTTAAAACGATGGTTGATGAAATAGACCTTATAAACCCCGATATGATATTCCATCTCGGCGATGTGGGTTGGGGTTACGGCGAGGATGACATTTCTTTTAGGCAGGATTTGGATGAAGCTTTCAAACTTTTCTCGCGTTGGGATACGCATGTCTATTACACTCCCGGGAACCATGATACGCTAACCCAAAAAAACGAAAATGAATTTTTCCGCCATTCACGCCAAAAGTCTTACTATTCCATTGATTATGAAAACTATCATTTCATCGTCCTAAATACGCAGGAAACGCCTGGTTCGGAAAAGGGAGGCATATCGGAAAAGCAGATGAGCTGGCTTAAAACCGACATCTCCCGCGTGCGCGGGAACAAGGGTATTTTCGTTTTCATGCACATTCCTATAGTAAGCAAGGGGCGCCTGCGAGACCCGCAGTATGAGGAACTTGCCGGGATCTTTTCCACTTACAAAGTGAAAGTTGTTTTCGCGGGGCATATACATGTTTTCGCGGAGAGCCAATATAAAGGCGTCAAATACATCACTTCCGGAGGAGGCGGGGCCAAAACCGCAGCGCCTGAAACCGGGGGTTTTCACCACTATATCGTAATGGAAGCGGACGAAGCCGGCAACATTGAACGCACTATTGTAGAACCTAACCACCTGCAGATTAACTACTCTTACCGTAAGGAAGGCGGCAAAACCGTAGGCATAGCCATCGTAACCTATGCGGGATATGGCGGCGCAGTGCTCCCCATGAAAGGCCTGCGGTTCACGTTGCCTAAAGGCGATTATGAAGTGGTGTTGGACCGCGTCCCTCCGCAGGGTATGCTCAACGGTTGGAATGTGTGGAAAAAACGTCCGCTCTCTGCCCGCATCACCAGGATAAAGCCCAACCAGCGCGACTCATCCAAAGCGGACATCTATGTGGAAACTGACGTTCCAGACTCCTACGCCGTGTCAGTAACTCTTAAACCCAAATAAGTACACGCCGCAACTTTTGCCGCCCGGATAGTTATCCCGGGGGGCATTGAGTCCCCGCCGGATAGCGAAGCCTAAGGGGCGTCTTAATTATATCTCCTCTATCTTTAAACAAATTACAGAATCGTCCAACCACGTATGGGAGGGGATTTTTATTTATTTTCCTAAAACGACGCTTCCTTAAACTTCAAATCTCAGATAAAAACGTCCTTTCCCTTTCGGCCTATTCCGGCCTGGGCCTATTACCGAAAAACAAAAGGACTTTTGCCCCCTTGACCAGTCACTATCGCCTGCTACACTATTTGCGGCAGTGACAAAAATGACGCATGAATTAATATTTTCAGGCATCCATGAAGAGCGGAATCAACAGGCTAAAAAAGGCAAGGAGAAACTGAAATGCAAAAAGTAATAAACGCTGTGCTGTTTCTTTGCATAGCCGCGGGCACGGTCTGTGCCGGCGACCTCAAAGAACTTAAATCCACAAAAGACCTGGGGGAAATGGACAAGGTCAAAGTTCCCGCAGTCAACCCAAAGAATATCACAAAATACCCGGAACATTTTAATAACGGGACCGTATCCAATGACCCGATATTCTTGTGGAGTTGCGAGTTATGGAAACGCGACGGCGCAAGAAAAGACGGTTTTACCGGCACCGGGGAGACTGAAAGAGAAGCGCGCCATTCAGCCGCGCGCGGCTGCATGACCACCAATAACCCCAGCTGCGACATTTGGTCGAATGACCCGGCGCATACCCAATGCAGGCCTCCGCACCAATATGACCGGCAAGGCTATGACCGCTACGGCTTCGACCGAAACGGTTATGACCGTAAGGGCTTCGACCATCACGGCTATAATCGCTACGGCTACGACAGGGAAGGTTTTGACCGCTACGGCTACGACAACGAAGGCTATGCCCGCGACGGATATAATCACCAGGGTTATGACAGGTACGGCTGTGATCGCACCGGCTACACCCCGCAGGGTTATGACCGCTACGGCTATGATCGGCAGGGGTATAACGCTTACGGCTACGACCACAACGGTTATGACCGCAACGGTTACGATAGAAACGGTTTCGACCACTCCGGCTACGACCGCGACGGCTATAACAGCGCCGGCTACGACCACTCCGGCTACAACCGCCAGGGTTTTGACAAGTATGGCTGTGATCGCACCGGCTATACCCCGGATGGCTATGACCGCTACGGCTTCGACCGTGAAGGCTGGGACCGTCAGGGCTACGGACACGACGGCTTTAACCGCGCAGGCTGGGACCGCGACGGGTACAACCGCAAAGGCTACGACAAAAACGGCTATAACCGCAAAGGTTATGACGCTAATGGATATGATAGGGAAGGTTTCGACGCAGATGGCTATGGACACGATGGTTTCAACCGCGCAGGTTACAACCGCGAAGGCTATAACCGCGACGGATACGACCAATACGGCTACAATAGCAACGGTCTGGACTCAGGCGGGAAGCCATGTGTTCCGCAGCTTACGGTGCGGACCAACACCGACTGTGAAACGCTATCCGTCGCCGACATAGCCCCGGATCCCGTACGTTTGGAGAACTTCGACGAAATAACCAGTTGCTGCCGCGGCAAGTGCGTCAAGTCCGTAGGCGAGAAGCATTTCAGAACCGTACGGCTGGCGTTTGACTCCACCCGTAAAGTTTACCCGTGGGAACTGGAAAAATTCGAAACCTGCCTTAACGGCAATGATGCCCGCGTCGAGCGGAAAAGCGGAGTTTACGACTATAAGTCCTCCCTCGCCGACGACGGCAGCAACGCAGTGTTCAGTCTCTCGCCGAAAGGCCAGCGCAGCCCCGCCAGGACAGATATGGACGCTCTGAAGGTGCTGTCTTTTTCACAACGGGGCAACAGCTTCAGTCTGCTCCTCAGCGACAAATGGGGAGAAGCCTACAAAGGCGAGCAGATTAAAATAAGCCTGGCCCTCTACCGCAACAAAGGCGGGAAAGACTCGCTGTTTAAGAAGCAGGACTTCATAGTAGATGCCGCCAAACAGTATGACCTCACCTTGGTGAGCGACATAAAAAAAGCGGACTTCTACATCCTATGGAGCTTCCAGCGGCTCGGCGAAACAACGGCGAATACCACATCCGCGGAATTCAAGACCAATATGATAGCGGTCCAATAAACGGCGACGAGTCGCTGAACAAAACTCCCCCGGCTTAAACCCGGGGGAGTTTTTATTTTACCGGACAAAGCGCCGGGAACAAACAAAATGCAACGACACCCCGTTTCATCCCGATCGCCGATATCAACGCTATTTAAGGAGCGGAAATGGAACTATTATCTTCTCAGGCCGGCGCGTCGGCGTTTATACAAAGATTAAGCACAAGGTCCGGGGGGGGGAGCCGGAACCCTGACCGTGAGAAAAGCGATGTTTTAAAATACAAACAGCGCGGTAAAACTGATAAAATTAAACGCAGGCGACCGGAAAAATGAGGAATACATGGACGACAAGCAAAAGCTGTTAAACTACTTTTTCTATCTGGCGCCGGTATGGTTCCTGCTTGAGACTTTTCTTTGGCCTGGATTCAGGGCCGGGGTGGTAACCGGCGGCAATCCCTGGGGAAACGCGCTTTTTTATTCGGCAGAGGCCGGACTGGGCGCCGCTATCTGGTTTAAACTGCCCTATGCGGATACCAGCGCTCTTATAGAAAATGTCATCTATCTGATTTTTTGCATGAAGTTCATCATGTTTACCCCGCTGGATATAGCGATGTCGCTGGATAATGATATGCCGCGCACTACGGAGATGATAAACAATTACAGAGCGTCCTTGCCCGGCATAATATACTCAATGGCACACGTGGTGTTCAGAATTAAAAAAAGCATAAGTATGAACTAGCCGAGTTTTATAAAGAAGCGGCTTTACAGAATGCGGGAGAACTTCGATAATGTGGCTTAAAGGACAATAAACGGTTCAATGGAGGATTATATGAGCACCCTGTTTGAACGGAACACCTGGATTATCCAGCAGAAGAAGGAGTGGGCCGAGATCCTGGTCGGTCTGGAGATTTGCAATAAATATGAAATCCTCTCCGAAAACGCGGAACTTTTGGGCTTCGTGGCGGAGGAAGGCTCCGGCTTCCGGCAATTTATCAAACGCATGTTTTTGCGCGCTCATCGCCCCTTTACCATATCCATCTTCGACAAGGACCAGAAACCCGCCTTACGTGTACGGCGGCCCTGGTTCTGGATATGGTCCTCAACCTTCGTGGAAGACGCCTCCGGAAGGCCAATAGGGGCGATCAATCGAAGATTCAGGCTGTTGAGCCGCCGCTTCGACATTCTTGACTCGGCCGGACAACTCATCGCCGGGGTTGAGGCGGGATTCTTCCGCATCTGGACCTTTGACCTGCTGGACGCCTCCGGCGCAAGGATGGGCACTATCACAAAAAAGTGGGGCGGGCTTCTCAAAGAAGTTTTCACCGACACTGACCGTTTTGTTTTACTACTGGATGGCCCGGCGGCTCCGAGCAATGACGAAGCCAAGGCCACGATTCTGGGCGCCGCTCTCGCGCTTGACTTTGACTACTTCGAGGACAACCAGAACGGGTGAACCCGGCTAACAATAAAGCAACCTAATTTGCCTCGCAATTTTATTACCACTGTGTACCACGTAACTGGGGGGATAGACTGCCGCATGAATAAAATCAACCGGCATATCCGACGGCTCCTGGCGGGAATCTCGGCGGCGCTCCTTATCCTTTCTTTCCCTCCTTTCAGCATGTGGCCATTGGCCTGGATAGCGTTTTGCCCTCTCTTTCTGGCCGCCCTGGACTGCCCCGACGCCAAAAGCGCGGCCAATCTGGGGGGATTCACGGGCCTCCTCTTCTATGGTATCTCGCTCCATTGGCTGTTGAAAATATTCGGCCCGGTGGCTTTAGCATTCTGGTGCGTTTTCGCTCTGTGGCTCGCTCTTCATATTACGCTGTTGTGGAAAATATGGAACAACGAACTGCTCGGCAATGCCGTCCGGCTTAAACGGATACTGTTCGTTGCGGCGGCGGGACTACTGTGGACAGGCATAGAGTATTTCCGATGCGAGATCTGGTGGCTGGAGTGTTCCTGGCTGGCGCTGGGTTACAGCCAGACACCGGCCGCTTCGCTCTTCCAGACCTGCGGCCTTTTAGGGATATACGGTCTGTCCGCATTGATCGTGTCGGTGAACGCGGCGCTTTTTCTCTCGCTGAAAGAACGGCGGGCAGCCCCGGCGATATCCGCCGTCCTGTTTTTATCCATCTTGTCGCTGTGGGGCGGACGTCGGACACACGCCTTTCCAGCGGAACAGGGTAGAAAGATCTCAGTGGCGCTGGTCCAGGACGAGTCTTATAATCTGGACCGGCTTTCGGCGCTCAGCTTAGGCGAAGAAACTAAAAACGCCGACCTGCTTATCTGGCCCGAATATTCTTTTCCTATTCAACCCGGCCAGGACGAGATATATTTAAATCTGCTCCGGAAGAAACTCAAAGGCTCCAGATCTACCGCGATCATAGGCGCCGCCGTATTCCACGACGAATTTAAAAAGAACCGGATGAAAAATTTTGCCTGGATCATATCCCCAGAAGGAAAGCTCCTTGGCCGCTATGACAAACTTCACCCTATCCCCTACGTGGAAAAACGCCTCCAGCCCGGCAACAGGAATCTTATACCTAATCCTTCTCCCGAGCCTATACCGACGCCCGCAGGAATACTGGGCATGCAGATATGCTATGACCTTGACTTTGAAAACGGCTCCCGCAAAATGGCGAACCTAGGGGCGCAGATAATCACGGTAAACAATTTAGATCCCGTCAGTTGGGGGAAATGGCAGCATTTCCAGCATTCCAACATGTCCCCGGCAAGAGCGGTTGAAACCGGGCTATGGCTTGTCAGATCGGCGTCATCCGGGTATTCCCAGATCATAGACCCTCTCGGCAGGATACGGTCGTCGATGCCCATGGAAAGTTCGGGGGTTCTTACCGGAACGGCTTATCTTTTGGTCGCCGGAACTTTTTATTCTAAGCATGGCTGGGTTTTCGCGCCGCTCTGCTGCTTGTTGACTCTACTGGCATTGATAGCATGTTCCGGACTATTTCGAGTCCGGGATTAACCTCTATTTATCAATAACCGCCGGAAATACAGACCCGATTCCTTTGTTCCCGGCTGTTTGTGAACGTTGGGAAAATGTATAATTAGACTACCGGCCGGGTCGGAAAAGGAATTATCAGCCTATGCCGGACAGATCGAAATTACTGAATGAAACCTTTTAAATTCTCAAAGAAAAACCGGGAATACATCAAGTGGGATAAGAACACCAAGGAAGTCAGGATCGTCACGGAAACCAGGCAGAGCGGCGAAAAAACACCTTCGCTACAAATCGATATAGACGACATTACGGCCCAGGGAATTTACGCCAATATGGCCGCTGTCACTCACACCGAAACCGAGTTCATTATTGATTTCCTTTTTCACATGGCAAATCAGCCAAAAGCCGGTGTAAGAGCGCGTATAATATCAACCCCTCTGCATACCAAACGCCTGTGCGCGGCCCTGCGGGAAAACATAAAGCAATATGAAAACCGCTTCGGCCCCATCCGCGATTAGCGTCTTAACCGCATCCGTGTCGCCGCTCATGGCGCCGTAATCCCGCTTCACCACGAATTCAATTCCCGTTCCCTGTGCCTATCCGGGCATTTCAAAACAAACAGATTTAAATCGTTACAACCGGGGGATGGAATAAAAAACATCCTGGCGGGGGAAGGTTATGATTGAAACATCCCCTTTTTAAACAGGACGGTTTACTTTTCCGCTTAACTAAACGCTCAAAAAATGGTATTTTTACCTATAGTCGTAATGGAAAGACATTAAAAATAACGACATATTTGATCAGGAAACTGAATGGCGAATCTTGAATCAGGTGCTGCGACACCGAATAATCATCCCGATCCTGCCCTCATTTCCGGCGGCATGGGTGTGAACATTTCCTGCTGGCGTCTGGCCAGGATCGTTTCCATGATGGGCGGGCTGGGCGTGGTATCCGGCACGGCGCTTGAGTTCGTATATCCCCGCATTCTGCAAAACGGCGATCCCGGCGGCAATATCCGCAGGGCATTCGCGGAATTATCACGCCGTCTGCCTTCGCTTTCCGAACCACTTTCCCGGCTAATTGACAAATATTATGTTGAAGGCGGTAAAACCGCCGACAAACCTTACAAGGCGGCGCCCGCCGGAAGATTAGCCAGGATAAGCGGCCCCTCCGGCCCGGACTCTTTTTGGGAACCGGCGCGCGAACTGCAAATACTTACGATCGCGGCTAACTTCGCCGAAGTCTGGCTGGCCAAAGAAGGCCATCATGGTAAAGTCGGCATAAATTTCCTGCGCAAAGTGGAACGGCCGCTCCTGTGGGGGCTCTACGGAGCCATGCTGGCCGGAGCCAGCTATGTGGTGGTCGGAGCGGGAAACCCTTCGGATCTTCCCGGACTTATTGCCACTTTGGGCCGGCATGAGCCGGCGTCCCTGGCGCTGAAAGTTTACGGAGCCAAATCAGATTCCGGAGAGTTCCGCATAATGATACGCCCGGACTCTTTAGGCGTCGGCAAGGCAGGAGCATTGGAACATCCGAAATTCCTGGCCATCGTTTCATCTTTTACCCTTGCCCAGGCTTTGGCCTCCGACCCGGCGACCCGGCCTTACGGTTTTATAATAGAAGGGCCGGAAGCGGGTGGACATAGCGCGCCGCCCGCTAAAATGCGATTTGACGCAACGGGACAACCGGTACTGACATATACGGACGAGGATTGCGCAGACGTCGCCGCCATAGCCAAACTCGGTCTGCCGTTCTGGCTGGCCGGCTCTTACGCCAGACCCGAACGCCTGCGCCAAGCCCTGGCTATGGGAGCTGCCGGAATCCAGTTCGGCACCCCCGCGGCGCTTTCAGGGCAATCCTGCCTGGCGCCGGAACTGAAAGCCAAGGCATTGCAACTGCTCGCAAGAAACGAGCTGACGGTGATGAACACGATGGTATCTCCGACAGGATTCCCGTTCAAGGTGGCCCAGATCCCCGGAACGCTTTCCGATAAGACGGTTTATCAGACCCGCAAGCGCGTATGTGACATCGGCCTCTTGCAGGCCAACTATGTCACGCCTGACGGCGGCCTGGGCTACCGATGTCCGGCCGAACCCGTTGATGATTTTGTGGCGAAGGGCGGCCGGATACAGAATACCGTGGGCCGGGGCTGCCTGTGCAACGGCCTGCTTGCCGCCACCGGCCTCCCGCAAATCCGCGCGGAAGGATACGTGGAACCGCCCATAGTAACGCTTGGAGAAGACTTCCAGACCGCCCGCGAACTGCTCGCGCTCTTGCCTCCGGGGCAGGAGACATACACGATCGGAAAGCTAATCCAGTTCCTGCGGAAAGGGCTGGCCTAGTGTAGTGTCTCGCAAATCTCTTGGCTTTTGAAGGCTCAGGTTTGAGCCGGATACGAGGCGCGACGAGCGAGCATGCCC
>MGVA01000064.1:42850-90499 GCA_001800245.1 Elusimicrobia bacterium RIFOXYA12_FULL_51_18 | reverse complement strand
CAGGTCCCGCGAACTTGCAGGCCTGCCGTTCCCTTTTGCAGAAAGGCAGACACGTATCAGAAAACTTTCTTGGGACAGCCGTGGGCGGAAAGGCCCAGGCTTGATATGGGGCTTTTGGCCCATGACTAAAGTCAAAGAGATTAGTAAACTCTACTTGTAGCGCAGGCCTTTATGCGGGTTTGAGCTAAAAAACTTGTGAAGTAACGGCTTTTAACTTGCGGCAATGAGAACGGAGGAAACAATAAATGAGGAAAGTAATCATGACTGCGGCGTTAGCTTTAGCGCCTGTTATGGCCACGGCGGCTGATAATGTTGAACTGAACAAACTTAATAAAAGCGACGTGAAGGCCGTGGAGATCGGCGCTCTGGAGATGCCGCGGTTTTCTGCCGACGGCAAAATTGTAGGCGGCGTAGCGGCCGTGAAAGGAGAATTTCTGTTCATCGTTTCGCTGCAAAACTCATGGGGGCATTTCTGCGGCGGTTCCCTGATAAAAAAGAACTGGGTGCTTACCGCCGCGCACTGTATTCCCGGCGGCATAAAGAATGTGGTTATCGGCCTGCACGAACTTAATCAGGCGGCGGGCGTGGAAAAATTCGTCCCTGCCCAGGTTGTGCAACACCCTGACTATAACAAGCTGCCGCAGGATTATGATTTCGCTTTGGTGCGGCTGAATAGCGGCTCTAAATTCCCCCCCATCGCGCTGAACCGCAAAGAGATCAGCGGCAAAGTCAACTTGACCACCGCGGGCTGGGGTTACACGGCGGAGAACGGGAGTGTTTCCAACATGCTGCGGAAAGTCACTATCCCGCTTGTCGCCCCCGAGGCTTGCCGGGCGGCTTACCCGGGCACTATCACGGACCGGATGCTCTGTGGGGGTTTTGATGCGGGAGGCAAGGATTCCTGCCAGGGTGACAGCGGCGGCCCGCTGTTCATGGGGTCCGGAGTTAGGAGGACGCTCGTGGGCGTTGTAAGCTGGGGCGAGGGTTGTGCGCGGCCCAAGAAGTACGGCGTTTACTCAAAAGTAGCTTCCGTGCTGGCCTGGATAGACAGCGTAACGAAATAGCGAAATTTAACTTTAAGAAACATGCCACTCATCCCCGGGCTTTTAAACCCGGGGATGAGTGGCATTCTTATCGGCGCGAAACGCAATTTGGCATGGCCGGATATTGGAGGGGGCGAATACACACGGCACAAATTACCAGATCATCTCGTTTGGATATCTTCCCGCATCCGATACTGCTCCAGTATGCCAGTGACGCCGCGGCATATGCACGGTTAATCCACTAAAACATCTTTTGTCAAAAAACGCACTGCCGCGGAAGCGCAGGCCATACCGAAGGCGCCGGTGACGAAGCCCGCGGTTCCCAGCACCACGCTCTTCTTGGTGCAACTTTGGAATTCATTCTCACCCTGCGGGCAAAGGCAGCCGGCCTTGCAGTCGGTCAATCCTACGGACTCATGCGGCTTTCTGAACTGTTCCAGGGTGCAAACGGCCTGAACCCCGAAGTCGCCTTTTTTAGGAAAACCGTATTTATCCCGAAGAATGCCGCGCACCGCCCGCGCCAGCGGGTCCCCCTCTGTTTTCCCCAGATCCATCAGCCGTACCTGCGTCGGGTCCAGCCTCCCGCCGGAGCCAGTGGAAACCACCAGCGGAATATTTTTTTCGCGGCAGTAATTTATAAGAAAACACTTGGAGGTGATATGGTCGATGGCGTCTATTACAAAATCCGGGCGCTCCGCCATGAGCGACTCGCAGGTGTCCTGGTTGAAATAATTTGCCACGCCGTCTATGCGCGCCTCAGGGTTTACCAGCCGCAGACGCGCCGCGAGAAGCGTGGCTTTGGGTTGTCCGATAGTTCCGCTCAGCGCCTGGAGCTGGCGGTTAAAGTTCCTGATGCAGACCGTGTCGAAATCCACCACTGTGACATGCCCTACCGCCGCGCGGGCGACCGTTTCCGCCGCCCATGAACCCACGCCGCCGCAGCCTATTACCATGACGTGGGAGTTCCGCAGTTTCTCCATCGCCTTCGGGCCTACCAGACGCGTCATGCGGTCGAAGCGGCGCTCCGGGTCTTCCATCCGTGAAGGATGATGCATATTATTCATTTTTCAGTAAAAGCGTGCCGCAATTGCTGGAGATCAACTTGCGCCGCCGGCTATGTTCCTTTTGAAACCGCCGGAGGCCATGGCCAGCATCATGCGCGGGTGCTTGAAGAGCCAGGTAAAGCGCTCCGCGACCCGCATGGGCAGTTTGTTGCGAAAATAGACTGAGAGTTCCCGGATGGCGCCCTGGACTCCGGCTTCTAGTTCTTCGGGGGTCATGTTCTTCGGTTTGAAGACGGCGTTCGCCCAGCCGAAATTAAGGCGCGGCTTGTTTTCCAGCAGCCTGCCCTCTCTTTTGAACTGTTCATGGATCTTAGTGCCTGGATAAGGAGTAAGAATGTAAAGGTTGGCGTCGTCCAGCTCTATCTCCCTCGCCATTCGCACCGTCCTGTCGAAAATGTCCTTGCCGTCGGTGTCGAAGCCGAGCATAAGGAAGCCCGTCACGAGTATCTTGTGGCGGTGCAGGAGCGCGACGGTTTTCTTATAGTCCTCGATATGGTTATGGGCTATGCCGGCCCATTTCAGCGAGTCGGGATTGGAGGTCTGGAACCCCATCTGTACATGGAAGCAGCCCGCTTTGGCCATTTTCTCCACCATCGCCGGGTCTTTGGCTATGGTCGTGGGGGTCTGGAGCGAGAAAAGTTTTTTGAGCGGGGCCAGCCTGTCGAACAGAGCCATGGCGTAAGCCGGGTCCGCGAAAAGGTTATCGTCCACGAAAAAGACTACTTTCTGCTTTATATTTTTTATCTCGGCATAGACGCTGTCGATCTCCCTTTTACGGTAAGCGTGCCACGGGACTTCCGGCAGATAGCAGTAGAGGCATTTGTTGGGACAGCCGCGGGTCGCCTGCACGCAGGCCATCCACGAATTATCGTTGAGCAGTTCCCTCCTGGGGGCCGGGACATCCTTCATTTCCGTAGGCCGGTCGCCGCGGTATATCTTTTTAAGACTCCCGTTAGGCGCGTCCGCCAGTATGTCCCCCCAGACATATTCGGCTTCCCCAACCACCACGGCGTCGGCGTGCGCCAGACATTCTTCCGGCAGGAGGCTCGGATGCGGACCGCCCATCACCACTTTAGCGCCTTTGGCCCTGAACCTGTCCGCGATGCCGTAAGCCCGCTCCGAAGTGAAAGTCGAAACAGTTATGCCGACCAGGTCGAAATTTTTTTCGTACGGAACTTCGTCCCAGTCCCCGTCCGCGACCGTGATCTCATGGGCGGGGCTGAGCGCTGCGATGATGCCCAGGCTCAGCGGCGTGAACTTAATATTCTCAAGCGGGCGGTAGAGGCCGCCTTTAACGAACCATTTTGGCTTGACCAAAAGTATTTTCATGGGTAATGGAGGTGGTGAAGGCCGTCAGTCGTTTAAAAGAACGATTTCCAGGGTTCTTTGGTCTTGATGAACTTCACGAAGCGGGTCACGTTCCTGTTCTGCAGTTCTTCGTGTTCGGAGCGGGTGGTTTCGTCAATGGGCTCAAAGAAACAGGTCGGATCTTCGGCCAGGTAATCGCCTGTCCGGTAATAGGCCAGCGCCCGGCAGCCGCCGCAGGTCTGCTTATAGCGGCAGCGGCCGCATTTGCCTTTCAGGTCGTCTCGCACGCGCACGGCTTTAATGATCGGATTGTCGCGCAGGAGGGTGGTCAGCGGCGTGTCCCGGACATTGCCGCATTCCAGGCCGTTGTCCAGCAGATGCACGCACGGAGCTACGGCGCCTTCGGCAGAGATCCCCACGAAGCCCCGGGAGGCCTGGCAGCCCAGCTGGTCCAGCTCCATGCCCATTTCTTTCCACGTGGCTTTCATAAATTCCGGCCCGGCAAAAAAAGGAGTATAACTGACGGTGCTTAAAGAGTGGCTCCTGAGTATGGGGTGTATGGTGTTCTTCATATCTCCCGGGGTCAGCGCCAGTTCCTGGTGGCAGTTGCCCATGCCGCGCATCACGAAAGGAGAGCGGAGCATGGGGATGCCGGCCAGTTTCAGGAATTTGACGGTGGCGCCGAGGCTTTTTATATTGCTCTTGCTGACCGTGGTGATGAAGAAGAAGTCCACGCCCGTCTTAAGGCAGCGCGAAACCGCCTTTACTATGGTCCAGAGGCTGTCGTCCCGGCTCCATTTCTGTGTGTTCGGAAAAATGGAGTTCAGTGAGAACACTATGATCACTTTGCCGCCGGTGGCTTTCTTTATTTGTTTCAGCAGGCGGCTGGTCAGCATGGAACCGTTGGTGTTTATGAAGGACCACAGGCCGGCGGAACCGGTGTATTCCAGTATTTCCAGAGCGTCTTTCCTGAGGAGATGTTCTCCGCCGGAATAGGCGACGGCGCCGTTATCGCAGTATTTCTTCACCTCGTCTATGATCAGATGCTTTATCTCACCGGTCGAAAGTTCGGTGGTATGGCCCTGGGGCGCGTGGCGCGGCTCCCTGGTCATGCAGTAGCGGCACTTGAGATTGCACTTGCGGGTGCTCTCGAAATAGCAGAGGAAGAATTTTTTCCTGGGGTCCTTGTGGTTCATGTCGGTAACTTAATTTTATATTAATCGGAAGGAGTGTTCAAATTTCGGGGCGTTTGCGGAATATCTCCTTTATCGCTTTGCTTATCTTTTTCGCGTGGTCCTTTCTTTTAAGGCGTTCGGCGATGTCCGTTTTGGATTTCAGGAAAGTGGTTTCGGCGCGCAGTTTGAGGTAATTGTCGTAGTGGGCGCTGTCCAGCGTCCCCGCCTCCAGCGCGGCGCGCACTGCGCAGCCCGGCTCGTTAGAATGGGAGCAGTTGCCGAACCGGCACTCCGCGGCCAGGGCATGGATGTCTTCAAAAGTCTCGTCCACGGCCCCGGTTTCGGCCCAGAGTTCAAGGCCGCGCATACCGGGGGTGTCTATCAGGAGCGCCCCGCTGGCCGGCAGCAAGAACAGTTTTCTGCCAGTGGTGGTGTGGCGCCCTCTGGAATCGTCTTCCCTGACGGAAGCGATGCGCTGCAGGTTAGAGCCCATCAGGTTGTTTATTATGGTGGATTTGCCGGCGCCGGAAGACCCCACCAGTACGATGGTCCGTCCGGCCGTGATATAGGCGTTTAATGCCTCATATCCGGTTAGCTTCATGGAATCCAGCGGCAGTACCGGCGCTTCAAAACCGAGGCCGCGTATCTCCTCCGTTTTTGAACCGGCGCCTGGATCCAGGTCGGTTTTGTTGAGAATGACGACCGCGGCGGCGCCGCCCGCCCTGGCGGCCGCGAGGTAGCGTTCCAGCCGCTTGAGGTTATAATCCCCGTCCAGGCCGAGGACTACGAAAACCGTATCGATGTTGGCGGCGATGACCTGCTCCTCTTTACCGCCGGGATCCAGGCGGGAAAGCACGGCCTTTCTGGGCAGGAGGCCGTGTATCTTCTGACGCAGCCCGCGCGGATCGAAGCTTAAAGCCGCCCAATCTCCAACCGCCGGAAATTCCGCCTTCGACTTCTTTGCAGCGCGCCTGAAGGTCCCGGAGACTTCCGCCAGGTACGCGCCGTTGGCGCAGATCACGTCATAAGCCGACCGGTGCTCCGCGATGACGCGCGCGGGGATAAGGCCTTCCAACGAGAAGGCTTTAAAGGCTTGTTCCAGATCGGATGTCCAGCCCAGTTGTTTAAGTGTCGGAGTGTTTTGCGGCATAAGCGGTGGTATGGAACAAGGCTTAAAGGTTCTACGGAACTCTAATATTTTTTATCCGCCTTGAATTTTTGTTTATGTCCGGTGCATGGCGACGCTTTTCGGACTGCTAACAGTCTGCTGAAAAACCCTACTCGGAGGTATTTTGAGCGGATTTTAAAGCCGAGCCGAAGCGATGCGAAACGAGCATTCTCGACTAGGGACTGTGAGTTGAGCAGCGCAAAGGCGCAGTAGGGGAAACCGCAATGCGGTGTCCACCTGTGGGTAAGTTCCCCGGAAGGGGTCCCGCAAAAATCGGCCAAAAGACCCCGAAAGAGGGCTTTTCAGCAGACTGCTAATGCGCTTCGGTATATTTTATGATCTCATTCATCATGCGCACGGTTTCAGCCGGATATTTTCCGGCGGCCGTCTCTCCGGAAAGCATCACATAGTCGCTGCCGTCTAAAATCGCGTTAGCCACGTCGGATACTTCCGCGCGGGTGGGAAGCCTGTGTTCGGTCATGGACTCCAGCATCTGGGTGGCCGTTATGACGGGTTTTTTAAGACGGTTGCACTTTTGTATTATGCGTTTCTGAAGCATGGGGATCTGCCAGATCGGGAACGTTATGCCCATGTCGCCCCTGGCTATCATGATCCCGTCCGAAACGTCTATTATTTCGTCTATGTTCTCAAGCGCTTCACGGGCTTCTATTTTTGAGATAACCCGGGCCCGGCTGCCGGCCGCCCTGACGGCTTTTATGACCGCCAGAACGTCCGCCCGGGTCCTTACAAAAGACTGGGCGATATAATCAAAGTTCTGGGTAATGGCGAAATCCAGGTCGATCCTGTCATCGGGGTTCAGCACCGGGAAATCCAGGGAGGCCTGCGGTATGTTGATCCCTTTATGTTCTTTCAGAAGGGCGGGAGAGATGACGGAGCACTTTAGTGAATCTTTAGATACCGAAATAACCTCAAGACGGATGTTCCCGTCGTCTATATAGATCAGGAAGCCTTTTTTAATGCGGGACATCTCGCCCTTATAATCAAAGGGGATGGAAAAGCGGGCTGTTCTCTTTTCTCCGGGACCTCTGACAAGAAAGACGGTTTGTTTTTTTTTAAGTTCCAGCGGGTTTTTTAGGGCGCCTACGCGTATGCGGTTGCCTTTCAGGTCGGCCAGCAGCTTTATACCGCGGCGGTATTTTGTATTTAGGGATCTCACCAGGTTGATGCGGGATAGGGTCTCGGTCCGGGTTCCGTGCGAGAAGTTAAAGCGGGCCACATCCAGCCCCGCGTAGAACATTTTGCGCAGCACCGCGGAGGAGGAGCTTGCCGGGCCGAGCGTGGCTATTATTTTTGTCTTTACCATTTAGCGGTTAAAAGAAAAACCGTCTTTAGGAGCCTCCTGCATTATTTCACGGAGGCTCCTATAAAGGGGTCAGAGCACTAGACGGTTGTGGCGGCAGATTGCCGTGTTTTAGCTGACTTTGCAGCGGCGTCTCTTGGAGATGAGATATTCTCCGGTGTTTGTGCGCATCCTGGCCACCAGCTGGTGGGTGCCGGGAGTAAAATTGGTCCAGTCGAACCACCAATAACCCACGGAATGCCTGCAACCCTGCCAGGGAGCGTCGTCTATGGAAATATCCAGGCCATTGGCGTTGCTTGCGGATATGCGGATAGTGTATTGCCTTGAGGTGATGTTCTCAAGGTTCTTGGGATGGTCCAGCATCACGTATTCATTCGTGTTGGTGAGTTTGGTTTTGGCGGCGGTCTTTGTGTTATTCTTCTTAGCGGTTAACTTAAGCATGGCTATTTCCTCCCCTTGTTGGTGAACTGCGTCTGGCGCTTCACTGGTCCGGCTTATTCTGGAAATCCTTTCGTTAAGATACCTGAGGGATTTATCGAGAGGACATTTTAGGTGGACCCGTAAAACGCGCCTGTTTTTGGAGTCCAGAGCTTCAAAATCACCGATGGCTTGCGCCATTTCCAGCTGCCAGAAAGTGTATTTTTCCCCTGTTATATTAATATCATTTTGCGCCTCATTTGTCAATATGACAAAGAAGGCGGTGTCTGGGCCGCCTTTGTGCAGCTGGCCGGAGGAATGGAGGTATCGGGGGCCGTAGGAAAGTGTTGTCGCCGCGCCGGTACCGATCCTGAGGGTTTCCCGCAGAATCTTCAGTTCCGCTTCCACCTTAGGGGCATTCGGCAGGTAGGCCAGCAGCGCTATATATTCCCTCTCTTTGAGTCCTGAGAAAAGGCTCTGGAAAATATTCCCGAGGTCGGAGGCGCCTGTTGGGGCCGCGCAGACCGCCTTTGAGGCGAACACGGCGAGTTTGTCCGTTAAAAACTGCGGTTTGGTCGCCGGCCGCTTTTCTCTGGAGATCAGAGTCTCAAGAACCCTGACAGTCAGATCCTTGGCTTCTTTGACATCGGGCTGGTCGAATGGGTTTATTTCCAGAAGCGCGCATGCCGCGGCAGCGGCCGTTTCCCACCGGAAAAATTCCCCTCCGAGGTCATAGACATCCTTAATAAAGATCGTATAAACCGGAGCCCCCGCCATTTTAAGCCTGCCGAGTTTGGCGGCTGTATCCGGTTCCGGAAGCGCGCCAAGCTGCGTGTTCACAAAAAAACGGTCTTCCCGGTAGGTTTCCGGCCCCGAGAGCTCTTCCATGCAGACCGGCACCACGCCCTTGCCTTCCTTGCCGGTGCTCTCGGCCACCAATTGTTCCACCCAAAGGCCGAAGGCTTCCAGCTTTCTCGGCATGATAAGTGTCAGCTTGTTACGCCCCTTAATGGCCATATCGCCTAGCAGGGCGCCGAGCAAAGCGCCCGGATTTTTAATGATCTCCGGGTCTTTGCACATGTTGGCGGTGTCTATCGCCCCTTCCAGCAGCCTTTTTATGTCCGCGCCGCACAGCGCCGCCGGCACCAGGCCGAAATAAGAGAGGGCCGAGAACCGGCCTCCGATATCCGCGAAGTTGATAAAGACCTTGCGGAAATTCTTTTCCTTAGCGAGCGCCGCCAGGCTTGTGCCGGGATCGGTGATGGCGGCGAAGTGTTTTCCCGGTTTTTTTACTCCGGCTTTTTTCAGCAGGCTCCAGAAATATTTGAACTGGCCGGCCGGTTCTATCGTGCCGCCGGATTTGCTCGCGAAGATGAAAAGAGTCTTTTTAATATCCAGCTTTTCTTTAACGGCCAGGATCCAGCCCGGGTCGGTGGTATCTAGTACGTGGATTTTGGGATTCTTAGGGTTCTGAAACACTGTCCTCATGACTTCGGGGGCGAGGCTGGAACCGCCCATGCCCAGCACGACAACGCTTGAGAACCCTTCTTCCATGATCTCGTCGCGGAATCGGCCGATCTCCTTCACCCGGCTGAGCATCCTGAACGGAGCGTCCAGCCAGCCGAGGGAGTTGTTTATGATCTTCACATGTTCCGGGCCGGTTTTCCATATGCCGGCGTCCTTTTTCCAGAGGCGCTTTACGAAATCCGACCTCTTGAGCCGCTCCAGCGCCGGGCCGTAATCGGCATATGGCGGTTCAAAGGCCGGAGACCCGGCGGGAACGGTGTTCGAGCGCGCGCGGATCTTTTCTTCTATATGGCTGATGAGGGAGTCATGGGCGCGGGAAAATTTATCTAATCCGTCTTTTTCCAGGAACTCAAGGATGGCACGAAAATCCACCCCGGCGCTCTCAAGCTTAGCGAAAAATGATCCCGCGGCCGCCATCCTGTCCGGCAGCGGAGCTTTATCCGGGTCGCCGTGGGCTAGAAAAGCCTTGAGGGCGGGTTCCGGCAGGGTGTTGATGGAGTCCGGCAGGAGCAGGGCGTCGGAGTATAACGTATCCTTGTAGGCCGGGTTCTTTACGCCGGTGGAGGCCCAGAGTATGCGCTGTTTCATAGCGCCTTTTTCCTGCAGCGCCCGGAACTCCCCGCTGGAGAATATTAAGGAATATTTATTATAGGCCACCAGCGAATTGGCTATGGCCGTCCGGCCCCTCGCGGAACCGGCGAAATCATAAAGTTCCTCGCTGTCGAAAGAGTCTTCCGCGGCCATGAGCGTTTCTATCTCGTCGTCCGCGGCGGTGTCGATGCGGCTGACGAAAAAACTGGCCACGGACGCCAGAGCGTCCAGCGGAAGCCCGTTTTCCACCCGCCAGGTCAGGGCGTCGATATAGGCTTTCACCGTTTCCTCATATCTGTCGGGAGAAAAGATGAGCGTAAAATTAACATTGACGCCTTTTTTTAAAAGGTCGCCGCCGGCCCGTACGCCTTCAACCGTGGCCGGAATTTTTATCATAACGTTTCTGCGGCCTATCTTCTCGAAAAGCCGTCCCCCTTCCTTTATGGTTTTAACCGGGTCGCGCGCCAGTGAGGGTTTAACTTCAATGCTGACGAACCCGTCCGTTCCGCGCGTTTTCTCATAGATGCCCTTTAACAGATCCGCGGCCCGCTGTATATCTTCCACCTCCAGCGTTTCGAATATAGCTTCCGCCGTGGCGCCGCCGGCCGCCAGAGTTTCTATGGGCCCGGCGTAATAGGAGGACTTAAGTATGGCGGTCTCAAAGATGGAGGGGTTGGAGGTAACTCCGGTTACGCCAAGGTTCTTGATCATCCCGGCCAGCTCTCCGTTTAAAAGCATGTCCCTGTTCAGGCTGTCCAGCCAGAGGCTGGCGCCCGCGGTTTTAACCTCGTTTGAAATATCCATGTAAAACACCTCCGAGCAGGTTTTTCGGCAGACTGTTAATCCCGCATGACGCGGCTTCCTCACTTTCATTTCCGGCGCATCATCATGTACAGTACGCCCCTGTACGCGCAGTAGAAAAGGAACATGGTGAGCCCGAGGGCAAAGAAAGGTTTGAACTGGGGTTTCAAGTTGCTTAACACGATGGTCAGCGTGGCGCCGGGAAGTATCATGAAATCGAAAAAATATTTCATGAACGGCGCCGGCTTGTATTCGAACAGCTGTCTTTCCGGTTCGCTGCCCATTACGGCCATGGCGCAGGCGCGCTTAAGATATTTGGCGTAAAAATCCGCGTTAGGGCCGCCGGCTTTTGCCTTTTCCCCGTATTCCCTGGTCAGCGCGTCCAGCGCGTCTGTTTTTAACGCCAGTACGAGAAGTTTGTCCTGCGCCGCCTCGTTGAGCGGGTCGGTCTTTAACGCTCTGCGCAGCTGTTCCACGGCAAGCGTGTAATACACTTTGCCGCCTTTTTCGGCTTTAAGGCGGTAAGCTTCGGCCAGTTTAAAGTTTATTTCCGGCGCCTCCAGGTTTTTTTTCAGCGCCTTGTTATAATAATGGATCCCGTGATCCAATTCCCCGCGCTCGACATGCCTGTTTCCCAGTTCAAGGAATTTTTCTAAAGGAATTTCCTCTTTCATCCTTTTTCCTTTACCGTAAATGCCAGGTTACCAGCACCGGCCTTTCCGGCAGGCCCGGCGGGGGGAAGGTGTTCAACCAGGGGTCATAGGTGTAAACTCCGCTGGAGAAGTTCTGGTCGACCGGCTTGTTCCTGGTCCCGTAGAGATAGAGTTTTTTAGAGGAATTCCCGTTCGTGGAAATATTGTTGGCGCTGCCGTCGAAATATACCCCGCAGACCGTCAGGTCCGCCGCGGGGGTTGTGGTCTTTCCCTGGAAAGTAAGGCCGTTTGAAGGCAAGGCGGCGAAGGAATTGCCGGACACGGCCGAGGTCGTAGTCCCGCCGGTGAGCGGATCGTAATACAGCAGGTTCGCGTTTTGGTTGAAAAGCCCTATGGTTATCTTTCCCTTGGTGCCGCTGGTGTTGCTTGTGACCACCGTTACCCGCCCCCGGACGGTGCCGTATAAGGTGAGGTTTACGTTCTCGCCGTAAATTATCATTCCGGCTTCGGTCACCGGCACGGTTATGGTGGTGCCTATCAGGCTGAAAGTGCTTGAGGACGGGTAGGCGTTGAAGCGTATGACGCTGGGGTCAGCGGTTATCTTATAATTGTAGTTCGCCTGGTGATAGGTCCTTCTGATGGAGGGATAGGTCATGTCTGACGGGTAAAAATTGTATTTGGTGCCGGAAACGACAGGGGTGCCGGTGAGCGTGCCTTCGTAGTAAATGTCGCCGTTTATCCGCACATTCGAGCCGGTCACGGTCAGATTGCCGCCTACGATAAGTGGCCCGCCCATGAAGGTCACGTTGTCCCCTGAAATGGTAAGGTTGCCGGTTATCCACCACTTGCCCATATAGAGGGCGTTATCTTTGCCCAAAGTGAAGGTGCCGTCGATGAGGGTGCCGTAGTCGGTCAGGTCGGAAATGAACTGCACGGTCCCGTACAGGTTCTTGTCGGCCAGGGGCGCGGCGGCACTGCTGCCGGACTGGCCGGAGGCGTGTATGTAAAGACGGTGGCCCTGCGCGTCCGCTTCCGTATCCACCGACGAGAAGCCGACTGAGCGAAAAACAGGGTTGCGTGATAGGGACTCGGTGTCGTAATGGCCTTCGTAATAGCTTTGAGAGAACTGTCGCATGAAGTCCACCAGGACGCCGGAGGCGAGACTGCCGGACAGTTTCTGCTGTTTTTCCCTGAAAGAGTTCTTTAAAAAGTTGTTGGAGGTGAGCATGAGGTAAAGGACGAACGGCAAAAGGAATACCGCCAGCAGGTTCACCACCACCAACGCTATGCCGCGCCGTTGCTTCATGGCTAGCGCCTCCTTTTAAGCGGCAGCAGCGGGGGCATCAGTTCCGTGCCCAGCTTCGCGTCCGGCTGATTATCATGGTTAGCATCGGCTTCCATGTAGATCTCCGCCGAAGTTATGTATTTGCGCTCGTCCGGGGTGTCGATGGCGCCGGACCTGTCTCCGTGCCCCCCTACTAAGGCGGGCGCCACGGGGGGCAGTACCCAATCTATCTCCCGTTCGCTTATTATGCCGTCCCCCTCTCCCGCGTCGTTAGTGTTGGCGGTGCCGTCGTTGCCCAGGTCTATATCTCTTCCCAGATCTTCCCGTTTTGAGCCGTAAAAAGTGAAAGTAAAGGAGCTGATGTCCGCGGCCAGTTTTACGGCCTGCCCGGCGCCGCCGTTGACCGAGCTCACGCGCCAGAGCGTGCCGGAAGAACAATAGAGCTGTATAACCACGTCCCTGTTGCCGTCATTGTCGTCATCGTCATCCTCAAGGTTGTAGCCCGCCGTCCACTGGTCGTCCCGGGCAAGGGAAAATTTTAACTGGGCGTCATTATCCGCGTCGGTGTCTTTTATATTGGGGATGGCGTCGCCGTCAAAATCCACGTTCCGGTCCCAGGCCGGGTTCTTCAGTATATCGCAGATGAAGGTTATGGAAGTTCTTGAGACGCCGAGGAATTCGTTGGCCTCATAGAGGTCGCCCTCTATTTTTATCAGGGCGCCGCGCAGGTCCGCCGACCCCAGCATTTTGCTTTCCGAAGACTTTGCGGTTTTCATGAAGCCCGTCATGAATTTGGAGAACATCACCACGGCTATGCTGAGTATCGCTATATAGACCATCAGCTCTACTAGCGTGGTGCCGGGTCTTGGGTGTTTAATTGGTCTCATGATGTCGGGGCTTTTAGTAGTTTACGTTGAAGTCCCAGGTGTCTACCGATGTCTTTTTATCGGGCGGATCGTTCGCCCAATGGCTGGCCGTGACCTCCACCGTATGGCTGGAGGGGCTTGTGAAAGCGGCCTCCTGCTGATAGAAAACGCGCTGGCCTTCCGCGTCCCAGTGGCCGGAAATATTGGCCGAAGAGACCACTACCACCCCGTCCAGCTTCATGGTGATGCTGTCGAGGTCTATCCCGGACTGGTTGTCGAAAACCTTGCAGCTGATCTCCGGCATCGGCTCGGCCGTGAAACCGCTGGGAACTTTGTTGGCTATGGAAGGCGCCGAGTTGTCCGTGTCGTCCACGTCCACGGTGAAGTTCCAGGTGGTGGCGGCCTTGTGGCCGGCCCGGTCGCCTCCCTCCGCCAGCACGGTGTAGGAGTTGCCGTTCGTAAGCTTTACAGGCAGCCCCGTGGCCGGGTCTTCCCATTTGATCCTGCCGGTAGCGGAAGTAAAAGCGAAAGGTACCGTTGAGCCGTTCACTTTCATTGTGGTCACATCCTCGCAAATGCCGCTGGCGATCCCGGTGGAAAGTATGGTGTCGGTAAGCACCGCGCCGACATAGGGGACCAGGTCGTTGACGGTCCCCGTGGGGGTTTGGCCGGTTATCTCCGGCGGCTTCAGGTCCAATATCACCTTGCGCGGAGTGTAGGGCGAGAAGAAGGTGTCTTTCGTGGCCTGAACGTAGATGGTGCTCTCTCCCTCCGTGAGGGCCGTGGTAAGGCCGGAGGCCCAGAAACTAAAATTGCCCAGCGAGTCGGCGGTGAATGTGTCCAGAACCGTGCCGATCGAATTGCGGTAAACCTTTACCGTGGAGAGGGGCGAAGTCTCGCCGGCCAGCGTAATAGGGGAACCCGCGTCCGCGCGGTATGCCGTAAGATCCGCCGGATAGGACTTGCTTATGCCCAGCGCGAAGGCGTTGGCCCGCGCGGTGGTCATCAGGTTGTAAAGGTAAGAGTTGTTCTCCGGTTGTGACAGGAGGAGTTTTAGTTCCGCTCCGCTTGACTTGCTTTCTATGCCGGTGAGCATTTCAAGCGAGATCAGCTCGGTCTGCGTGTGGACGACGCTGCCCTTGCGGTAAAACTTAAGCGTGACCTCCTTAAGATTGGTGTCGGGCGCTTCGCTTACGGTCTTATTAAGAGAAGTGGAAGTGTAGGTGTCGTAATAGTCCGAATCGGAGGCGGGATTTGCCTTGTAGTATTTTATGGAAGGGTCATAGTCGTCTATTTTGTCCCCGTTTGCGTCGGTAAAATCGCGCAAGTCGCCGGTAAGGCCGTTGCTGTTTACGTCGGAGACATCGCGTATTTTATATATCACTGAAACGGTCCACCGGTCTATTTTGTATTTTTTCACGGTTGAGTCTATCGCGTTGAGAATGCCCAGGTAGGAATAGGAGGTTCTTTGCTGGGTCACCGGCCCGAAAGTGCCGGTAAGCCCGAAACTCGGCAGGGCCGAATCGCAGTCGAAGAGATAATAATACTCCACGGTCTTAAATTTGGTGAAAGCCATTTCTGCAAGGCGGGTGGTATAGGTGTTCTGCTGGGTCTTTACAAAAACACGGAACATGTACTGGTACATGTAAGCCAGGGAAAGGCTCAGCAGGGAAAGCACAAAGATAGCCATCATGGCTTCCACCAGGCCGAAGCCTTTTCGTAAACGGCTTGAAGAATGCATGGCTCAATTCTCCCCCATGCGTTGCTGTGCGAGCGCCACTATCTTTTTTACCTGGCCCCGCGCGAAAAACCAGTAGAGGGCGAAAATTATGAGGGAGTAAACGGCGGCGGCAACAGCCATATTGTGAAAAAGCTCCCGGTGCACAAGTTGTATGGTTTCAAGTCCGAGTTCCGGGTAGCATTTGTCGGCGATTATATAGGCCGCGGAGTAAAATCCGAGAAAGGCGGAGAAAAGGGCGACTACCACCCCTATAGTTATGTATTCCGATGTCAACATCCCCAAGGGAGATATTTTTACAAGGCCGAAAATTTTTTTCATAAACCCCCCATCTTTAGTATACCAGACCTATAAGAATAATCAAGGTGCAATTGCTTTATGCGGTTTTTTCTAATCCCGCGGCCGTAGTAAAGCCCCGGTTCCGTGTGTCCGAAGGCGCGGCTTATAGACGCTATTGTTTTTCGAAGGAACGGATCTTGTCCAGGCGCCGTACGTGGCGGGCTTCGTTCGAGAAAATCGCGCCGGTGAAAGCTTCCGTTATTTCCAGCGCCAACGCCGGCCCTATGACCCTGGCGCCCAGGCACAAAATATTCATGTCGTCGTGTTCCACGCCTTGGTGGGCGGAATAGGTGTCGTGGCAGACCGAAGCTCTGACGCCGTTGAATTTGTTGGCGGCCACGCAGGCTCCCACGCCGCTGCCGCAGACCACTATCCCCCTGTTGGCTTTGCCCTGCGTAACGGCCAGGGCCGCTTTCGCGGCGAAATCAGGATAATCCACGGAGACATCGGCCGAATCGGGGCCCAGGTCCTCCACTTTCTGTCCCAGCGTTTTCAGGTGATTGACTATGATCTTTTTCAAAAGGAACCCGGCATGGTCGCTGGCAATAGCAATTTTCATATTATCCTCCGCGAAATCAAGCTGATAAATTTTATCATTTTGCCGCCGATTATTACCGGACAAAGGTAACGCCTGGCTGGTTGTTTTGGGTATTGAAGCCGCGGGCCGCTGGCACCGACGGATTTTCTGCGCGCTTGGAGACCGGGTTTTATTGGCGGTAGTAGGAGGTTGCGGGATTTTAACCTACGGGTAACACAGCCGCCGGTGTAGGAAACTCAATGTTTTAGATTTTTTCAGCGGAAGTCTTTTTGACCCAGCCTTTTATGCCTTCACGCGGGATGCCAATCTCATAATAGACGTCGTCCGTATCGTCCAGGACCTTAACAAGCCTGGCTTCCGGCAGGGTGGCGTAAGTCTTAAAAGTCTCTCCGGGCCCGCTCAGGAGCTGGGTGGAACTTTCCGTTATTACCGCCGCGTCGCTGAAAAGCGAAGAGGAACGGGCGGACGACCAAAGAAAGGCCCCGGCCAGGATCAGCCCCGCGCCCAGGATGACGCCGCGCAATTTCTCCCGCAAAGTCTCTTTCAGGGCGTAAATTGAGAGTAACAGGCAGGCAAGCCACCAGAAAACCGTGGCCACGGCCTTTAGTTCCCGGTCGGAAAAGAAGTAGTACAAATAGTGCAGCGCTTTAGGCATGCCTTCCGGCACGAAAGTCTGCCCAGTGTGTTTCATGGCGAATTCCAGGTTAGTCCGGATATCCGGATCGCGCGGATCGAGCCGGAAGGCTTTACCGTAGTAGAGGATAGCCAGTCCCGGCTTGTTCATGCGGAAATAGGCGTTGCCGGCGTTATAGAAAGCGTAAGGATTATAGGATTCCTTCGCGGCGATCTCCATATAGCCGTCCAGGGCGGCCTGATAGTTGCCGTTTTTATAGAGATCGTTGTATTCCGCCAGTACGCTCCGGTCGTAAGCTCCGGCGGCGGCCGCGGAAAGCGTAAGGAAAAGAACGCCCAATAATTTAATTTTCATAAATGCAATGCCGCTGATGCCGTTTTTAACTTTACTCCCTATCCCCTTTTTTTAAACTCTTTTTCCAGCAGGGACAGCAGGGCGGTGTATGTCTCAAGCATGTCCCTGGCCTCTTCCTGGGTCGCTCCGCCCGGGGAAAAGTGCAGGGCTTCCAGCTTCCCCCACAGGTCTTTTATTCCGTTCAGCGCGTCCTCTCCGGCGTCCGGAAACTTTTCTTTTAGCAGGGCTAATGTGCGCCTCATTGTGAGGCCGCTCACTTTGTGGCCGGATTTGTCGTAAAGGTATGCCAGGAGAGAGTCGTATAGGATAGACGCCGTTTCTTTAGGCCGGCCGTTCTTTAGTCTATCCGCGGCGCCGGCAAGGTCCGCCCGCGCTTCCCCGTGGGCTTTCCTGAAGCGGAAGAGCAGCGGATTCTTTAGCCGGAAGTCGTTAATGCGCGCGAGCCAGAGGCTTAAAAGCAGGGCTCCCACAGGAAACAAGTTCAGCCAGAGCGGCATGGCGGAGATGCGCCCGGCTGCCGTGCCGGTCAGGGGCGCCGCTGTCCTATCGCTAACGTAGCGGATGTCCGAGGAGATGGGTGTTATGGGAGCGGCCTGTCCGCCGTGGGCGAAAGAGACGTTCTGCCCCTCTCCGTCGCCTTTTTCCACGGTGAGTTCGAACGGACCGGCGGACAGCTCTTTATAAGTTTTGGTGGCGGGGTCCAGGAAAGCGAAAGTTATCCTGGGGATGGTCCGCCGGCCTTCGGTTTTGGGGATAAGGACGGTTGTGAATATTTTTTTCCCGCCGATGACGTCGTTATCCTTGGAAATATTCAGCGAACTCACCGTGTCGTAAACTTTAAAGTCCGGCATGTCCGGGAGTTTCGGCGCGATAAGGGTTTTCAGGTTGCCTTTGCCGGTTATCGTAAGGGACAAATTCAGGGCTTCGCCGGTCTTGATCTCCCTGCGGTCCGGTTCGGTGGAGAACGTGAAGTTTCCGACCGCGCCGTTGAACGCCGCCGGCGCGCCTTCCGGCAGGGGCAGGATTTTCAGGGCCGCGGAATTGCTGGTGACCTGGCGGGTCTCTCCCTGGCCGGAATTCATGGCAAAGAACTGCTGAAAGAAGTTGGGGTCGAAAGGATCTACGGCCCCGCCCTGGTGGATCTGCGCGAACACCGAGGCCGGGTTTATCGAGGCCTGGCCTTCTTCTATGCCGAATAGGGCGGTTTTTATCTCGCTATAGGTGTAGCGCACGCCCTTAATGACGGTTTCCCCATTTTTTACGGGGGGCAGGTCTTCGGAAATGAGGTTTTTGAACGTAGGAGGTACGTACTGCGGATTTGAGGTCAGCGGGACCGCTGTGTAGAAACGGATGGTCAGGTTAACCTGTTCGTTGGGATAAGCGGTTTTCTTGTCGGTTTCGGCGGTCATGAAGAGCGTCTCTTCCGGTTGTCTGGCCGCCTGGGCCCTGGCGGAAGGCTGCCTGGCGGCCTGGGCCCGCGGCGCATTTTGCGGCTGGGAGGCCTGCGCGGGCGCGGCGGCTTTCACAACGCTCACCTCTATCTCCGGCGTGACGTGCTTTTCTCCGCCGTTGGAGACCGAGATGGGAGGGATCTTCTGTTTGCCGATGAATCTCGGAGTGAGTATATAGGTGAAAGCGACCGAGGTGGCTATCTTGCCGTTTATGATGGAGATGTTCTGGATCCGGCCCGAGGAGTAGATGTTGAAATTATTCATCTGCGGCAGGGCGGGTTCCGGGACTGAAGAGGAGTCGCCGCTGACGGTGATGGTCAAATAGAGGCTGTCGTTTATTTCCACGCTTTGCTTGTCGGTTTCGGCTGAGATGGAGAAAGAGGCATGAAGGGACTGAGGAACAAAGGCGCACAGGCACAGAGCGATAAAGACGGCCGGCCGTCGGATAATGCGGAAAAAGTTATTTGGTATTGATATATTCATGGCGCGGTTTTTATTTTTTCCCTTATCCCCCCCGTTAACTACCAGTCTTTTCCCGAATCGGTGCTTTTCGGCTTCTTATTATTGAAGCGGGTATTCATCATTTCTCGGTTTGTGGAAGACTTTTCTTTTTCCTTCATTAATTCCAGCAGCTTATCCGCCTGCCGGCGGGCCGCCTCTTTTTTTTTCTGTTCTTCCTTTTTTTGCGAATCTTCCTGATCTTTCCGGTCTTTTTTCCCCTGTTTCTGTTTATCCTGCTGTTTGTCCTGTTTTTTCTGGTCCGGATTGTCGCATTTATTACGGTTCTTTTTTTGTTCCTCCAGAGCCCTCTGCAGGTTGTATCGGGCATCCTTGTTCCCCGGGTCTGCGAGTATGGCTTCCCGGTATTTTTCTATGGCCTTCGGAAAATCGGAGAGCTTGAAGTAAGCGTTCCCAGCGTTATAGCCGGCCATAGACTTGATCTTGGCGGTTTTTCCCGCTTCTTCAAAATCTTCCGCCGCTTTCGCATAATCTTCCATGCGGTAAAAGGCCGCGCCCCGGTTGAAGAGGACCCGCGAATTCTTCGGCTTTTTCTCCAGGGCCTTTGAATAGTATTCGTAGGCTTTTGGGAAATCTTTCTTGTCGTAGGCGGTGTTGCCTTGGCGTGCCAGGTTTTCCGGTGAAGCCGCCAGGGCCTTGCCCGGAACAACGGCTGAAAGCGCCAGCGCGGCCAGCAGGAATGAGACCGGCGCTTTCCGGAAGCGGAAAAAGAGCCTTGTAAGAAGTTTAGGCGCGGAAAATCCTTTTTCCATAAACATCAATTCTATCAAAAACAGGAGAAAGGCGATAAACAGCGGCGCCTGATAGCGGTTTTTGTAGCTGGCCTTTCCGAAGCCTTTGGTCTTAGATAGAGCGATTCTGGCTACGGTTGCGCGTATCTCTTCGGCCGTGGTTTCAGGATTCCCTCCGTAACGGATATACTCCGCCCCTGTTTTCTGCGCGATCTTCAGGAGTATTCCTTCGTTCAGTTTTGTCACGACCGTCTTGCCGGCCGAGTCTTTTTTATATTCGATAAAATTTCCGCCCTGGTCCGAGACTGGGATTACTTCCCCTTCCGCTTTCCCCATTCCAACGGTGAAGATCTTTAAATTTACCGCCGCGGCCGAATTCAGCGCTTCATCCACTTTTTCCTCCAGATCCTCGCCGTCGGTGATGAGGACCAGGACTTTCTGTCCGGAATATTTACCCAGCATGCGCTCGGCTTCCGTTATTGCGGCGGCGATATCGGTGCCGGGAGCGGGTAGTATTCCCGGCGCCAGGTAAGAGAGGAAATATTTGATGGCGTCCGAATCGGTGGTCAGCGGGCATTGGACATAGGCGTCTCCGCTGAACGCTATTATCCCCACCCGGTAGTCCTGGAACTTGTCGGCTAGCGCGGCCAGCATGAGTTTGGCGTTCTCCATCCTGGAAGGTTTGAGATCTTTCGCTCTCATGGAAGCCGAAGCGTCCACAGCCACCACCAGGCTGCCGTTCAGGTCGGTGACGGGGGCCATCTCCACGCCCCACTGCGGCCCCCCGGCGGCCGCCAGCAGAAAAGCGAGGGCCGCCAAATAGAGCCAATCGCGGGTTTTTTTACGGGCTATGGCGTTCGCCCCGGAGAGGCGTATGAGCTGGCGTAGGTCCATTAACTCCAGCGCGACGCGCTCCGAAGCGGCTCGCGCCTTGAAATAGAAGATACACAGCGCGGCAAAGCCCGCGGCGAGCCAGAAAAGTTCTACAGGATACCTGAAGAGTTCCATAAGTCTACGGTATCGTCCTTAAATAAGTTTTTTCAAGGATGAAGATCAGCGCGGCCAGCGCCAGGGCCGGAACCAGAAAAAGAAGATACATGTCGGTATAGTTGACGAAAGTCTTCACCTCGAATTTGGTCTTCTCAAGAGCGTCTATCTTTTCGTATATTTTTTGCAGTTCAAAGAAGTTCCCTGCGCGGTAGAATTCTCCCCCGGTCATGTCCACGACCTCCAGGAGGGTCGCCTCGTCCAGGTCGTCGTTTATCAGCCCGCCGGTGGGCAGCCGCGCAGGGCCTTTGCCGGCTGTGCCGACAGTGTAGATCTTAATGTCATAA
Organism: Elusimicrobia bacterium RIFOXYA12_FULL_51_18; assembly: GCA_001800245.1. Taxonomy (GTDB): domain Bacteria; phylum Elusimicrobiota; class Elusimicrobia; order Elusimicrobiales; family UBA9959; genus YA12-FULL-51-18. Next base: position 69,642 of record MGVA01000064.1, on the reverse strand, counting down.
GCCTTGGCGGTCTTGGCGGCCATTACCGGGTCGGTTATGATCCCCACATTGGAGCGGCCGTCCGTGAGGAGGATGATGATCTTGCTTTTAGCCTTGCTGTTCTTAAGATGGTTGACCGAAGTGATCAACGCGTCGCCTATAGCCGTGCCGTCCGCCTTGGTCATATTGATCTCGGTGGAAGCAAGCAGTTCCAGCAGGGACGTGTAATCCAGCGTGAGCGGGCAGGAAAGCACAGCCACTCCGCCGAAGATCACCATTCCGATGCGGTCGTTTGCGCGCCTTTGTATAAAATCGGCCGCGGCGTTTTTGGCGGCATCCAGCCTGTTATAGGGATTGAAATCCAGCGCGGACATGCTGTAAGAGGTATCCAGGCAGAGCATTATGTCTATGCCTTCGGTCGGCGGAACATTTCCTTTTTCCACCTTCTGCGGCCGGGCAAGAGCGAATACCAGCAATATCAGGGTTATCACCCTGGCCCAGAAGGGAAAATACCGGAACAGCATGGTTTTGAGTGTTTCCTGAGCGGGCAGCGCCACGGATAATTTGATGGCCGCCAGGCGCCTGCCTCCCATTCTTCTGGCGGAGAGAGCCAGGAGCAAAATTAAAAGGATGAGCGCCAGCAGATACGGATGGCGGAATATCATGTTTTTCCGGCCCCCTCTCCCGGTTTAGGCGCGGCGGCCAAGGCGCGCCTGTTCTCTTCCTGTCGTGTGAAGAATATAAGCAAGTCCTTCAGGGATGAGACGGCGGAGTCGCGTTCTTTTTCTCCCGGCTTAAACTTCGCGAATTTGACCAGATCGGAATTTTCCAGAAGTTCTCTGGTCCTTATGACAGTTTTAATGTCGGCCCCTGTGTTGCGAAGTTCCCTGGTTATATCGTTGGTGGTCATGAGTTCCGCTTTTATTCCGAATTGTCCGTCCAGGTAGTTACGGAAGATGTCTGAAAGGCGGCTGTAGAATTCCTTGATTTTGCCTTCTTCCCATAAACCTGATCCGCTCAGCCGGGCCAGAGCATCGGAGGCTTTTTCGTAGGGCGAGCGCAGATCCGGGGCGTCCGTGGTTTCCGCGCCCGCGGAGTCGCCAGCCCGTGTTTTATAGCGGCGATAAATAAACCAGGCGGCCAGGACCGCGGCCGTGAAGGCTGCCAGCAGGCCCAGCCAGGGAATGAATTTAAAAGGCGGAAGAATATCTCTGATGCCTTCCGGCTCTTTTTTCGCGTCAAAAAACGGCAGTATTTCAAGCGTGAAAGCGGGACTTTTCGCTTCCTTCAACTCCGCTCCAGCCGCCAGAAGCCAGGCGGTTTCTGGAAAAGTGCTGACGCCTATGGCGAAAGCGGAGACGGCCAGTTCAAAGGTTTCCGTTTTCAGGGCGCCGACGGTTTTTGAGGAGATTTTTTTTATTTCCAGGAGTTCAAAGACGCTGTTTGAAAAAGTGGAGGTGTCCGGCCGGACGGTATACTCAGCCGGACAGATGAGTTCAAGGCGGAGCGAAAAGGTTTCAGCAAGCCTGGGCTGCGCCGCCGGGGGAGTAAGTTTGAAAGAAACGGTGGTCTGCGCCGCGGCCCGGCCGGCCGGAAGCAGGAGCGCCGCGGCTAACGTCAGGGGCCGCAAAAAATGCATGGTCTTTATAAACCCCGTCACTTCCGGGGTTCGTAAAGGAACCGCACGGGCATTTACGCCGTGCCCCGTTTTTTTTATTCCATTTCCGAATCGGTTCAGCCGGATGTTCATGCGATTGCGTTACGGACCCTTTAGCTTTCTCTGGCGCCGTTTGAAGAATTTCACCACCGGATTGTAAATGTCTCCCGCAGGGTCAACGCTCAGCCAATCGGTGCCGGCGCTTTGAAACGCCCTTTCCATGGTTTTAAAACCTTCCCCCCTGGCCGCCGCGTACTTCGCCAGGAAATCAGGAGATGAAAGATCGGCCACTAGCGGCGCCGCGCCTCCGTCCTCTTCTTCCAGCAGTTCGGCGTTTATAAGGGCGCGGACTTTAGGCAGCGTACGCTCCAGCCGGTCTTCCACCACTACCGGGATGAGATCGTGCCGCACGGCCGTGCGGCGCAGGGCCTTTTCATAGCCCGCGTCGTTAAAATCCGAGATGAGGATTATTATTCCTCTGCGTTTCATCAGGCGGTTGGCCGTGTCCAGCGCCCGGGTAACCGAGGTCGCGCGGCCGCGGGGAGAATAGGCCAGGATCTCACGGATAATGCGGAGGATGTGATTTTTGCCCTTCCTGGGAGGTATATAAAGTTCCGGTCCGTCGGTGAAAACCAGGAGGCCGGTTTTATCATTGTTTTTTAGCGCCGAAAAAGCGAACATCGCCGAAAGTTCCGCGGCCGCCTCGTTCTTGGCCTTTGTTCCGCTGCCGAAAAACTGCGAAGCCGACATGTCGCAAACTATCATAAGCGTCAATTCGCGTTCTTCCACATAGCGCCGGATAAAAGGTTTTGAGAAACGCGCTGTCACGTTCCAGTCGATAGAACGGACGTCGTCGCCCGCCACATACTCCCTTACCTCGGCGAATTCCATGCCGCGTCCTTTGAAGACGCTCTGATATTCTCCGGCAAAGGTCTCGCTGACCAGGCGGCCGGTCTTGATCTCTATCTGGCGGACTTTTTTAAGGATTTCCGCTGTATTCATAAAAATGAGTGGGCTATGGGGAGTTGTCAGCGGCCGGTTGCCGGGTTGTCGGGGGTCCCTTAACAACTAACCGCTTTCGTTCTCTCTTACGGCACTTCTATGGCTTCAAAAATAGTGTTCAATATGGTTTCGGAATTTACGTTTTCCGCTTCGGCCTCGTAAGTCAGCAGGACGCGGTGGCGCATTACGTCGAAGCCGACCGCTTTGATGTCTTCGGGTGTGACATAGCCGCGTCCCTGGATGAAAGCGTAAGCTTTGGCGGCCTGCACTAGGAAGATCGTCGCCCTGGGGCTGGCTCCGTAGAGGATCCACGGCTTTATTTTTTCCAGAGAATATTTCTCCGGCACCCTGGTGGCCTGGACCAGGTCAAGCACATAATTTTTTATTTTATCGTCCACATAGATAGCGTCCGCAATATCGCGCGCCTTGAGTATCTGCTCGGCCGGTATAACGGGAGCCAGGGTGGGGATATGCTGGCGCGCCATGGTGTCCAGGATGCGGCTCTCCTCCTGTTTTGAAGGATAGGTGATGTTGATCTTCAGCATGAAACGGTCCACCTGGGCTTCGGGCAGAGGATAAGTGCCTTCCTGTTCTATGGGGTTCTGGGTGGCGAGCACCATGAAAAGTTCCGGAAGGCGGTGGGTTGTGTCGGAGATCGTAACCTGGCGCTCCTGCATGGCTTCCAGGAGGGCGCTTTGTACCTTGGCGGGAGCGCGGTTTATCTCGTCGGCGAGCAGAATATTGGTGAAGACCGGGCCTTTTTTAACGGCGAAAGTCCCGTCCTTGGGATTGAAGATCATGGTGCCGACGATATCGGCCGGCAGAAGATCTGGGGTGAACTGTATGCGCTGGAAGGCGGCCGAGATCGCCTGGGCCATGGTCTTGACCGTCAGGGTCTTGGCAAGGCCGGGCACGCCTTCCACCAGAATATGGCCGTTGGCCAGCAGTCCAACTATGAGGCCGTTGACCAGATCTTCCTGGCCTACGATTATCTTCGCTATCTCTTTTTTCAGGTCGTGAACAAAAACGCTCTCCGCCTGTATTTTTTTATTCAGTTGCGAGATTTCCAAGTCCATAAAATAGAACCTCCTGATTAAACGCTGCGGCGCGGGTGGAGACAAACGGCTTATTACAACACCCCAATACTCCCCCGCTTTTATTCTACTTTGAAAAGCGGTTTTTTTTCCAGGTCCCTGAGCTTCTGTTCTTTGTTGGCTTCCATATCGCGTTTGATATGTTTGACGGCTTCCACCGCTTTGAGCCTGACTTCTTCATCGTAATCCTGCATCGCCTTGTTAAGCACCGGTATCGCTTCTTTATTGGCGAAACCGCCTATCTGTTCCACGGCCATCAGCCTAGTGCCCTTGTCGTAATCGTTCATGGCTTCCGCCAGAAGCGCAAGGCTGAGCCTGCTCTTGTCTTTGGCGACCATCGTAATGAGCGTTTTTTTGACGTTCTCTTCAGTCTCCTCCTGGAGCATGCGTTTAATTATGGATGGGGCCATGTCGTCCTGAAGCTGCCATAGGAGTTCAACGGCCGCGAGTCGGACTTCCTCGTTCGAATCGCTGGCCAGCATTCTTAAAGTCTTGAAGGTTTGCATGGAAAATTGTATGACCTGGGGCTTTTCCAGTTTTAATGGCAGAACCTCTTCGTCAGATGTGGCTTTTACCATGTCTTTCTTTACTTGTTCGGCCAGTATTTTTTGGCGTGCTTCTTCTTTGTGCTGGGAGACTAGATAATATGCGCTGGCGATAAAGGCGAGGAGCAGCAGAAGCCATTTCATAGGGGTTTCCTTTTTACGGTTTTAATTTTTGATATCAGATGTTTCCCGTTCGGGCGGTTTTCGGCTTTTTCCGGGTTTGCCGTATCTTTACAGCGGACGCCGTCCAGGAGCCGGTCTTTGCGCGGCGGCCGCACCACGTGTTCCCACAGTTGGACCTTTAAATAGGCGTTCCAACCGGCACAATCCCCCGGGTTTTTTATGGCGTTTTTCCGCTTGAACGGAGAATAGCCTTTCCCGACGAAAAACCCCGCCGGGTTAAAAGGCCTGCAGGATAATACGACCGCCATTCTGCGCATAAAAATATTAAATCAATTTTTCTTTCCCTATTCAACTTTTTGCCGTACGCTCCATAAGTTAGATATAATCAAACTGAACGTGTTTCTGATTTTTAGCGGGAGGTATTCGGAATATGGAAAATGATGATTTCCAGTTTAACCCGGAAGCCATCGGCAGCCCTTTGCAACCGGACGACGAACCGCAGGGACCTGTTCCAGCCGGCTTTAACGAGCGTTTCCTCGCTTATGTTATAGACGCCGCGCCGTTCGTTGCCGCGGCGTATGTCACATTTTCGTTACTGGTGAAAAACGGGTCCGTGCAATATACCTTTTCCGCCGAAACCAAATGGAAGCTGCTGTGGATCGCTGTCTATGTCATATATGAGACCGCGCTTTCTTCCGGCGGGCGGGTGACCCTCGGAAAATATCTATTGGGCATCAGGGTAAAGGCCGCCGACGGTTCGGACCTTTCAGTCACCGGTTCCTTTATACGTTCCGTTTCCTATTTTGTAAGCGCCGCGCCGCTGAATCTGGGGTATCTGATCGCCCTGATCACGCCCGATAAAAGGGCGTTGCATGACTATTTGGGCGGCAGCAGGGTTGTTAGTGTAAAAGAACGCAGTGAATGGGCGGACGGCCTGATCCTTGCTTTTTCCTGGGCTCTTATAGCCATGTTAACTGGTTCCTGGATAAACAGCAATTTTCTCAAACTGAGTCCGGAGGAAAATCGGCAGGTCGCCATGGCCCGGGCAACAGTCTCGAAAGTCGCAAAGCTTGAGGAAATATACAGGATGACGTACGGGCGCTATACGGAAGATATGCGGCGTCTGGCGGCGCTGACCGGTAATCCGAACGCGGTGCGTAACGAGATCATGAAGACTATTGAACCCAACACCCTGTCCCTTGCCACGGATGGCCGCGCCTATATCATATCCGCCAAGGCCAAAAACTGGCATAAGACGGAAGTAACGGTAAGTTCCATCCCTCCCCGAAAGTAATGGTTCCGTTCATTGCTCGGAATTTAATAATCAGGCCCCGGCTGTCAATCAGCCGGGGCCTATTCAGTTAGTTGCGGGTTTTTTCAGAGCCGCTTTGGCAGGGCAGGCAGTAACGGGCGGAAGGAAGCGCCTTGAGACGTCTCTTTTCTATGGGATTCTTGCAGTGTTCACAGATGCCGTAAATGCCGTTATCCATTTTTCGCAAGGACGCGTCTATGTTGTCCAGCATCTTGCGCTCGTTGTCGGAAAGTTCGAACAGTATCTCCTTATCCAGGCTCTGGGTCGCTTGATCTATGGTGTCGCCCACTTCCGGTTCCAGCATGTCCAGGGTTTTTTTGTCTTCCACATTCTTGGAAAGGGATTCGCGCATGGCATCCAGTTTAAATTTAATTTCTTCCAGCTCTTTTTTAGTGAAAATCTGGACCTTGTTCGGGGCGGCGGTCCTTCCTGGCGCTTGAGTTGCAGGAAGATTCCCCCGCGGTGATTTTTTCTTGCCCGTATGACGGATGGAGGCCCCGACAACTGCGCTGGACCGCGGTTTTGATGCGGCGGCCGCGCGGGCTGTGGTTCCGGGCTTTGCCGCGGTGCGGGTGGTTTTTATGGTTCTTTTTGCGGTTTTTTTTATTTTTTTCATAATGAGAAACTCCTGATCACACAGATTTACTGCTTTTACGTTTTTTATATCAAATACTCCCCGGAGGTATCCCGGTGATATTTTTATATTTAATCACGGGGCTTTTATTATTCAACAAATGAAATATTACTATCTGAGAATCCACCGGCGCAATTCCTGTATCTGCTCCTATCGCTTATGGCTTTAGTCAAGCTATGCGAAACGGACTATCCCAGTGCCAAAAGGGCGCAGGAGAATCTATAAAATTTGACCCTGGTTGTCAAACAACCGCGGGGGTCATTTGTTGAAGGAAATGCTCTTCGTACCGGTGAAGATGGAGCGGTCCCTGCGGTTGAAGATGGGGCTTCTGAAGGGGAAATCGAAAGTAATGGAGATTTTGTGCGTGGTTCCCAGTTCCCCCATCGGCACGAAAGCATAGTCCAGCGTGAAGAAGTGCATTGTCGCTCCCACGCCAACCGAGAAAGCGCTGAGTCCGTCCCTGATGCGCTGCGCGTTCAGGCCCGCTCTGGCGCTCAGGCGGGTCAGTTCGTTCGGTTCGGTGGAAAGTTCCGTGCCGAAAAGGAAGTTGGGCCTGTTTCCCTTCGGGAGCACCATGTCAACCGAGAAGAGCATGTTCCTGAAAGGATTTACAGCGCCGGCCAGTTTGAAGGTCAGCGGCAGGGGGCTGGAATCCACGTCGTAACGCATGCCGGAACCAAGATTTGTCATCGTCACCGCCAGCCGGTAGGGAATATTAGTGAAATTATAGGTCATGATCCCCACGTCTCCCGCATACGCCTTGGCCGATTCCACTATCCGCGACTTTATGTGCTTCAACGATACGCCCATTGATACGTCTATATCCTTGTTCGAAAATTCCAGGATCGCCAGACTGTATGAAAGCGTGAGAACTTGGTCACGCGGCGAAAAAGTGCCAAGATTATTGCCGTCCATATCCGTGTGGTCTATGGCCCCGATATCGGTCATGAATACGGAGCCGGCGAGGACTGAGTTATATGAAAGGCGATGAGCGTAGGCTACGTATTGATAAGAAATACCGGCTACATACTGGGAGCGCATGAAGATGGCGGAGAGCTTTGGGATTTGCACCAATCCGGCGGGATTCCAGTAGACGGCTGAAGCGTCTTCGCTTATGGCGCTGTAAGCGCCTCCCATGCCGGAGCCTCTTGCGCCTATGGGCAGGTTTAGAAAATCCGCGCTGGTAGTACCGGCCGCTTTTGCGGAGAAATACCTATTCTTTTCGGCCGCGGCGGAATTTTCGGGGGCCAGGGATAGTAATGCAAGCGCGAGAGCGGCTGCTGAAGCCGTTGCCTTCACGTTTCCCCGGAGCTGATCGAAAGCATTCATATTATTATATACCGATTGCTTTCCCGCTTTATTGAGCTAAATGTCTTAAGCCGGCCTTCCGGACTAATTCCTTTCTATCGTCATCTCTCCACCGCTATTTTAATCACTTTCTTGCCGCCGGAAGAGTCCAGGGCCGCCAGATAGATCCCGCTGGCCACAAGGACGCCGGAACTATTGGTGGCATCCCAGGTCAGCATGCCTGTGGTTCCGGCGGTTCCTTCCCACACTTTGCTGCCCGAAAGGGTATAGATAACGACCTTGGTTTCGGATGGTATGTTGTTTATGGTTACGAAGCCCTGGCCTCTGTTCGTGTAGAAAGGGTTGGGATAAACGCGTACCGCGCTCAAATCGGTCGGCGCGCTTCTGACAACGAGTTGGAAGATGCTGAAATGGTTCAGTTTGGCTGTAATTGTCCGGGAACCTGGATTCACTATGGTATCAAGCGGCAGGCATTCGCCCGAAACGGGGTTGTATCTGGCCATCACTAGTCTTGAAGCGCTCTGCGTGATATTAGCGTTTGCTTCAGTCTCGCTGTAATTTATGGCAAGATTGATAGGCACTTGCGGCTGCGCGTTGTTCTGGGTGTAAACCGCCACTTCAACCAGCGGTATGGCGCCCCTAACGCATGAGTCGGTGGCGGAAGAGGATATGGCTATAGCGGTCTGATCGGCGAATGCCCCGGCCGGTATTGTCAGCGACACGTTCCTGTTGTTGGGCAGTGTTCCTGATATCGTCACTTCCCTGTTGGGGCTGCTGGTGCCGCCAAGGGATCCGGGAGGCGCGCCGTTCGGGCCGGCAACGGTGCGTACCGGTAAAGGCGATACCGAAGTTGTGCCGGAAGTGGCGCTGTCTCCGTTTATAGCCTCTACGTCAAAGAGATAATCGGTATCGGTCAGCACGATCATTGATAACCAGGTGTTGTGATATAAATTTATGAAAGGCATTGGGGTGGAAAAGCCCAGGCTGAAACTCGTCTGCGTGGTGCTGCGTACCTGGTATACGGTGTCGGCCGAATTTCCGTTGGCGCTCCAGAAAAGCGTCACTCCGGATAATGACATCTCCGCCGTTACGTCCGCCGGCGGTTTGGCCAGGGTGTATTTAGTTCCCAGGTCGGCGCTGGCTGTTTTCTTGCCGTCGCCGTTGACGGCGCTTACCCGCGCATAAAAGCGTACGTTCGGGGGCAGGTCCGGAAAAGTCACCGTAGTGCCGCCGACCACGGTCATGGAGCTGGAGTAGGCCTCATCGAATGAACTAAGTAGCGACAATTCTACGCTGTAGATCGTGCCGGTGGAATTTCCGTTGACCTGCCAGTATGCGGTGATGGTGTTTGTTCCCGGAACTATGGGGCTCGGAACTCCGGGGGAGGGCGTGTCGGCCAGTGTGAAGATAGTAGGAGAATCAGCCCAGGGCCCTCTTAGCACTCCGTATGGCGCATTATTGACGGCCGCTCTCACCTTTACCTTATAGGGCCGGTTGGGTGAAAGCAGGGATTGCGTGTAAGCGGGACCGGTTGGCGCCCCAAGCACGGCTGGGGTGTCTGTGCTGATGTCGTAAATCTCGTAAAAATCCGCTCCCGCCGTACTGGGCCAGGACCAGGTTATCGCCATCGTGCTTACGGCCACTCCTGAGAGGTTCGGGATGCTCGCCACGGTAAGCGTTGACACGCTGTTGCTAAAAGCGGTGGGTATCCCCCCGTAGCCATAGTAGTAGGCGGGGTAAAAATTGCCGTTCTGCGCCTGAACCCTGAAGTAATACCTTATATTGGGCAGCAATTGGGTCACCACGGCTTGAGTGCTTGTGTGGTTCTCGCTGAACGGGATAGCCGTGAAAATTCTGGCTGGATCGGTGAAATCAATGTCCGGAGACAGGGAGACCTGGTAGGCGGTTTGCGCGGAGTTGCCGTTGTTGTTCCATGAAAGTGTGGCGGAATTAAACCCCGCTTCGTTAACCACCAGGCCGGTGGGTTGCGCCGCCAGAGTGTAAAAAGTGTCTGAGGCCGTAAGCGGTCCGCCGCCGCCAAGGTTATAGCCGTTCACTAATACCGAAGCCATTGTGTTAGCCTCCAGGTTGCGCTGCGTGAATTCGGCGTTCGAGGTAAAAGTAACCGTTGTTATGAAAACACTGTTGCTTGCGGCGTACAGAGCATAGCCGTCCGCCGAGGACAATGATGTGGGACTCCCGTTTGAAGCCCAGCTCCAGGTTATGGAACTGGTGCCCCGCCAAAATGCGGCCGACATATCGGGCGCCGGCTTGGTGGCGTAACCGACGGGTCTGGGCATTGTAACCTGCACGTTACGGCCGTATGAAAACTGGCCGTTGGCGGACACGCGCATGTTATACCAGCCGTAGGGCAGCTCTCCCGCCACCGAAGGAGCTATTACCGTGATGGAGGACAGACTTTTTTCCCAGTCGGTATTGGGACCGCTATACAGGGTGTATAGCCTGGTTGTGAGGTCGGTAAGGAACCCGCTGGGATTGTCCACCGCCTGTATATATACCCGCGGATTGTGGAAAGACGAGTTCGCGGATCCGGAGCCGCCTCCGGAGGCCTCGGAAACGCCATGGAAATTGGTGGTGCCGGACAAAAGCGTGATACGCTCGTTTCTGTCGAAATAAGCGGTGCCGTCGGTAATCTGCGGGTTACGGATATTTCTGGGAGCGAACCCTTCTTCGTCCGGGCTATAGGCGAAGTAAATTTCCTGAGTGGAATCCAGGTACTGCGAACCGTTCCAGCCGCCTACGACCAACACCGTGTTGCTTGAAGTTATGACGGCGGTGTGGTTGGAGCGGTTGGCGGTATTTGATTGCACCATCCAGGTCTTAAAATCCGGGGAGTAGTTAAGAGCGCCGCTTATCGGCGACCCCGCCACCTCTCCGCCTGTAAGCAGAACTTTGCCGTTAGGCAGCAGTGTGGCGCGGTGGTTGGAGCGCGGGACGAATACCGGAGGGGTAATCATGTTGTCTGTGGTCCAGGTCACTCCATTGTATATTTCCGCGGTGTGCAGGGGACCGGTATTATCGGAGCCCCCGGTCACAAGCACGCGGCCGTCCATCAGCAGGTTCGCGGCGTGCCCGTAACGGATCCCGGCCAGGTCGGCCACGGCGGCGTCGGACCAGGTCTGACTGGCGAATCGGTAGAGTTCGGTTTTTTTAATGGCGCCGTTGCCGTTATAGCCGCCGGCGATAAGCACGTCCCCGGTTTTTAAGAGGGTGGCGGTGTGCTGGGCTCGGGCGGTAGTCATTAAGAAAGGGCTGCTTCCCAGCGAGGCGACCCATACGGCCTGCGTGGTATAGTAGATTTCCGCGGTGTTTGAATAACCATTGATGGTATTGCCGCCGGCGACTAACACATTGCCGTCAGGCAGCAGCGTGGCCGTATGATTTGCCCTTGGATCGCCCATGGATTCCGTGGGTACCCATTTTCCGGTGTCCGGGTAGTAGATCTCCGAGGTTTCTATGACCTGTGTGGAAGCGCTGATGGCGCCGCCGGTCGCCAATACGCGTCCGTTTGGCAGCAGTGTAGCAGTATGGCGCGCACGAGGCGAGTTCATGGAACCGGTATATGTCCAAATTTTAGTGACGGGATCCCGTAATTCGCAAGAACTTAATGTGCTTATTCCATCCGATCCGCCGCAGGTAAGTATGACTCCCCCCGGCAGCTCGGTGCTGGTGTGAAAGGCGCGTTTGTCGTTGAGACGGGGCGAGTCAGGCCATAAAGGCGCTCCATTTTTGTAAACGTGCGTTGATTCCGCAACGTTCGCGGTAAAGACCTTGTTGGTTCTGATGCAGTTTCCAGGAGGGTCGGCTGGGACAAGGCAACTGCGGCCTCCGATAAGAAATATGTCTTCCGAGCGTGTGACTGATGCGGTATTATTGAAGAGGGGCTCGGTGATGGGGCTTCCAAATTCCCATGCGGACGTTTTTGGCTTGAATTTGAGATCGTCGGAGAAGATCATTTCCCGTACTATCACAGTGGAGGTGTCAAACTTGTAATCAGTGTCCTCCACATTTACTTTCTCGGAGATATACTGAACGAATACTTCCAGGCTGCTGACTTCCGCGCCGACAACGGGTCTTCCGCTGGCTAGCGCTACATCGGTGGTATTTGTTATCAGACCGTTCGTCAGGGTGAAGCTGATCGAGACAGTCGCTTCCGCTTTGCCGGTGGTCTCGTTCAGTACCGCCGCGGGGGTTACAAAACTCACGGGTGAACTTTTTATAGACGTTATCTGCCAAAACGGCAGCTGGGTAATAGTGCCTTTTGTTATGGTTGCCTGGCCCCGCAACACCCCTCCCTCGAAAGCGGGCGAAACGGATATCGTTACAGGCAATGTGAGGGTGCTTGTATTGTCGATATCCTCCTCATCTTCGGCCGGCAGCGGGGTGGGATTTGAAAATACTATCTGCCCGCCGGTAGCCATCACGTTGCCGGGGTTCATCGTTTCCGGCTCGAAAACAATCGTGCCCGTAGGCGGGTCAAGTTGCACCACTCCGAAAAACATCCCCGGATCAAGACCCGCAGTTGCTCCTATCGGATAGCCGTCAAGGGGAGCGGTGCTGCGGTCAAGGTATATCTTCGCGTTATCCACAGTCAGCGACGGAACGGCCGGATCTTTAGGTTTTGAGAAAAAGATATCGGAATCCACAAGGCGGCCGTTAATCTTCCTGGCAAGTTCCTGCTCCAGAAGAAAACGGATGATGCTGGTGGCCGGCGTTATAGTGGCCGTGGTTAGCGTCAAGACCGTGGCATCTATTTGAGACCCCATTTCAAGCGCGGGAGTGGCGTTAAAGAAGGTAGGCACTATATTGCCGTAGCCGCCGTATAGGTGATGGACGCCGTCCGGACTTAGAACCGCCGCATGCTGGGAATTTCTGTAAGGCATTAGCAGTGAAATGGTAACCCGTCCGCCGTTAGAGTCGAACATTTCGGCGCCGGCCAGGTATCCCTGGCTCCCGGCTCTTTGCTGCGCCGCGGCTATCGGATACTTTACATACCATGCTTCTTCCGGTTCCACGATCTTGTTCGCCGCATTATAGCCGCCGGCGATGAGGATGTTCCCGTTGTTAAGCACCGTCGCGGTGTGTCCGGCGCGTCCCTGCAGGAGCGGGTTTGTAGTTTGCCACTGGTCGTGTTCCGGGTCGTAGATTTCGTAAGTCGGGAGATAAATTCCGGAGTTGCTCTGTCCGCCTGCGACAAAAACCCTGCCTCCGGCTATAGAGCTGGCGGTATGGCCTACGCGCTCGCTGCTCATTGGCGCCGCCGTATGAAATTTGTGGTCGGAATAGGGCCCTGATGGCCTATTGTAGAATAGTTCGCAGGTGTCGGTAACCACTTCTCCGGCAGTCTTGCCGCCGCATACAAGCACATTTCCAGAGTATGATCCTTTAGTTATCAGCGTGGCGGTATGACCGCCGCGCGCGGTACCCAAGCCGTCCGTTACTGTGGCCCAGGAGCCGTCTGTCGGATTGTAAATATAAGAGTTGCCGGTGGGAGTGCCGTTAATAAAGCCTCCGGCCACCAGCACTTTGCCGTCCCCCATCAAGGTGGCGGTATGGGATGATTTGGCGGTTGGTATCACGTTGGGGATTGCCGTGAAAGCCTGGGTAGTGTTATTATAAATTTCCCCGGTCTGTAGGGAAGTGTTGTTTGAACCGGTTACGCCGCCCAGCACAAGGAGCTTGCCGTCGGGTAACAGCGTTGTGGTATGGGCGTGGCGGCCGATACCAAGCGCCGACGCGTCCGGAGTCAGCAGCGTCAGTGCCAGCAGGAATAAGGGGAGCGCTTTTCTGAAATTCATATTTAGCCCGTGATAGTCTAGCATCGGCCTGTTACAGGATTGTTGCAAAATCTTTAACTCCGCTATTTACCATTCACAGGTTTCCCCTCTTCTTCCACCGCAACGATGGATTCACCTGACGGGGTTTTGGCTTTGCCGGGATCCAGCGTCTTTTTCCCATCCACTATAAAGTGGTAGAGATAATTGCCGGGGAGGATATAGACGCCGGCCCTCCAGACGCCCTCCCTTTTAGCCATTTTAGTCTCTTTCCACTTTGTGAAACTGCCGGACAGAGATACGCTTTTCGCGGCCACGCTTTTGTATTCAAAAGCTGTTTTTACGGCTTTTTGCTTCTGTGGCTCTTGTTTACTTTCTTTGACTGCGGGTTGGGGTTCGGGTTTGACCTCGGTGGCGGGTTCTTCGTCCGTTTCTTCAGAATCCTGGAGAGGAGGTACAGGTCGGGACCTGATCTCCAGAGTGTCGTTGGCGAAGTAGACGACAAGACGGTTATAGATGGAATAGCCGGAAACACCGGCCGCGACTAAAGACAATACTGCGACTGCGGCCCAGAAACTTTTGGATTTTGTCATAGACTAGGCGCTTGACCGGCCATTTGCCGCCTCCTGCTTACAGTTTTAATTAGCGATGGGAATTCTGTTCCTACTCTCCCTCTCGGCCGCTCTTTCGCAGCCGGCCGCCCTCGCTGACGTTCGCTTCGCTCACTTTTCTCACACCGTGAGCGCGCTCGGGTCGGCTTCGATTCCCCTCGCCCGATTTAACAGATTAGAGGAAAAAATCTAAGCGGGCGACGCAAGAACATCAAGAATGATTCCCATCGCCCGCTGGGATTCAACAGCGCTACTTCTCGAAATTACAAGCGGGCGACGCAGGATGTCAGGAACGATTCCCATCGCCCGCCGGGATTCAACAGCGCTACTTCTCGAAATTACAAGCGGGCGATGGGAATCGAACCCACGTCTAAAGCTTGGGAAGCTTCCGTTCTACCATTGAACCACGCCCGCGTTTATCTCACCCCGCCCGCACTGCGCAACACGGCGCTTGGGTTGTTCAGAGACCACGCCAATACAATGTATATCAGATTTTACTTAAATGGCCCCCGCTTTTCAATACTTGTGTGCGCCGTAACAAAGCACTAAGTGCCACTCCGGGCCTATGGCCAAAACCGGCCTGTGTGCCTCAGATGGCCAATAGTCGGTTACTGGCCGCTTACTTGCTTCTTTATCAAACCCAGGAATTCTTCCCGGACACGGTTATCGTTTTGAAACACCCCCAGCATGGAACTGGTAGCGGCGAAAGAAGAAGCGTTCTTTACTCCGCGCATGGTCATGCATAAATGCTGGGCTTCAAGAACAACGCCAACGCCTTTAGGCTTGAGTTTTTTGAAAAGGGTATCGGCTATCTGCACGGTAAGTTTTTCCTGAACTTGCAGCCTCCTGGCGAATGCTTCCACCAGTCGCGGAATTTTTGAGAGCCCGACTATTTTCCCGTTTGGTATATAGGCGATGTGCGCTTTTCCGAAAAAAGGCAGCATATGATGTTCGCAGAGCGAATAAAAAGAGATGTCCCGCACTATGACCATCTCCTTATAATCCACCCTGAAAAAAGCATCGTTAAAAAGTTTATCTATATCCGTGTGGTAGCCGGCGGTGATCTCAGCCAGGGCTCTGGCGACCCTGCCGGGTGTTTTTTTTAACCCTTCCCTTTCGGGATCTTCCCCAAGTTCCCTCAGCAGTTTGTGAATGTATCGTTCGGTTTTTGAGCTCATGGATATAATTCTACAATACTTACGCAGTTGTAGTCACAGGCCTATATGTGCGCGGACAATGATAAAAAACATAACAAAAGCCCCGGGAGAACTTTCCCGGGGCTTCGCTGAAAAAGTGCGGACTTATTTTGAAACTATGTAGAGCCACTTGCTGGTTGCGGTAAGTTTGCTGGAGGAGGTTTTAAGGGTCTTGATGTCGGCCGAGAGCTGATCCATAGCTTTCTGCCCCTCGAGTATTTGGATGAGTTTCTTTCCGTTCCTGGTCTTTTTGCCTTTTTTTGAGGAAACGGCGTCGCGCATTGCCGATTTCTTATTTTTGAGCGCGATTTCCGCCACAAGGCCGGTTACTTTAAGAACTTTCTGCGAAACCTGCCGGCTGTAGCTGAAAATAGTTTTGCTGTAAGTGTTCAGGGCGGGATCCGGCTGAACTTCGGTGAACTGCTTCTTGTTCAGGGCTGAGATAACATCCAGGTTGCCTTTTATCATTTTAAGGCTTAAGCCCAGAGCCGAAATATCATGGATCGAAAGTTTTCCGTTTGCTGAATCAAGAGTGTCAATGGCTTCGTCAAGATATTCGTCCTGCCGTACCAGTTTAAAAAGAATACTTTTCATCTCCTTTACGCTTGTTGATTCGGTCGTGAGGGCGCTTTGCGGGGCGGCGGCGGCAGGGGCGGCTTGATCGGCGTTGGCGAAAACGGCGCCGACAGCTAAAATCATGGTAAGGGCTGCGGATATTGCCGATCTAACTTTCATAACGGGCCTCCTCTGTCGCTTTTGTTTCCTGTGAGTATAGTATGGGAAAAAAACGAATGCATATCATGGGTCTTTAGTGCGTATATGAAAAGAAAAAAGGCCCATGGGGTCATGGGCCTAAGGACCTGGGAGCCGATATTTCCGAAGCAGGGTTTCTCAACGGACTGTCAGACGCTTCAAGTAACACAGTGCCTGGCGGCGGGTCTTTATTTTGCCTTCGAATTGGCGAAGGCTTACTTTTTCCAAAATCTCCCCCACATCGGGGCCGGAGCTCATTTTGAGTGTCTTTATCACGTCGTGGCCGTCGATCAGACGGGTGGTCTTCAGTTTGATGTTCTTTGAGATATAGACTTTAAAGAGTAGATTAAGCACCTGGAGAAAGCGCAGCGTTTTTTTTACGCCATTCTGCGGCAGTCCCCCTTTGGGGATGGAAAAAGGTTTTTCTTTCATCCGGCCTTTTATCGAGCGCAATTGCGACAGGCTTATATAGCTTGAGTGGTCGGCCCAGGACAGGATAAGCAACGGTACGGTGTATTCGCCGATGGTTCTGAAAAAACGGAATACGGCCTTGTCCGAGATCAGGTCGTTGGAGGCTAGGTTGCCGGGCCGCAGATGTGTGCCGATAGTCGCTGAGAGAAGCTTTGTATGGTCTCTGGAAAAACGCAGCCTTTCCATGATCCGCCGGCTCATAAGCGCTCCGTGCTCTTCGTGGCCGAAAAAACGCAGGCGTCCGTTTATCATCCGCGCGCACGGCGGCTTGGCCACGTCATGCAAAAGGGCGGCCAGTTTTAAAATATTTTTTTCCTCGAAGAATTCGCTTATCTTGGTCCAGTTTGGGATGTAGGCGCCGATATTTTCGAACAGATGGTCCAGCCTTTCCATGACCGCGAAAGTGTGTTTGAGCACGCCGTCCTTGCCGTAGTAAACTTCGGCGCAGGTGCGCTGCGCTTCCAGTTCCGGCACTATGGCCGTCAGTAGTCCGGCCGCGTATAGCTCTTTTGTTCTGTCGGCGGCGGCCGGTGAGTTCAGTATAAGCAGAAGTTCATCATGGATGCGCTCCGGGGCGGATCTGGTTATCAGCGCGGAGTGGCGCTTTATGAGTTTAAGCGTGGCCGGTTCTATTTTGAAACCGAGCCCCGCCGAAAATCTGAACGCCCGCAGCAGGCGCAGTGGATCTTCGGTGAGCGCCTTCGGGTTTACCAGGCGGATAGTTCCGGTCTTAAGATCTTTCCAGCCTCCGGTGGGATCTATAAGGTCCGCCTTTTTTACCGCGGGCAGGGTGAAAAGTCCGGTTTGTTTGTTCCTGACCGGCTTGAAAGCGGAGGTTAAAGGCAGAGCCATGGCGTTGATGGTGAAATCGCGCCTCATCAGATCTTCATGAAGGTCTTTGCCCTGGAAGGGCGAAATATCCAGTTGTAGTCCGGTCCCCCGCTGGGTCAGACGGTAAACCTGCCGTTCTTCGTCAAGCGGAAAGACCGAGGCTTTCAGCCTGTAAGCCAGTTTTTTAACCTTGGCGCCGAAATCCGGCCCGTTTTCAACGGCCAGGTCCAGGTCCTTGACCTGTTTTTTGAGGAGGACATCCCTCACCGCTCCGCCAACCAGGAAGGCTTGTTGAAAAAGTTTTATTATTTCAAGAGCGGCGTGGGAGGTTGTCATAGTTTTGTCTTGATGCGTTTCTCAAGTTCCTTTCTTAGCAGTTCTCTTTTGAGGACTTTCTGCATGGTGTTTTTGGGCAGGGAATCCACTATTTCCACTTCGCGCGGGCGTTTGTAAGTATCCATGTTGGACCTGATGAAGCTCATGATCTCGGTCTTATCTATAAGGGTCCCTTTTTTGGCCACGCAGAAACATTTCATGGTCTCGTTGCCGGAGCCGTCGGGAATGCCGATGACCGCGGCTTCCTGGACCTTGGGATGGCCGGTGATGATCTGTTCTATCTGGGCCGGGAACACTTTGAGGCCCTTTACTATGACCATGTCTTTTTTTCGGTCGCGGATGAATAGGAATCCGTCCGAATCCAGCACGCCGATGTCGCCTGTTTTCAGCCAGCCGTCTTCTGTGAAAAGTTCTTTTGTGGCCTGGGGATTTTCGTGGTAGCCGCTGGTGATATTCGGGCCACACACGCAGATCTCCCCCTCTTCGTCGTGTTTCAGGTGCCGGCCGCCTTCGTCCATTATGCGGATCTTTACTCCCGGAATAGCCTTGCCTACGGAACCGTGTTTTTTGGCTTTGGGGTGGGTCACGGTGACTATCGGGCTGGTTTCCGTCAGGCCGTAGCCTTCGAGGATGTGCAGGCCGAAGACCTTTTCAAAATGACGCTTAATGTTATGCGGCAGGGGCGCCGCGCCGGACAGGCACAGGCGGACTTTGCGCATGGACCAGAATTTGAGAAAGAACTTTTTCAGGCCCCTGGCTTCTTTGGCCAGCACGCCGTAGATCTGCGGCACCGCGATCATTATTGTCACCCCCTCCCGGCCCATGGCATCAAGCCAGGGTTTAGGAGGAGTTATGCTGCGCACGATGAATGTCTTTGAGCCCAGAATGATCGGAATAATAACATTACCCGTCCAGGAGAAAGTGTGGAACATGGGTAGCAGCGCCAGGAAGACGTCTTTCTTCACGGGTTCCATTGCCTGAATCGAGGCTTTGGCGTTCTCTATGAGGTTGTGATGGGTCAGCAGGACGCCTTTGGGGTGGCCCGTGGTGCCGGAGGTGTAAAGTATCGAGACCACGTCGTGTTCTTCGGCCGAGGATTTCCGGGTTTGCGGGTGATAATGAGCGTGGTTGAGATAATGCCAGAAATCGATAATATCGTCTTCGCCGGTGAAGTCCGCGGAGATCAGGAATTTGAGGGAACTAAGCCGTTTCTTCGCGCCCTTATATCCCGCCAGAAATTCCCTGGCGGTGACGACGCCTTTGCATTTGGCGTTTTCAAGGATGTAGCGGATCTCATCCTCTTTTGAAACCATATAGTTTATGGGCACGGCCACGGCGCCTATCTTGGCCAACGCGAAATAGGAGATGATGAATTCAAGGGAGTTCCTTAGAACAATGGCCACCGCCTCCCGCTTCCTTACGCCTGACTGCCAGAACATGTCCGCGGCCCTGTCCACGGAGTGCCGGAGCTCGTGGTAAGACATGGTTTTTTCATTGGTGGAGAACGCCGTATGCTCCGGGTCCAGGTCCGCTGTTCTTGATAGCCAGGAGTACAGGTCTTTGGGCTGGGTCATATGGGGGATTATTGTAGATAATAAAAGAGCGGTCAGTGTAGTGGGTTACCGTTCACGGTCGGCGCATCTTTAAGTTTATCGTACAATGCGGCGAACATCGGTTCTATTCTTTTGAATATCGCGAGTATTTGAGGGTCGAAGTGCTCGGGCTGAAGCCTGCCGTCCCCTTCGGTTATTACTTTGCAGGCCGCCCAGTGGTCGTAGCGGGGTTTGTAGATGCGGGAATTGCGCAGGGCGTCGTAGCAATCGGCTATCGCCACTATCCGCGCCTCCAGCGGTATCTCTTCACCTTTCAGGCCCGTGGGATAGCCCGTGCCGTCCCATTTTTCGTGATGGCTGAGCGCTATGCGCTTGCCGAAAGCCAGCCGCGGGTGGTCGCCTATTATCATCGCGCCGAAGGCGGAGTGTTTTTTTACTTCCTCCATCTCGCTTTCATTCAGTCTGCCGTCTTTTTTAAGGATGTGGCTGGGTATGTGAACCTTGCCCATGTCGTGGAGTGTCGCCTGCAGGCGGATGGTCTCGATGAATTTTTCCGGCATGCCCAGCTCCCTGGCGATAATGGCGGAATATTCCCCCACGCGCAGGATATGGTTGCCGGTGTCCATATCGTTGGCTTCCGAGGTCCTGGCCAGCGCGTGTATCAGGTAGGTGAAGGTGTCTTCGTAATCCCTGGCGGCCAGGATATTCTTGACCCGCAGGAGCAGCTCGGACTGGTCCAGGGGCTTGCCCAGGAATTCATCCGCGCCGGCCTCTATGCTTCTAAGCTTGTTGTCCCTGGAATCCAGCGAAGTTATCATGATCACGGGAATGTGCCGGGTTTGAGGATCGGATTTTATCTTCCCGCAGACTTCGTACCCGTCCATTTCCGGCATATTGATATCCAGAAGCACCAGGTCCACATGCCTGGCTGTCAGGGTTTCCAGGGCGGCTTTCCCGCTCTGTGCGGTAAGTAATTCGTAGCCTAGCGGGGAAAGGATGGTCTCAAGCAGATCCAGGTTGAAATCTTCATCATCCACGCACAATATTTTATAGATCTTTTCCATTTTAGGCCGTTTTTTTATGTTTCTTGCGCGCCAGCATGTAAAGCCAGAAGGCGAGACCAAGGTAAAGAAGGGTTGAGAGTCCCGCTTCGAACCCGAAGTTCCCGACCGAGGGGTTCCTGAGCGCCAGGAACTTGCTGATAGGTTCCCCGTTGTACGTCAGGACCGTGATGCCGGCTATGGCAATGCCCATCAGCGCGTCTCCGGCTATAAGTCCCGAAGAGAAAAGCGAGCCAGGGTCATGCTCTTCTTCCGGCGCCCCGCCCTTCGAGGCGGTGACCAGCCAGGAGATGAACCCGCCCAGCAGGATCATCGGCCAGTTGGTGATGGGCAGGTAAAGGCCTATAGCGAACGCCAGCGCGGAGATCCCGCAGAATTCGCAGACAAGGCCTATCGCGCCGCCCAGAATAAGCAGCAGCCAGGGCAAATTGCCTCCCGTGGCGCCTTCCACAAGGTTCGCCATCAGCTGGGCCTGCGGGGCTTCCAGGGGGTTGGGGTGCGCCGTAGTGGGCGCTCCGAAACCGAAAGCCGCGTATAAAAGCAGCAGGATAAAACCGGATCTGACCGCCGAGATCAGCGTGCCGGAGATCTGGGCTATCTGCACCTTCCAGGGCGTGGCTCCCAGCAGGGCCGCGGTCTTCAGGTCCTGCGACAGGTCGCCTGAAAGCGAGATGGCTATGCAGATGACGGCGCCGGCCATGATGGCCGCGATCTTCGCCGACTCCGGGCTTTTGCCTAAAAATACAAAAAGCAAAGTGACCGATAGCAGCGCCGTTATCGTCATGCCCGAGACCGGCTGGTTGGTGGTGCCGATAAGACCCACCATCCTAGCGCTTACCGCCACAAAGAACAGGCAGAATACCACCACGATGAGCGCCTCCCAGAAGGTGAGGTCGAAGACGGGCAGGAGCCAGAGTATAAAGAACATGGCGGCGACCCCGGCTATGACCAGGAAGAACGGCATATCCTGCTCTATCCGCAAAAATTTATGGCAAACCTTGGCCGCGTGTTTGGCTATGAGCCAGAAAGCGGAGCCGAGTATCAGGGCGCCGGCCGAGCCGGAGATGAATATCCTGGTCACCACTCCTGAGAACAATCTTAAGACCGGGTCCCAGGTCTCGGGGCCGAGATACCAGGGTATCTCGAACGCGAAGATGCCGATAATGGCGCCCAACGCCCCCCCGGCGTAGATTATCGAATTGTGCTCGTAGTCCCGTTCGACCGCGGTTTGCGCGCCCTCTGTTGGGCCGGCCTTGGTCCGCACGGCGGCGACGGTATGTTTTATGGATGAAATGATGTCCGGCAGCGAGCGGATTACGCTTATGAGTCCGCCGAAGGCTACTCCACCCGCGCCTATGTACCTGACATAATTTATCCTCAGGTCGGAGGTGGTCATGTCGGCTATCGGTATCAGGCCCGGGGCGATGATATTCGTGCCGCCGAAAGCGTCGATCAGCGGGATTATCACCCAGTAGCCGAACGCGCCGCCGGCGAACATCACCGCTGAGATGCGCAGGCCCACCAGATAGCCCACGCCCAGGAACAGCGGCGAAATCTCGTAACCAAAGCCGGCTTTATGCAGCTTCGGAAAAGTGAACATCACGGTATCCTTGAACAGCTGGAAACCGGACATTACGAACTTGAACACGCCGCCGGTCAGGATGCCCATGAACACGGGCTTGGCGGAAGCGCCGCCTTTGTCGCCGGCGATCAGGACCTTGGCACAGGCGCTGCCCTCCGGGAAGGGCAGGTTCCTGTGCTCTGTGACCATCAGGAAATGCCTTAAAGGTATCATCATCAGCAGGCCCAAAATGCCGCCGGTCAGGCCAAGCATGAACACGGTGGAGTTGGAGATCTGGCCGCCCATGAAAATGAGCGCCGGCACGGTGAAGATGATGGCCGCGGCCAGGGATTCGCCTGTGGAGGCGAAAGCGTGGACGATGTTGTTCTCCAGAATGGTGCCCTGCCTGTTGAAGAATTTGGGAAGGAAGATTCTTAAAGTGGCCATTGAAATAATGGCCGAAGGTATGGAGGCCGAAACCGTCATGCCGATCTTCAGGCCCAGGTAGGCGTTGGCCGCGTTGAAGACCAGGGAAAGAATAAAACCCAGTATTACCGCCTGCACGGTGAATTCGGGTATGGTCTGGCCGGGGTCTATATACGGTTTAAACTGGTATTCGCTCTTTTTTTCAGTCATTTTATAAACTCCTTAGTTAGCAGTCTGCCGACTGTCAGAACTTTGCCGAGCCGACTATCCTTACCGCCAGTCTGGCGCAGTTGAAAAAATCTTTCAGATCCAGATATTCGTTAGTAGTGTGCACTTCCCTCATGCCGGTTCCTAGTATAGGAGCTTCTATGCCGTGGCCGCACATGATGTTGGCGTCGGTGCCTCCGCCGGAAGAGAAGGTTTTCATCTTCAGCCCCATGTCCTTCATTCCGGCCGAGATGAGCGGCAGGACCGGGTTGCCCCTGCTGATGGCCAGCCCGGGAAATTTTCGCTCCACCAGGAATTCATAGCTCGGTTTAAGGGTCCTGCCTTTTACTTTTATGAAGGATTTGTGCACGGCTTTTTTAAAACAGTTCTCCATATGCGCGGTCTGTTTTAAAAGTTTAGGGAGGTTGCGGCTTCTGACCTCGCCTTTCATTTCCACCAGGGGCGGGATGATGTTGATGGCGTTTCCGCCGCTTATAAAACCGATGTTCGCTGTGGTTTCCGCGTCTATGCGTCCGAGTTTCATGGAGGAGACGGCCCGGGAAACCACTTCTATGGCGGAGATTCCGCGCTCGGGCGCCACGCCGGAATGCGCGGCTATGCCATAGACGCGAATATCCATTTTATTGGCCGCCGGCGCCTGGGTAATGACGCATTCAAGGGGGCGTTCGTTGTCGAAGATGAGGCCGTAGCGCGCTTTTATCTTTGAATAGTCCAGGTACTTGGCGCCCATGAGGGCGAGTTCTTCGCTTATGGTGAAGACGGCGTCTATGGGCGGGCGCGGGATGTTGAGATCCCGGAGAACTTTTATGGTCTCGATTATGATTGCGATGCCGGCCTTGCAGTCGGCGCCGAGTATTGTGGTGCCGTCGGATATAATGCGGTCGGCTTGGACTATGGGTTTAATATTTTCAGCCGGGCCGACGGTGTCCATGTGGGCGGACAAAAGGAACGGGGCGCTTTCAACGGTGCCTTTGAACCGGGCTATGAGGTTGCCGGTATTGCCGTTTATGTGTTCGCCGGCGTTATCTATGAATGTTTCGGCGCCCATGGCCCTGAGCGTGCGTTCGAGGTATCGGGCGACGCCGGCTTCTTTGCCCGAGAGCGAGCTTATTTTGGCCAACTCCACAAAGGTCTGAACCATCCGCTTTTCATTTATCTCAAAATCCATAAAGATTCTATCCCCGCTTTATCCGCCTAGCCGCTTATATTATTTAAATTTTAAACTGCATTTACAATAAATATTCCACAATCGAACAATGTAATACCGGCTTGGTCGGAGTTGGCCTGGTGAGTCGTGAGGTGCCAGTCGGGGTCCTGCCGAGGGGGTGCCCCTGACGCCGCGTAGGAACCCCTCCCGTGGTTCCCCCCTCGAAGCGGGGCCCCCCATCCGCTATGCGGCTCCAGGGCAACCCCTCGGCACCCCTCCATAAAACTTACGCGCATCACGTTCCGTACGTCGCATGCCCCGGAGCTTCCTTGCCAACTTGAGATTCCAAACTGGAACCTCAAGTTTTTAAGTCCACTTTTTTGAAGTTCCCCAACGCCAATCGGCCAGGCGTTACCTGAAATTGACCGCGCGACGGAGTGATGGTATAATCCTTTAATGGTTTTTAACAGGAAACAACCGGCTAATGAAAACACTAAGTGTGAGAGAATAAATATGCGATGCAAGTCGTCTGAAGTCTCCGCTCCGCGAAAGGCTCCCGCGGCCGGGGCGGGCTTTACCCTGATCGAGCTGATGATAGTGGTAGCCATTATCGGCATACTGGCCGCCATCGCCGTTCCTAAGTTCGCAAGCCTGATACTAAAGTCGCAGGAAGGGGCCACCAAAGGCAAGCTTTCAACCTTGCGCTCGACCCTTCACATCTATTACGCGGATAACGAAGGCGTTTTCCCTACCGATGATCTGACCTGCCTTCTTGAGGATGGAAAATATACTTCCGCTATACCAGAGGCATATGTCCCCGGGCATCATTCCAAAAGCAATACGGTGCAAAATATCGACACATTGGGCATCGGTATGATGGGCACTGTGGATACCGGGATGTGGGTATACTGGAATCAGGCCGACGACCTGCCCCCCAGGCATTGGGGAGATCTATGGATAGGCTGTACGCACGAGGATGTTAATAGCGAGCCCTGGACGATCTTTTAAAGCCAGCGGCTGGAGGGATAACTGCCGAGAAGTTTCCGGCGGATCGATTGCCAGGCTATCTGGCGGCCCCATTTCAACGGGGCATAGAGCCTGATGAACGAAAGGATCTCTCCCAGGATACCGAGTTTTTCCCCGAATTTTACTTTTTTCATCGCGCCTCGGAAGTCCGCCTCATGCGGCCGGCCCAGGGCTATTTCCAGGGGACTCCACTGGTCGGAACACCGCCGCACCTCCGACGCGATCATGCCGCGGTACGCTCGCTGGACATCCATCGGGGTCCGGAAAGATTCAACTGCGGCCTCGCCGGCGATGGCGCCCGAATGCAGGGCGCAACTCATGCCTTCGGCTATCATGTTGTAGAAACCGGCCGCCTGCCCCGTTATCAGCACATTGCCCTTGCCGAAAATATAGCGGTTGACTAGCGAGGGCCCGAAATTAGCCGTAACTATCTCCCGATCTTCCGGAGGGCCGAGTTTTACGCCGTGTTTTCGCTCCAGATACTCTACGACCTTACGGTGCCGCGAGTCAAAATTGCTTCCCTTTATAAACCCCACCCCCACAATCTGTTTTCCGTCCCTGGCGTGGCTCCAGGTGTAGTGGCCGAGTTCCGGATGGAACCAGAAATGGAAATACTTATCGTCCAAAGGACAGTCTATTACCGGATGGAATTTCTGTCCCACTACGAACCAGGGGATCTGCCGCGCGTAATCCGGATAGACCGCTCGGACCACGGCTAAGCTCGGTCCGTCCGCGCCGATAACGCGGCGCGCGCGGTACAGGACTGTGCCCCCGTCTTTTTTTGCCGTCACTTCTACATGCGTGCCTTTGTCCTCAAGCCCGGCGAATTCGGTCCGGTCGTGAACTTCGGCCCCGCTTTGCCGCATGGCCCATTGATCCGCGTATTTGCGGTGCAGATGCGGGGTGGGGCCGCCGTCGAAATCCATGGAAACCGAACGCATACTGGGGAAGTGGAATTTTACGCCCGCGCAGGAGGCGGGCGTGTGCAGTATCTCTTTTGGAAGGGGTCCGAAATTTTCCAGCAGGAACCTGTGGCCGCGCGGGGAAAGGATGCCGCTGCAGGGTTTGTGGCGCGGCAGTTCCCTGCGCTCCAGAACCACGGTTTCATATCCGGCATCGTTCAGGCGCTTGGCCGCCGCCGCCGCCGCCGGCCCGGAGCCTACTATAAGCGCGTCCACTTTGCGTGGTTTGGGACCGGTTCCTGTCACTGATTCTCCCTGTTCTGCCGGCGCATCAAATTAATTCCGAAACGTGTATAACTTCAGGTCCGGACATCTTTTTAAAGAGCTCCAGATCTTCCATAGCCTCCACCACCACCCGGGCCGGCCGGCGCTTATCCATGATCCAGCGCGCCTGCTCCTCCGCGTCCACCCGCGCCGCGCCGGAGCCCTTGTTAAGGTTTGTAGCGCCGGTGGGTATTGCCGCGCGCTGCAGGCTTGTGTTCAGTCTGCACCCGGTCTCAAGCCGCATCCGGTCGTAAACTTTAACCAGGCGGACGTGGTCGGCGTGATAACCGCGCGCCTCGATAATATAAAGGTCGGTGTTTTTGAAAGCTTTTTTTACGTCCGGTCTCCGGAGCAGGGCTTCTCCCAGGCCTGTCACGCGCACTCCGGGCAGCCACTGCCGCAGATGCCGGTGCAGAAAACCGTCCGCGGCTACGATCTCAGTCACGTCCGACATGGAACGGATAAAGGCTTTGAGCCGCTGCGGGTCCGGCCTTATGCCGGCCTCCATTTCCGCGGCCATGGCGGAAATTTCGGAATCTTCGAAAGACGCAAAACCGTTCTGCTCAAGCAGGCCCAGAGCGCGCTTTAAGATCTTTTCATTTTCGCGCATGGCGTGACCTGGAAAAAATATTTTCCCTGAGGCTTTCCCGGAACCTGAAGACGGCTTGCGAGGCGCGGGAATTTTCGGTCCGGCCAGGCACATACGGAGCTCCGTTGTGAGGCCGACGGTGTCCACTTCGGCGGGGCAAACCGAGCCGCAGGCCCCGCATAATACGCAGGCCATAAGGGATTCGCGCACATCTTCCGGAGACCCGCCGCCCTGAATAACACGGGTGCGCCCGCAGATCGTAAGCATGACGTCGCGGGTCTGGCGCCAGACCGGGCAGGTAAGCATGCAAACTCCGCAGCCCGTGCAT
>MGVA01000064.1:0-42835 GCA_001800245.1 Elusimicrobia bacterium RIFOXYA12_FULL_51_18 | reverse complement strand
CGGATGCTGTCGTCGAATATGGTTGTATCGGTGTTGGTCATAATTAGAATATCACGTCCGGATTGAGTATCATGGCCGGATCGGCCTCGCGTTTCATGGCAAGATGCTTATCAACGACTTCGTCTCCGAAAGCGCGGCGTATGTATCCCTTCATCATTCCGCCGAAACGGTAGTAGCTGGTCTTCATGTCCACGCCTATGTCGTAGATCTCGTTTTTGAAAGCCTGCAGGTACTCGCGGCTATAAACCGTGTCGCCCAGCATCGGTTCGAATTCGCAGCCGTAGGCGAAATCCACCGCGTCCGGGGGAACGCAGGAAAGTTCGTACCGGTCGCGCGGCCGTGAGAGTTTTATGCCCACGCAGTACAGTGTGTAGCGCGGAAAATATTTTTTACACACGGCGTTTCCCCGCTCGATGGCCTCCACGTATTTCCCGGCGCTGACGGCCAGATCCGGGATCACCATCTGCTTGCCGCCCCAGAATTTCCAGACCTGGTTGCCGAACACCACCGCCCGGTCAACTATCTTGCCGTTTTCCATATAATGGCTGGGATTGAACGCCGGTTCCAGGGCCTGTTTTCGGCCCAGGAGATAGAGAGCTTCACCTATGCGCCAGGGCCTGATCGCGTAATGCCAGGCCATGCGCAGGGCGAAAGCGAATTCCCCGTGGCCGCGGATACGCTTGCGCCACTTGTCGAAAAAAGCGCGCTCGCGCTCGTCGGAATCGAACGCCACCAGAAGGTTCACCGCCTTGTCCAGTATTGTGAGAATACCGCAATAGTCAGCGGCGTCCTCACGCACCAGCATCTGCAGGTCTTCCAGCGCCTCCCGGAGAGAACCGTAGTAAAAGTAACGCATTGTGATGGGCGTGAATTTGCGTATGCGCATAACGGCTTCAGTTATCACGCCGAACTGGCCGTAGCCGAGGAGTATCCGCTCGAAAAGGCCGGGGTTCACGGATTCCGAACACTCCTTTATTTCCCCGGTTGGCGTGACCACCTGAAGGGAAACCGCCTGGTCGGCGCTGCAGCCCAGCCTTGGGGAATTGATGTCTATGCCTCCCACCGACAGCGTGCCTCCCACCGAAGCCGTAAGATTAAGCGGCGCGGACAGGTAATCCAAACCATCGCGGCGCAAGATCTCGGCGAGGGTGTGCCAGTAGATACCGGCCTGAGTACGAACCGTCATGGCGGCGCTGTCCACCGAAATAACGCGGTTCATTCCGCGCATATCAAGCAGAAGGCCGCCGAACGCCACGCTTTCTCCTTCCGTGGTAAGCCCTCCGCCTTTTACCGTAACCGGTACGCGGTGCAACTGCGCTTGTTTAAGGATCGCCGCTATCTGTTCGGCCGATCTGGCTAGAACCACTCCGTGAGGCATGCCGTAAGCAAGGCCGCCGGAATCCGTGGCGTAAACCCCGCAGGTATGTTTTGTTTCTCGGACTTCTATGTCCTGGGAGCGCAGGGCTCCGGTAAAAGCGTCCCATCCTGCGCCGGCCCACCTGCCCGGATTGGTTTGCTGCCTGGGGATGCCCTTCAGTGAATCGGGCGCTACGTGGTCAAGTGTCTCCGCGGTCGGAATGTTCGTTGTATTCATTATCGTAGTTCCTTGATATTAAGAGCTGACACACAAGTATAGCGAAATCGCGAATCCAAAACAATCCGGACTCGACCGAACTCGGACCGGACCCGGTGGTAACGTCGGCTGGTTCGCCTTGGGGTCAGAGTCGCGAGATGCCCAGTCGGGGTCCTGTCTGGGGTTTGCCCTCCGCCCCAGACCCGTGGAGGACCCTCCCGTGGTCCTCCTCCAATCCTGCCGGATTGGAGCCTTCTCTCCGCTACTGGGGCGAGCGGGCAAAACCCCACACACCCCTCCCGCTAAAACTTACGTACTTGATGCTCGTTCGGCTAATTACCCGGCATTTTTTTAAACTAATGTAACATTATTCCACCCTTTTGATGATGAAGTCGAATGAGTTGCCCGCCCAAATGTAGCCGCCACTCTTATAAAATTTGCCCCGTACGCCTGATTTGGGGCATAATATCTGAACAGGGTAAAGGAGCACCTTCTGAGTTTGACCTTAAACTTAAGAAATGGGAGAGAGAGCATGGGGTTTCCAAATTTAAAAGATAAACATGAGCGAACTCCGCTGTTTACCCCGAAAGAATATCTTTTTTACCTTAAGAAAAGAAAGCGCTACCCAAAATTTATAGTACCGCGTGGGTTGATCATCTGTTATCAGAGCGGTTTACTTGAACATATCCTCGAAAATCATCGGACCACCAAGCTCAGTGGTTTCTGCCGCGGGCTATACTCCCTTGATGAAACTGACGGAAAAGTGATTGTTGCGGGGAATTTCGGCATAGGCGCTCCGGCGGCGGTTACAATCCTTGAAGAGTTTATAGCTTTTGGCATAAAACGGTTTATATCCATCGGAACAGCCGGCACGTTGCAGAAAAAGATAAAGGTCGGGGATCTGATGGTTTGTGAAAAAGCGATAAGGGACGAAGGCACGTCTTATCATTACATCAAGCCTTCAAAATACGCATATCCCTCAAAAAAACTCACCGGGGAAATAATGGACGCCCTGGAAGTATTAGACCAGAAGTATTTTGCCGGAGTCACCTGGACCATAGACGCGCCATACAGAGAAACTATTGCCGAAATCAAGCAATATCAAAAAGAAGGTGTAGCAACAGTTGAAATGGAAGCGTCAGCTCTGTTTGCCGTAGCTGAATACAGGCATGTTCAACTTGCTGCAATGCTTACCGTAAGCGATTCTCTGGCGGAATTGGAATGGCGGCCTGAATTCCATTCAAAAAAAACCGGAGAAGGGCTTGAAGTGCTTTATAAAGCCGCGCTATCTGTATTGCTTGAGGGCTAAGGGAAGAAAAGGTGGCAGACGCTTTTTGGGGAAATATATTAGTTTAGTTTTAGGAAGTGCCGGGGCTATTGCTGAAGGAGCATCAAGTGCGTAAGTTTTACGCGGGGTGACGGGGCCAGGCTTTTTTGACCCGGCAGGTCTCCGACGGAACGCAAAAAAGACTGGCCCCGGCAGGACCCCGCTTTACTATCCTGCGGTGCCATAGCTTAAAATCAACCAGCCCGGCATTACTTTATAAAAAAGAACGTTCAGGAATTAATGAAGAAGTTTACGCCTTTTCAACGGGCTGTGTGGATGAGGGAACGTAACTTTGTTTCTCAATTATTTACCGGCTAAGCCTCTTCCCTTGTGCACCATATAGGACACCGCCCCGGAAGCTGTCCCCAATTCTTTCAGATGTCTTATCCGGATGCTCCGCATAAATTTGCTAAACGGATTTTATATGTGCAATGTCTATCCCGGCCCCGCGCAGCCGGCGCTGAGTTTGACAGGACGAGCGGGAATGTCTTAGAATCAATCGGCCGCATATCATGTGCAATGGAGATATATGACTGAAACAAAGGAAGAGTCTTTCATCGGCAAGTTCATGGTGCTGAAGGGCGCGATGCGCGAACTGTGGCTTATCTTCGGCACCAAAATACTTACCATTACCGCCTACGGGCTTGTCGGCACTTCCACGCTGGGACTGTGGCTGTCCTCGGACCTTAAATTAAGCGACCAGAGCGCAGGCCTGGTGATCGCCAGCTGGTCTTCCGTGCTTACCATATTCACCGTGATGGTGGGCTCGCTGGTGGACGCTATAGGCATACGCAAATCCCTGCTAGCCGGCTTCGGCCTCTGTGTGATAGCCCGCTTTATAATGTCATTCTTCTCCGCCCCGTGGATAGCGTTGCCTTTAGGCCTGCTCCCGCTGGCCCTCGGCGAAGCCCTGCAGACGCCGGTGATGGTGGCCGCGGTAAGACGCTTCTCTACCACGCGCCAGCGCTCCATCGCTTTCTCCATCTATTATTCCATGATGAACGTGGGGTTCCTGGTGGCCGCCTGGACCTTCGACAGGGTGCGCGCCGGCCTAGGAGAATACGGCCATTACGCCGTACCCTTTACCGGCATACAGATAAGCACCTATCAGACGATAATTTTGCTGGGCCTGATGTTCACCATCCCCAATCTGCTGATAACCTATTTCGGACTGCGCGCGGGGGCCGAGGCCACGGATGAGGGAGTAAAGATAAGCCCGGAGGCGCCTAAGTATCCCGAGGCGTCGTTCCTGAATTCTTTTTCCCTTTCCTGCCGCGACGCGTTGAAGGATTGGGGGCGCATCTTCTCGAACCTATGGACACAGCCCACTTTCTATCGTTTCCTCGCCTTTTTCGGCTTTGTGGTGTTCGTGAAACTTATTCTGTACCACATGTACTATACCTTCCCCAAGTTCGCCATACGCGAACTGGGCGAAGGCGCCCCGATAGGCCACATCTTCGGAATGCTTAACGCGGCGATAGTGATAGTCCTGGCGCCGGTAGTGGGCGCGCTGACCCAGAAGTTTACGGCCTATAAAGCCGTTGTCATCGGAACTACGATAACCGCTTTGTCGGTGTTCTTTATGGCGGTGCCGCCGGCGCTGTTCCAGGGGCTGGCGGACGGCTGGCTGGGAAACCTTATCGGCCACAGCTGGCTCGGACTCGCGGGTCCGGTGCACCCGCTGTACGTGGCCATCGTGCTGTGCGTGGTGATATATTCCATAGGCGAGGCTTTTTATTCGCCGCGCCTGTACGAGTATCCCGCCGCCATAGCTCCCAAGGGGCAGGAGGGTTCTTACCTGGCCCTTTCGATGCTGCCGTACTTCGTGGCCAAGTTTTTTGTTGGCGCTATTTCAGGCTTTCTGCTGGTGCGTTACTGCCCGGCGGAGGGGCCCCGCAATTCGCAGATGATCTGGCTGATAGTGGGCGGTATGGCGCTTATTTCCCCGGTGGGGCTGGTTCTCTTCCGGCGCTATATACAGGTCCACGAGTCCGGCCGGGAATAATCCGGAGCGGTGGAATCGGCAGTCCGCTGAACCCCCCTTTTCGATAGGATGGTGTGTTGCGCTTTGGCGGTTCAACTGTCGGCATTTTTGCTGTCAAGCCAGATAGTTACCGGGCCGTCGTTGATTATTTCCACTACCATGGCGGCGGCGAAAACGCCGGTCTTTACTTCTAAACCTTTGTTTTTGAGGCATTTTACGAAGTATTCGTAAAGTTTATTTGCCTCAGCGGGTTTGGCAGCGGCGGTGAAATCCGGCCGCCTGCCTTTGCGGGTGTCGCCATAAAGCGTAAATTGCGAAACCACCAGCGCTTCGCCCCCCACGTCCAGAAGCGAATTGTCGAATTTACCTTCGGAATTGGAAAAAATGCGCAGATTAGCCGTCTTGTCCGCAAGGAATTCGGCGTCTTTTTCAACGTCGCCTTCTCCCACGCCCAATAGCACCACATATCCCGGGCCTATTTCCCCCCGGTTTTTACCGTCTATCGTTAAGGCGGCTCTCTTGACTCTTTGGATCAGCGCTCTCATGTCCGTATAATTATAATAATTTCCGCGTATCGTATGCTCTCGCAAAATCTTTTTACCGCTCTGAAAGCGGCTTTTTCTATAGTATAATACTTCTGATTTCCTGGCCAACCTGTGCCACATGCAAATGGGTTGTCGAAGGAAGCAAACATGGAAGGGGTCCGCTAAAGGCCCGGCGGGATAATCCGCTCCGCGCATATGTTAAGCGCGGGGTTCGCGACCCGGAAGAAGAAGGAGATACTGATATGGTAACCGGACTGGTACTGGTGAAACTCATGCCTGGCAAGGAAAAACAGGCCTTGCTCAAATTAAAGGCCCTTGATAGCGTTACGCATATGTCGGCCGTATTCGGTCGTTGGGACCTGGTTCTTGATATGGAAACCGATGATCTGCCGACCCTGTCGAACCTCGTTGTGCAGGGGATCCGGTCCATACCGGGGGTTTTGACCACCGAGACCCTGGTCACCACCTCCATATAAGGCCGTGTTTAAACTGATTTTTATTCTAATGCTGAACGCGGGTCCGGCCGGCGCCCAGCAGTTGTATATGGGCGCCGAAACGGGGCCGGACGTTTTTAACAGGTCCGAAGAAATTAAATTAAACCAGCAGGACGAAGATGCCTTCGCCAAGGCTTTTGTTCTTGAAAATTCAACGGCCGCGCTTTACGCCGTGTTCGAATCCACCGCTCCGGCCAAGGCCGCGGCTTCTTTCATGCGGCAGGGCATATACCGCCAGGAATTACTGATCTTATTCGCCATAGCTCTCGATTCTAAAACCGTGTTCAAGACGCTGGCCAAAGAACGCGACAAGGGAGTAACTCTCCAGGCCATAGCCGAAAAGAACAAGTCGGATCTCATGAAGATCTTCAAGGAGGCGGAAGAGTTGCAGAAAAAAATAGAGATAAGAGCGGCTTTTATGGATATTTCCACGGCCGCGTTCGTGGCTGGAACTTCCTCCGCGGCGGTCAAAATGGAACCCCCCTCCGAACCCGCTTTACCTGTGGAAAATGAAAAAAAATAGTATTTTGTTCTCATTGCTGCTGCTTTCCGCGGAATCTGCCGCTGCGGGCGCCTTTGAGATACCTAAATGCGCGCAGGAAGCGTTTCTGGCGCTGCCCGACGGGTTCCCGGTCAGGGCGCAACTGGCGTTGACGCGGGAAGAGCAGGCAAAAGGCCTGATGTTCCGTAAAGAGCTGAAACAGGATCGGGGGATGCTGTTCGTTTTTAAGGAAGCCGGCGAAAAAAGTTTCTGGATGAAGAATACTTTTGTGGAACTGGATATCGTTTTCCTGGACAAAGATCTTAAAATCGGGAAGGTGTTTCACCGCGTAACTCCTTCAACTCCCGGACAGGGAGATTCGGAAGTCGCCGTGGTTTCGGCTCCGGCGCTCTGTGTGCTGGAACTGGCCGGAGGCTCGGCCCGCAAACACGGGCTTAAACCGGGCGTGCGCCTGAAAATAAGTTTTCCGTCCGATACTTGTTCGGATGCCGCCATAAAGGTTCCTTCCGGGGGAATTGAGCCGCAGGCGGATACCGGCGCGGCGGTATCCCCGCTCTTGGACGGCCGTCATTTGGGAAAGACAAAGAAATAATATTTATGTAGAATTAAGGCCGGGTTCGGGGCTCGGTAAATAAAATGGGAATCTGGAAAAACGCTTTCAAACTGCCGGGCCACAGCGCGATAACCGAAGAGGAGAAAAAACTCCTTAACGCGCTGGCCTTGAAGATAAACAAGCGTTCAATGGGGAATGTTGCTGCGTTGGCGCTTGAAAGCACGCGCCCCCTCCATAATCTGGGTTCTCAGGCTCTGGTTTTCGTGACGCCAATGATAAGCGCGGTTTTCAGTAAAGAAGAGATGGATAAGTTCGTGAAACTGCTTGAAAACCCCAATGCGGTGGACTTTTTTATAGATGAGCTTAACTCAGGCGATTCGAAGTCCGATACGAAAGTGGTAAAATAATTTCACTGCTAAAAAAACAGGAGCCATCATGTCTAACAAAGACCTTGAAATAATAATCGCGACGGACTGCGGTAGTACCACCACCAAAGCTATTTTAATAGAAAAGAAAGGCGACACTTACCGCCAAACCTACCGCGGCGAAGCCCCCACCACCGTGGAAGCTCCTTTTGAAGACGTCACCAAAGGCGTGCTGAACGCCATCACCGAAGTGGAGGAACTTTCCGGTCGCAAGATCCTGAACGGAGAGCACATCATAACCCCGAATAACGGCAATACCGGGGCGGATATATACGTCTCCACCTCGTCGGCCGGAGGCGGACTGCAAATGATGGTGGCCGGCGCCGTGAAAGCGATGACCGGCGAATCGGCTCAGCGCTGCGCCCTCGGAGCGGGAGCGATCGTCATGGATGTGCTGGCTTCCAATGACGGCCGCGCGGATCATGAAAAGATAGAACGCATCCGTCAGCTGCGGCCGGATATGATGCTGCTTTCCGGCGGCACCGACGGTGGTACCGTGACACACGTGGTGGAGCTGGCGCAATTCCTGAAAGCGGCCGATCCGAAGCCCCGTCTCGGAGCCTCCTATAAGCTTCCTGTCATCTACGCCGGCAACAACAAGGCCCATCAGGAGATAAAGGATATCCTGGACGAGCGGACGGCCCTGATCATTACCGAAAATCTGCGCCCCACGCTTGAAAAAGAAAATCTCATGCCCGCCCGCCATAAGATCCACGATATTTTCCTGGAACATGTTATGCAGCAGGCGCCCGGATATCCGAAACTTATGAAGATGGTAGGCGCGCCCATCATGCCCACCCCTGCGGCCGTGGGCGTCATGACCGAAAAATTCGCCAAAGCCAATAATTTCAACGTGCTGGCCGTGGACATCGGCGGAGCCACCACCGACGTGTTCTCCGTTTTTTCCGGAGTATTCAACCGCACCGTGAGCGCGAACCTGGGTATGAGCTACTCCATTTCAAACGTCATGGCCGAGGCCGGCCTCCCCAACATTCTCAGGTGGCTGCCCTTCGGCCTGGACGAACAGGATCTCAGGAACCGCCTGAAGAATAAAATGATCCGCCCCACTACCATTCCGCAGACCGTTGAGGACCTGCAGGTGGAGCACGCGGTGGCGCGCGAAGCCCTGCGACTGGCCTTTGATCAGCACAAGGCGCTAGCCGTGGGTCTTAAGGGCGTGCAGCAGGAGCGTTCGATTTCCGACGCTTTTGAACAGACCTCCAGCGGCCAGAGCCTCATAAATCTTATGGACCTTAACTATATCATCGGTTCGGGCGGTATTCTGGCGCATTCCCCGCGCAGGACGCAGTCCATGCTGATGATGATAGACGCGTATCAGCCGGAAGGCGTAACCATGATAGCCGTCGATTCCATCTTCATGATGCCGCATTTGGGCGTGCTGGCGCAGGTAAGCGAGAAAGCCGCCCTGGATGTGTTCTATAACGATTGCCTGGTGCGCCTGGGTACCTGCCTGGCGCCGAAAGGAATGGCCAAGGACGGCCAGGTTATCATGGACTGGGAACTTGTGGAAGAGAACGGTAAACGCCATTCCGGCGAATTGCGCTTCGGAGAGATCCTGCATATACCGTTCGAATCGCCCAAGGGTCGCGCGATAGTGAAGCCGGCCAAGGGCTTTGACATGGGCGCAGGCCCAGGCAACAAGCTGGAAGCGAATATAGAAGGCGGCGTGGTCGGAGTGGTGTTGGATGGCCGCGGCAGGCCGTTAGACTTGTCCAAGACCGCGGCCAAGCGCATAGCAGACCTTAACAAATGGTACAAAGCCATGGAGATGTATCCGATATAATGAAGGCGTAAAAGCATGCCGGCTTACCAGCGTAAACACAAACTCTCATTTACGCCGCGCGCCGGCATCCGGGCAGGCAAACCACAGTATGGTCGAATTTGATCTGGAGGATATGAATTATGGCGCACGCTTACACACCTGGTCTTAAAGTCATTCCCTGCACGGTGCTTAAAAAGAAGAGACTGCTCCCTATCCCAGGCAAAGTATTGGTGGGAATGGGACAGCAGGTGGAGGCGCTGGACGTGGTAGCCCAGACCCAGCTGCCCGGCAAGGTCTTTTCCGTAAATATCGCCAACCGCCTGGCGGTAGCCCCGGAAGAGATCCAGAACTTTATACTGAAAAAAGAAGGCGATACCGTTAAAAAAGGCGAGATAATCGCGGAGAACAAGCCTCTCCTGAAATGGTTCAAGACCTCGGTGGAATCCCCCGTGGACGGCACCGTTGAAACCGTCTCCATGCTGACAGGGCAGGTCCTGCTGCGCGAACCTCCCAGGATCCTCCCTATTATGGCGTATGTCAAGGGTAAGGTAGTGGACGTGACTCCCGATTTTGGAGTGACCGTAGAGTCCGAGGGCACCTTCATCCAGGGTATTTTCGGCATAGGCGGCGAGACTAACGGCGAGATAGCCGTGGTTGCGGCCAGCCCCGACGAAGATCTGCCCGCCGAAGCCCTGAACGAAACCCATAAAGGCAAAATAGTTCTAGGTGGCAGGCACGCCGGCCTGGCCACGATAAAGCGGGCCGTGGAGCTTGGCGTGCACGCAATTGTGGTGGGCGGCATCCACGATCGGGACCTCCGCCAGCTGCTGGGTTACGATATCGGAGTCGCCGTCACCGGCACCGAGAAGGTAGGCGTTACGCTTATAGTCACCGAAGGTTTCGGCATGATCCCTATGGCCGAATATACGTTTAAACTGCTGGCCTCAAGGAACGGAGAGAAAGCTTCCGTTTCCGGAGCCACGCAGATCCGCGCCGGCGTCATGCGGCCGGAGATAATAGTTCCCGGCTACCCGAAAAACGTCACCACCTGTAAGAAGGAAGAAGGCCGCGGCTGGATAGAACCGGGCGACCCGGTGCGCATCATCCGCGAGCCGCATTTCGGCGTTATCGGCGTCGTTAAATCGCTTCCGCCGGAATTGACCAAGATCGGCAGCGAGTCTCATGTGCGCGTGCTGGAAGTGGATCTGCCCGGCGGAGAGACGCTGGTCATCCCTAGAGCCAATATAGAAGTTCTGGAAAAATAAATAAAAACGGGCCGGTCTGCAACCTGCATGTCGAAAAAAAACAGGCTCAAAAGAAAGGAAGCGGCGGATGCCGCCAGCCTCGGGCTGGACGGTTCTCCTGACGGGGTTTTCAGGTTTCCGCCGCTTTTACTTTTTGCCGGCCTGCTGGTATGGTTCTATGCGGTTTGCAGGAATTATCTGCCTTTACATCCTATTTCCGGATTGGCGGATTTTGACTTCCCGGCGGTGTTCGCCGGTTTTGCCGGCGTAGTTCCGGCCAACGCCTTGAATCTTCTGTTCCTGGTCCTTCTAATAGTCTTATCCTACGGAATCGGAAGCGGGATTTTGAGCGTTTGCAGGATCGCGGCTCCGGACCCGGAACGGTTCATTTTTTCCATCGGGCTCGGTTTCGGGGTTATAGCCTATCTGATGCTGCTGCTCGGCGCCCTGGGCGCGCTTCACAAAAATCTCATCCTGTCCGTGTTCCTTGCCGGCGGCGCCGTTGCCGCGTTTAAGACCAGGATATGGACGTTCAAAGCCGGCGCTTTGAGAAGCGAGATCGGAGAAATCTGGAAACTTGATTCCGCCTGGAAAGCTCTGGCATTGCTGGGAGCGCTGTTTCTCGCGCTCAATTGCGTAATGGCGTTCGTGCCGGAAACGTTTTATGATTCCCTGGTTTACCATCTCGCCACGCCCAATTACTATCTGCTCAAGCATAAAATTGAGCCGATGAGGTTTCTCAGCCACTCTAATTTTCCCCTTAACCTGTCCATGATCTATATGTTGGCCTTGTCGCTGAGTAATGAGATCCTGGCAAAAATGATACACGCTCTTACCGGCCTGTTGACCGTTCTGCTGATCTATCTGTCGGTCAAAAGAAATTATAACGCGAAAACCGCCATTTTCTCCGTTCTGACTTTATGCGCGACTCCGATCTTCGCCATGAATTCATGGACCTGCGGCAACGATGTGGGGGTTACGTTCTTTTTCGCTCTGGCGTATGTCGCTTATCTCAATTGGCTGAAATCCGGGGATAACGGCCAGTTCGCCCTGTTTTCCGTTTTCACCGGGATCTGTATGGGCGCGAAATATACCGCGGTTTTCTGTGTGGCGGGCTTTGCCGTTTCGCTGGCTGTTCATTCATGGCGTAAGTTCGGCGCGGGCCGTTCGGTGAAGAACCTTTCTATTTTTTTCGGAACAATATTTCTGCTGAGCCTGCCGTGGCTTTTAAAGGACTATCTTTTCACGCATAATCCTGTCCACCCCTTCTTTCATGCCGTGCTTGGCGGAGAGAATCTTAGAATAGTGGGCGATGGTGGCGGCGGCATGATCAATACGCCGCTGAATCTGTTCGGTTTTAAGTTTACCGATTTCCTGCGCTCTCCCTGGACCCTGACTATGGCGGGCGTTGATTCTATGACTTATATCGGTCCGGTTTTCCTGCTGTTGCTGCCATGCCTGTTTATGTTCAGAAAAATGGACAGAGAGATCAAACATTCCCTGTTAATGTTCTGCGCCGGATACGCCTTCTGGTATCTGGGCACGCCCGGTTACAGGTACCTGTTGCCGCTTTTTGTCGCCCTCTCGGTCTGCCTGGGGCGGGCCGGGTATTACTTTTCCGAGCGTTTCACGCTGTTCAAAGCGCTGGCCGCGGCCATGTTCGTCTTCAATTTTACGGCTGTTTTTTCCGTGGCGAGGACTTTAGGGCTTGATGGATATTTAGGTAAAGGCGCGTCTAAGGACGATTTCCTCTCGGTGTCCCAGCCTTCCTACCCGAATCCCCCGTACGCCGAGCTGCGGTGGATAAATAAAAATCTGCCGGATGACGCAAAAATCCTCTTTGTGGGAGAAAGCAGACCTTATTATTTAAAACGGGATTTTATTTCATATTCCGTGGAAACAAATCTGCAGCCATTGATGGAATTTTTGAAAAGATCCAGGGACGCGGATGATTTTTACGGGATATTGTCGAAGGAAAAAATCACACATCTGCTTGTCAATTACAGGGAAGCCCTGAGGAACAACGCCACCTACCGGGAATTTAACTGGACGCGGCGGGAACGGGACATATTCGACGTTTTCTGGAAGAATCATGTCAAACTGGTTAACTTCAAAGAAGGGGTGTACGTTTACAGCGTACTGCCGGGAGAGGCAAACGGCAATTCCCCCAATATACTTGAGGAACTTGCGAAGAACGACTGGAAGAACGAGATGTTCATGAAGGTACTTATAGATAATAAAATGTGGGCCAGTTGCCTGGAGCAATACGAGGAATACGCCCGATATGGTTATAATGTGAAAGCTCAGATAGATTATTTTAAATCGCTCTTAGACAAGAGATGAGGAAGAGAATATGGCTTCAGGTAAATACAGGATACTGATAACGGGTTCCGGAGGCTTGATAGGCAGCGAAGTGGTTTCCTACTTCGCTGAAAAGGGGTATGACCTGCACGGGATAGACAATAATATGCGGGCGGATTTTTTCGGCCCCGGAGGCGATACCGGCTGGAGACAGAAAGAATTGGGCGCCAGATATCCGAATTACAGGCACTATCCCGTTGATATACGGGACCGGGCGGCCGTCCTGAAATGTTTCGAAGAGCTTAAACCGGACGCGGTAGTGCATGCCGCCGCGCAGCCAAGCCATGACCTCGCGGCTTCAAGACCTTATGACGACTTCGACGTGAATGCGGTGGGCACGCTGAACATGCTGGAAGCGGCCAGGCGCTGCGCCCCCGATGCGCCTTTTGTCCACATGTCCACCAACAAGGTCTATGGCGACGCGCCCAACGAGATAAAACTGAAGGAATTGTCCACGCGCTGGGAGTACGATGATCCCGCCTACGCGCGAGGCATAGCCGAAGATTTCCGGATAGACAGGTCCAAGCATTCCATCTTCGGCGCCTCCAAGGCGGCCGGCGACATTATGGTGCAGGAATACGGGCGCTACTTCGGTATGAAGACCTGCTGTCTGCGCGGCGGATGCCTGACCGGCCCGAACCACTCCGGCGTAGAGCTGCACGGTTTCCTGAGCTACCTCATGAAGGTGAACGTTACCGGCGGCAAGTATAAGGTGTTCGGCTACAAAGGCAAGCAGGTGCGCGACAATATACATTCTCTAGATGTGGCTAAATTCATAGATCGGTTCATCGATAAGCCGCGCGTTGCCGAGGTTTATAATCTGGGCGGCGGGCGCGGGAACTCGTGTTCCATACTCGAAGCCTTCGATATGGCGGAACAGGCGACAGGCCGTAAAATGAATTATGAATACGTGGACAAAAATCGCGAAGGCGACCATATCTGCTACATCTCCAACCTGGACAAGATGCGCGCCCATTACCCGGGCTGGGATATAACGGTGCCGCTGGACAGAATATTCGCGGAGATAGCCGGAGCCTGGAAAGCTCGGAGCATTTAATGCGGATATTGATCACCGGAATCTGCGGTTATCTCGGTTTCAGAACGGCCTCCTTCCTGGCTGACGCTCTCCCCGGAGCGGAGATATGCGGACTGGACAATATTTCCAGGCGCGGCTCGGAAAGCAACCTGGCCGCCCTCAAAAAGGTCGGCGCTAAGTTTTATCACGGGGATATCCGCGTTCAGGCCGATGTGGACGCGCTGCCGCCGGCGGATTGGCTGATAGACTGTGCAGCTAACCCAACCGTGTTGGCCGGGTCAGGCGTCTTGAACGATACTTCCTCCCGGCAGCTGATGGAGAACAATCTTTCCGGCACTATAAATCTGCTGGAGTACTGCAAGAGGCATTCCTGCGGCTTAGTGCTGCTCAGCACCAGCCGCGTTTATTCCATATCGGATCTGCTTTCAATAAAGCTCAGGATAAAAGGCGAAAGGCTGGAGCCTGTGCCGCCTTCCACCGTGCTCGGTTTTTCAAAGGCCGGGGTTTCAGAGGACTTTTCCACCAGGCCGCCGCTTTCGCTGTACGGGACCAGCAAGGCTGCCTCCGAACTGCTGGCCCTTGAATACTCCGCCGCCTTCGGCTTCCCGGTCTGGATAAACCGTTGCGGCGTTATAGGCGGACCGGGGCAATTCGGACGCATAGACCAGGGCATACTCTCCTTCTGGGCCTATTCAAAGCTGCTCAAAAGACCGCTCAAGTTCATCGGGTACAGCGGGCGGCAAGTGCGGGACTGCATGGATGCTTCCGATGTGGCCGCCCTGGTTATGAAGCAGATAACATCTCCGTCCAGGAACGTGCCGCGCGTGATAAACGCCGGCGGCGGGCTGCGCGGCTCTTTTTCCCTTCGGGAGCTGGACGCGCTCTGCTCCGGATTCCTCGGAGCCGGCGGCCCTCCTCCGGCTATCGTCAGGGAAACCAGGCCCTACGATGTGCCGTATTATGTGACCGATTACAGGCTGGCTGAAAAGACCTGGGACTGGAAGCCTTCGCTTTCCGCCGCGGAAATGGTGGAAAGGATCTGCCGCTGGGCGTCAGATAACGAAAGCCTGGTCGGGCAATGGTTTGGATAAGGGCGGATGAAAATTCTATTATTCAACCCGTTGTACAGGTTTCCGCTTAAAGGCGGTTATGAGAAATATTTCGTGCGGTCCGGTTCCCGCTGGCCGCATTCCGGCATAAAGAAAAAGGGCGAACTGCCGCATTACCTTCCTTTCCCTTTTTTTCTTGCGTATTCCACCGCCTGGCTCAAGCGCGAGGGCTTTGAAGTGGCCGTTGCGGATTGTGTGGCGCTTGACATTGGAGAGGAGGGCTTCCTGGAGATTTTCTCTAAAGAGGCCCCGGACGCGGTTTTCTTCGAAACAACCACCCCCACCATAGCCATGGACATGGCTCTTGTTAAAAAACTCAAGGATTTAAATCCCGGCGTTACGGTAATAGCGGGAGGTCCGCACTCTTCCGTTTATCCCGCAGAGATGCTGAAGGGCAACTGCGGCGTGGACTATGTGGTACG
The DNA here is from genome assembly GCA_001800245.1 of Elusimicrobia bacterium RIFOXYA12_FULL_51_18. Taxonomy (GTDB): domain Bacteria; phylum Elusimicrobiota; class Elusimicrobia; order Elusimicrobiales; family UBA9959; genus YA12-FULL-51-18. The sequence goes on along the minus strand of MGVA01000064.1, from coordinate 27,477 downwards.
TGGTGAGTACGAAGAGGGGTTGGTGGAGCTGCTTAAGTGCCTTAGGGATAACGGCGATCCGGCCCGGGTGGCCGGTATAAACTACAAGAACGCGGGAGAGTTACTGGAAACTTCGCCGCGCCCATTGATAGACCCGTTGGACAAGCTGCCCCCCCCCGCTTACGACATGTTTCCGGCTTCCTGGCGCGTCGAGCCGGAGCTCTACTGGGACGGATTCTGCCAGCACAGGCCGGCCGTGCAGATGCATGCGTCGCGAGGCTGCCCTTACCGCTGCAATTTCTGTCTGTGGAACCAGGTGATGTACGGTAACGGCAAGTACAGAACTTTTCGTTCCGCCCGCGTACTGGCCGAGATGGAGGAGCTGGTAAAACGGTATGGCGTTAAAGAAATATATTTCGACGATGATGATTTCACGATAAACAAGGCCCATGTTGAGGAACTGTGCCGCGGCCTGATGGAGAAAAAGCTGGACGTGAAATGGTCGTGCATGGGCGACGCGATAAACCTCACCGGGGAATTGGTGGCTTTGATGGCCGAGAGCGGTTGCGTGGGGATAAAGTTCGGCGTTGAGACCGGCAGCTCCCGCATGATAAAGGATCTGGGAAAGCCGGTGAATCTGGAGAAGGTCAAGGAAGTGGTGCGCTGGTGCGCCGCCGGCAAGATAAAAACGCACGCCACCTTCGCGCTGGGTCTGCTGGGTGAGGACGAACGCAGCGCCGAAGAAACGCTGCTTTACCTTGAGGACTTGGGCACGGATACCATACAGGTGAGCATTGCCACGCCTTTCCCCGGCACGAAGTTTTTCGAAGCGGCCGAGAAAGAAGGCCTGCTGAAGACCAAGGAATGGGATAAGTATGACGGGAAGGCGGGTGAGGTGATAAGTCACCGCTATCTGGACCTGGACAGGGTCGAGGCCATGCGCGTCACCGCGATGCGCCGCTGGCTCTTCAAAAGACTTGCCTCTCCGGGCTGGGTGGCGCGCCAGGCTTATTATTTTTTCCGTGTGCTGCGCGGGCTCGGCCCGCTGTTCATCTTCAGGCAGCTTCGTTCGCTGCTTCGGGAGGAGTCGGTTATTTCCGGAGAGAAATAGGCGGGGCCTGCTGATATTATAATATGGCTAAAATACTGTTCGTGCTTGACTCCGTTTTTGAGCATCAGGGGATACAGGCGCTTTCCGCTTTCATGAAACGCAGCGGTTACGGAGTCGAAGCGCGTATTTATGAGAAGGGCGGATCGGACTCCATTGTTTCCGCTATCGCGGCGTCTCCACCGCTGCTGGTCGGATTTTCCGTGACCTCGATGAATTATAAGTGGGCGGTGGAGCTGGCCGGGGAAATAAAAAAAGCTGCCGGCATCCCGGTCATTTTCGGCGGACCGCATCCGACCTATTTCCCGGAGTTCATCGAAACGGACGGCGTTGACATAATCTGCATGGGCGAAGGCGAGGAGGCTCTTCTCGAACTGGCGCGGCGTCTTGAGGCCGGGCAGGATATAACCGGCATTAAAAATCTCTGCGTGAAGTCCGGCGGCCGGGTATTCCGTAATGAATTGAGGCCGCTGGTGGAAGATCTGGACCTGCTGCCGCACCTGGACAGGGAGATATTTTACAAGGATTCTCCGATGCTGGCCGGGCTTTCCAGCAAGCGGTTCCTTGTGGGGCGGGGTTGTCCGTATAACTGTACTTACTGCCACAATCATGAATTGCGCGCGGCCTACGCCGGGAAAGGCCGCTTCGTCAGGTTCAGAAGCCCGGCTGATATTATCAGCGAGATAAAAGATGTGCGGGAAAAATACGGGATGAAGACCGTGTCCTTCTGCGCGGATACTTTCACTCTTTACCCTAGGATCCTGGAATTCCTTGAGCTGTATCGCAAAGAGATAGCTCTGCCGTTCTTCTGCCAGGGCCGGTTCAACGAATTGACGGAGGAAAATGTGGGGAAGCTTGCCGAGGCCGGGTGTTTTTATATGGCTTTGGGCGTTGAAAGCGGCAGCGAAAAGCTGCGTAATCTCGTTCTTAAGCGGAACATGACTGACGAACAGATAATACGCGGAGCCGCGCTGCTGCGCCGGCACAATATAAAGTTCATCTCGTACGTAATGTTTGGGCTGCCCGGGGAAACATTGGATGAGGCGGTAAGCACCGTGGAACTGCTCGGACGAATCGGGTCGGACAGCATAGCCCCTACAATTTATCAGCCGATAGTCAAAACGGAACTCTGGGATTATATGGTGGAGCATGACCTGTTTGAAAAAGGCCGTACGGAGTCGTTTAGTCATTATTCCTACGATACGCCCGTCAGGCTCAGCCATAAGCGGGAGATAGTGAATCTGCACAAGATAGCTTTTCTTGGAGTGAAGTTCCCCTCTCTTATCCCTCTGATAAGAATGCTTATATGCCTTCCCCACAACTTCGTGTTCAAACTGTTGAATGATTACGATCTTTTCAGCACCTACCGGGTGAGCCGGGCCATGGGCTGGGGCGAAATGATACGATTAAGCTGGAAAATACGAAAAATGACGTGAGAAAGCTCCGACAGGCTGGAGAACGGAAAGAATGAAAATAATAGTTTCGACGCACGACTCGCTGTGCCCTATAAAAGGCGGCGGCGCTCTTCGGACTCTAAAGGCGGCCGGGGAATTTAAAAAACTGGGCCACGAGGTGACTATAATCGCCCCCACCGACGGTATTGGCGAACTGGACGGGATAAAAGTGCACTGGCTGCACGCGCCCAAGAAACAGCGTTCGCAACTTCTCTCCTCGCTCAAGTTCAATATAAGGCTGCTGCGCAAGTTTTTGCAGTTCGCCGGCAGTACGGATATGTTCTTCGTGCACAATTCAATAGCCGCGGCCACGCTGCCTTTTCTTAAATGGTTTTATAAATTCAGGTTCGTTCTGGATATAACCGATATTCACGCCGAGTATCTTGTGACCAACCGGAAAACCCTGCTGGAGCGCGCGGTGACGCCGCTGATACTGGCGATAGAGTACTGGATAATAGGGAGCGCCGACCACCTTATCGTGGTCACAAAGGCCATGCGGGACCTGGTGATCGGTAAGGGGATAGACCCCGCAAAGGTGTCGATAGTTTATGACGCGGCGGAAATTGAGAGAATCCCGCGGGAAAAAGAGGCCGGCTATGAAAACGCCGTTATCCACCTGGGGACGGTGGACAGACAGCATGGCGTGGAACTGTTGATCTCAGCTATACCAAAAGTACTGAAGAAGCACGCGGACGCCCGGTTTCTGATAGTCGGCGGGGGCCGCGAGCTTTGGAATATTATAAAACTTGCGGAAAAGCTCGGCGTGAGTAATAACTGCGTTTTTACTGATTACCTCCCCTGCGACGAAGCCCGGCGGTATCTCAGCCGGGCCGCTATCGGCGTGATCCCCAGGCAGGACGATCTTCCCAACCGCATAGTTACAACCTTAAAGATCTATGAATACTGGGCCGGCGGAACGGCCGTGGTGGCTTCGAGGCTTGAAGGAATATCCGAGATAGCCGAGGACGGCGGGGATATCCTATTCTTTCGGTCCGGGTCGGCGGACGATCTGGCCGACAAGATTGTAACGCTTCTGGAAGACAGGAATTTGGCCGCTGCCCTGGCGCGCGGGGGCGCATTAACCGTGGAAAAATATACCTGGAACAATACCGCGCCGAAAATAGCGGAAGCGGCATTGGGCGAGCATAGGTGAAAAACGGTCCTTATCGCGCTTCTTGCCGGATTTGAAAACGGCCACGAATTGAAAATCTTTCCGGATTCACTGTGGGGCAGTCTCCGTCGAAATCAGCCCGGGAGGGCTTTGCTGTAAGGCGTTGAAAAAAATCTTGCGTGGCAAGAGGTAAATGATATATATTGTACGATAGTATGATCAAAAACCAATTCGGCTTCGTTTTATTTTCAGTTTTGTTCGCGGCAATAAACGTATCCGCCGCAAAGCCCTCCCAGGCGGTTAAAAAACAGACGCCTGCCGGCGCTATCCCCCCCATAGAAAACCTTACGTTCGCGGACATGCCGTATGATGTCGGAGGAACGGCTTTGCTTAAATGGGATGTGCGCCCTACGGACAATCCCGATGTGATGTATCAGATCTATGTGTCTTCCCTGGAGACCGGCGGCTGGATAAAAGCCGACGAGTTTCCGGCGGACACAAGAACCGGCAAGGATATAGAGCTGCCGTTCTGGGCCTGGAATGCTTCCGTTAAAGAACATGTCGTGAAAGTAGAATTGCCGAATTATTTCGGTGAAGCGCGGACCACCGGGCCCGTCTTTAACTTTAAAGTCGTCACGATAAAGGACAAAAAAAGTTTCGACAGCGGGATAGTTTCCGGTAAAACCGCCAGCAATTGGTTCCGCCTGGACCGGCTTAACAATCTGCTCCTTCTCGTTACAATCATTACCGTTTTCTTTTGGGCGGTTTCACACGCCAAGCGCAAAGGTTTGTTTATCCGCCGCATCGCCGGTCTTGACGCCATAGACGAAGCCCTCGGCCGCGCTACCGAGATGGGAAAACCCGTTTACTACGTGCCCGGTATCGGCGGCATGTCCGGAATCTCCACCATAGCTTCCACTTTTATTCTCGGGGAAGTTTCAAAAAAAGTGGCCCAATACGACACTCAGATAAAGGTACCTCACTACGACCCTATAGTCATGACCGTCTGCAAGGAAGTGGTAAAACAATCTTTCCTGGAAGCCGGCCGTCCCGATTCATACCGGGATGACATCAATCAGTTCATCAGCCAGGACCAGTTCTCCTACGCCGCCTCCGTGGACGGCATGATCTCAAGGGAAAAACCGGCGGCTATCTTCTTTATGGGTTATTTTATGGCCGAGTCGTTGTTGCTGGCCGAGGTCGGCGCCACCAGCGGAGCCATACAGATAGCCGGCACCGATCAGGAATCACAGCTTCCGTTCTTCTTCACGGCCTGCGATTACACCCTCATCGGAGAGGAGTTGTACGCCGCGGGAGCGTATCTTTCCAAAGAGCCGATGCTGATGAGCGCCCTGAAAGTACAGGATTTCGGCAAACTTGTGGTTATGGTGTCCGTGTTTTTCGGCATCATACTCGTGGCTGTCGGAGCCAGATTGCACTGGGACCCGTTCGTCCAGGTCATCCTTAATCTCTTTGGGGCCTACTGATTATGAAACTGATAAAAAAATATATTCCTTTGGCGATCGTCTTCACTTTCGGCGTGCTTACCCTGGCCTCCTACTACGTCCCTCACAAAGTTTCGGTGGATTACACGGAACTTGTCAGTCAGTGGGAGAATATCGTATACGCCTTCGCCTTTCTACTGGGGCTGATCAGCTTGTTTTACAGCCATTATAATAAAATAGCAAGGAAGGCCGACGGTTGGGGATACAGCATATTCGTGTTCGTGGGTTTCCTGGCCATGGTCATCCCCGCCTATATCAGTGGCGGCAAGCAGGGCTCCGAAACCGGGATCACTCTGCTGGGGTGGTCGTTCCGCTATATCTATAACGCTTTAAGTTCTACGATGTTCGCGGTGCTGGCTTTCTATATCGTTTCCACCGCCTACAGGTCGTTCAGGATAAAATCCAAACAGGCCTTTGTGCTTTTTGTCGCGGCTTTTATCCTGATACTCGGCAAAGTGCCGCTGGGGCAGATAATATGGGATTCGGTTCTTGGCTGGACCAAATGCGGCGTGTCGGATGTCATTGAATGGATCATGAGCGTGCCGGCGGTGGCCGGCAAACGGGGTATCATGATAGGTATCTCCATAGGCGCTATTGTGACGTCGTTCAAGATCATATTCGGGATAGAAAAGCAGTATTTGGGGAAGGACTAATATGCTCAAGGAAAAACTACAAAAATTCTTTAAAATAGACAGAAGATGGATTTTCTTGTTGCTGGCCGTGATGCTTTTCATCCCTATCATGAAACCGCTCGGCCTGCCGAATAAGACCATTTCCCGGGATGTTCAGCATTCCTTTGACTTTATGGACAAAGTGCCAGCCGGCTCTTTCGTGCTATTCTCTCTTGACTATGACCCTTCCACCCGGCCCGAACTTCATCCGCAGGCCATAGCGATGATACGCCATGCCTTCAAAAAAAATCTGCGCGTGGGAGTGGTCACCTATATCGCCGGCTCAACCGGCCTTATAGCGGAAATATTTGAAAAGGTTCCGAAGGAATATAGTAAGGTTTACGGCAAAGATTATGTCGTTTTCCCCTACATGGCCAATCCTGTGGCGGTGATGACCCAGATGGCCTCGGATATGTATGGGATCTATAATAAAGACGAGGCGGGCGCGGACGCGCGCTCTCTGCCTGTCATGCAGGGCATAAAGAATTATAAAGACATGGCTCTTGTGGTGGAGATTACCGGCACCGCTATGCTGGATTACTGGGTCGCCTATGTCGGGGATAAATACCATATTCCCGTGATCGGCGGCGTGACCGGCATCAGCCAGCCCGGCTACGGGCCCTATCTGCAAAGAGGCCAGTTAAAAGGTCTCTTGGGCGGTATGAAAGGCGCCGCAGAGTACGAATCTCTGGTGAAGGTTCCAGGGAAAGGCACCTCCGGCATCGATTCCCTGAACCTCGGGCATCTGCTTGTCCTGGCGCTGATCTCTATCTCCAACATTATACTTTTGATTATAAAATATCTGTAATCGCGTTGCTCCCGGTGCTATTCTACAAGAGGTGACTTAAATGGACTTGCTTACTCATTTTTGGACTTGGCTTTGCGGTTTTTTCGTCATCACTCCGGCATGGATGACGGCTGGCGCCTGGCTGGCGGCGGGTCTTACCATATTCCTGTTCAGTTTTCTGTATAAAGACAATCCTTTCTTTAAGGCGGCGGAGCATCTGTATCTGGGCGCCGGCATGGGCTGGCTGCTGCAGGTTTCTTTTTACAGCGTTCTGGTGCCTAAGGTATGGGAGCCGCTTATGAAGCATGAGTGGCTGGTGCTTGTTCCCTCGTTACTGGGCCTTTCCCTGCTTACCCAGTTCATACCGAAGATCTCCTGGATCTCACGCTACGGTTTTACCTTTCTGATGGGGTATGGCGCCGGGTTGGCAATACCCGTCGGCCTTTCCACGGATTTCATAAGCCAGATATCCGGGACCGTGCAACCGCTTTCCATGATGGCTTCAATGACTCCATGGATGATCTTTAACGCTTTTCTGGTGGCTTTTGGCGTTATATGCGTGTTGTTCTACTTTTTCTTTTCCGTGGAGCACAAGGGCCACATGCAGAAAGTCTCCAATATCGGCATTTATTTTTTGATGATCTACTTCGGAGCGGCTTTCGGCAACACGGTCATGGCCCGCTTCTCGCTATTGTACGGACGCTTTGATCAACTCTACACCTTCTCTTCTTCTAAGTATCTTTACGCAACGCAGTTTATTGTGATAGGCATGGTGGTTTATTTCGCGATACATGCTTTTTTCACCAGAGGCGGGAAAGAGCCTGAAGCCGCGCGGTAAGAGCGACCAGGTTGCCGGATAATTTAGACAGACAGAAAACAGCGAATTTAAAAGGCCGTCCGTTAACCGGACGGCCTTTTAATTTATTCTAAGCTATATTTTTGGTCAGCTTTTATCTGTTCACTTCTATATTAGCCTTTTTGCGCAGTTCGCCGACCAGTTCCGGCAGTTTCTGGGTCACGGCCTGATTTGTCAGGGCTATTTTTAAGTCCGCCTTTAACGCGTCATCCAGTTTAGCCGGTTCTCCGGGTTTGGACGTCTCATGTTTGAAAAGGCTGTAACCGTTGCCTGTGGCGATGGCTTTGGTGTATTGTCCGGGTTTGAGGGCGAAGATCTCTTTTTCTATCTCAGGCAGAAGAAGGCCTTTTGAGATATAGCCGATGTCTCCTTCCTTTTTCCGGAGATTCTCATCTGTGGATTTAAGGCCGGAGAGCTTGGCGAAATCCGCGCCAGCGGACAGCGCCACGTAGGCATCGTCCGCTTCGGTCTGGGTCCCGACGAAGATCTGACGCAGCTTGACGCTCGCCGCTTTGCCTAATTTTTCCTTATTCTGTTCGAAAAAGGTTTTTATGTCCGCGTCGGTGAAGTTGATTGCCTTGGCCGTGATGACGGTGTCTTTGATGAGCAGTTGCCGCTTTATCAATTCCTTTACATCGGAAGCGGTCCATCCCACCGTCTTGAGATTGGCGTCGAATTCTTTTTTATCTTTATAGCCCGCGGCCAGGGCTTCAAAGCGTTTATCCGCCTCTTTGACGTCATAGGGTATTTTGAGCCTGGCGGCTTCTCCCAGAAGAAGCTTTTCGTCTATTATATCGGAGAGCCCCTGGGCGGAATACTGCCACCATAGTTTTTTTGTGATATCTCCGGAAGTTATTTTGTCGCCGTTGACCGTGGCGATAACGCGGTCCTGGGCGCAGACGAGCCCGTTTGCCAGGGCCATCAGCGCCGTGAATAGCATTATTTTTTTCATTTTATTCTCCTCTTCTGATCTCTGATAATATATTTCATCGATTGATGAAAAGCGTCTGGGTCGGATAAGCGAATTCTATTCCTTCCCCGGCAAACCCCTCTATGATCCCCAGCAAAATACGTTCCTGCGTGTTCATGTAGAGCGTATAATCCCCGCTGGTGATGTAATATACCGTTTCAAAATCCACGGAAAAATCCCCGGTGTTATACAGGTTGGACCGCTCAAATTCGGTGCCGTCCTGGCCGAGAACCACCGCTTTTATCAGTGCCGGTACTTTGCGGAGCTTTTCCGCGCCGGTCCCGTAAACCACGCCGGTCTTGAAAACCACCCGGCGCTTATTGAGATCTTTATAATTTCTTATTCTGGAGGACAGCAGATTGGAGTTTGACACCACTATCATCTCTCCTGAAATGCTGCGGATACGGGTGGATTTTAAACCTATGTGTTCTATAGTCCCGGACACGGAGTCGGAGACAACGAAATCGCCTATGTTAAACGGCTTGTCCAGCAGGATCACAAAAAAATTGAAAAGGTCTCCAAGTATGGCCTGGGCCGCCAGGGCTACCGCTACGCCGCCTATTCCCAGGCCGGTAAGGACCGCCGACACGTTCACTCCGAGATTTCCGAGTATGAAAAGAACCGCCGCCACCCAGAGTATCGCGCGCAGGATCACCTGCGTACTGTGTACGACCGACGCTTTGGCGGCTTCCGTCAGACCCCGTTGGGAGACTATCTTGTTCGTCCAGTAGTTTAGAAGATGCTGGACCATAGTGACGGCCCGGTAGGTGAAAACTATGAGCAGGAGTATGTTGGCGGCGCGCCCGAAGCCCGGCGAGCGGTTCAAGGTCCGTATGGCGAGGTATAACGCCAGCAGATTATATTCAAGCGGCCGGATCTTCTGGATGAGGTCCATCGCCAGGTCGTCCAGGTCCGTTTCGGTACCGGAGGCTATGGCGCGGAGCCTTGCGAATACTATGTGTTTGAGGACATAAAGGGCGGCCAGCGCGGCGGCGAACGTAACGGCGGAGCAGAGATAGCCTAAAACGGTATTATCCAGGAATTGAGTTGTTAAGATAGAAGGGGCATCTATAACCATATGAATAATTATAAAAAAATACACCCGCTTTGAACAGCCCCATACAGCGTGGTTGATTTACATCGCTTAACGCGAAGCTCGCTATGGCGCGGAGAGCCATCTTTTACGGGTGGTTTCTATTATGGCCGCGGGATCCTTTGCGGAGGGCTTGAGTCCGGAGAAACCATGAATCCGGAGATAATCTCTTCTTGGGCCGGGACATATTTTATTAAACGTGCAGAGCCGGCATGGTCCGGCATGGCGCTTTTCCTGTGTGGCCGGCCTGCCGTAGCTTATCAGAAATCTGGTGTCTATCGCATGGTCCTCGAAGCCTTCCATAATGCACAACGGGAAACCGTCGGTTATGAAACAAACCTTTTTCTGTTCTAAAAGATAAAAAGCTTTCAGCAGATAAGGTTTCAGCTCCGTAAGCCTGGGCACCAGCCAGGTTCTTTTCCTGACAGCGCCAAGCACCTTCACCATGTTGATCTCAAGATAGGATAGCCCCGGGAAATTCCTCACCAAAAATCCTGCATAATCTTCAATATATCTGATGATTACGTCGTTGGCCACCAGAGTCAGCCTGACTTTTGCCGGCCCCGCGGTTTTTATCAGGGTTTTAATGGTTCTTACGGTTTTTTTGAAATTACCTTTTCTCTGTGTGAGCAGATCAAAAAGCTTTTGCTCATGCGCCGGAAAGTTGACATTAAACATGGTCACCCCGGCCTTGAGCATTTTTTCGACTAAGGCCGGTTTGCCAAGTCCGAAGCCGTTGGTTACCAGAATGATGTCTTTAACATGTTCGGCTTTTGCGAAAGCCACCCATTTTTCAAGGTCCGGGGCAAGCATGGGTTCTCCGCCTTCGAAGCACACATCATCGGGAAACAATTTTATTATTTTTTTAACCGTGGCGGGGGTGTTCGCGCAATGCGTGCCCCAGCGCGAACAAAAAATGCACCTGTAGTTGCATAGATCTGTCAGGCAGATTACGGAATCTTTGATTTTCATTGGCACAAACGCATAAACCCCGGTTCCGCCTCAAGCCAATAACTGGCGGGATAGGGGGCTTTGCCGGGGCCGGGATATGTCTGGCGGGCTATTTGTAATGAAGCCTGAGGAGCTTCCTGTCCGTGTGCGCCAGCTCAAAGTCCGTTGTGGAGATGAGAGCCTTTTTGGGGCATACATCCACGCACTGCGAGCAGTAAATGCAGCGGTCCAGGCTCATGATGCAGTCGAATTTCTTTTTTGCCGGAACCGGGGCGGACCCTTCCGGTATCGGCGCCGCAGCCGGCTGTTCGGCCGAAAGCGGTATTTCTATGGCCTTGGACGGGCACGCTCGTACGCACATTTTGCAGCCGATGCACTTATCGGACTCAAAGGCGATGCGTCCGCGGTAACGGGCGTCCACCACGGCCTTTGTGAACGGGTAATTGGAGGTGGCCTTTTTGGCAAAAAGGTTCTCGAGCATTTCACCTAAAACTCTGCCGGGTTTTTTCATAGCGTTATCCTAATTTGAACTTAAGAAAGATGTCGAACAATATCTGGGCCAGGCACAGGGGCGCCAGTATCTGCCAGCAGCCCCTGACCATCTGGTCTATGCGCACGCGGCCCATGGCGACCTTTACCAGGGTCAGCAGGAACACTATTGCCATGGTCTTGGCGAGGAACACGGCCATGCCGAGCAGGCCGGCGGTGCCGAGCGTCCCGCCCAGGAAAACGGCGTTAACCAACGCGACACCTACCACCATTTCCATGTCTATGGCCAGGTAGAAGAACGCCAGGAGCCGGCCGGAGTATTCGGTGAACTGTCCGCCTACTATCTCGTTCTTGGCGTGCGGGATGTCGAACGGCACCCGCTCGAGCTTGCCCTGCAGGGCGAGCAGCGCTATGATAAGCCCGGGGATCTGGGCCAGCATGTAGAGTTTGTTGTTGGTGAAGAAGCCAGCTATCTCACTGATATTCCAGGTGCCGGCCAGTATCGCGGGGCCGATGAGCGCGAGCATCAGCGGTACTTCGTAGGCGAAGAGCTGCGTCAGGACGCGCATGGCGCCTATGGTGGCGTAGGGGCTGGTGGAACTCCAGCCGGCCAGGAAGAATGTCACCGTGGGTATGGTCAGCAGGTAGATGACGACTATCAGGTCGCCCTGGAAGGCGTATAGCGCGTCGGTCCAGACGGGCAGCATGAACACCGAGGTCATGACGGCCGCCATGGCGAAATACGGCAGGACCTTGAACATCACGGTGTCGCACACCTCGGGGACTATGACTTCCTTAGCCAGCAGCTTGATGAAATCCGCCAGCGCCTGGTACCAGGGCGGGCCCACGCGGTTCTGCATGACGGCCGACAGCTTCCTGTCGAACCATTGGAGAAAGAATCCGTATACCGCCAGGAACGTGAACCCCGGAAAGACCAGGATGTACGTCAGCGCGGGCAGTGTCGAGTCAATGGTCATATGTCCAACCTTTCGATTAAGATAGAAATCTACAGCTTTGAAAAATCAACGCCTCTTTTCTTATAGTGCTCGATGCCTAATTTGCGCAGGTCGTCCCAACCGTATATCCGGACCTTGTTCTTTTTAGTGTCATATACCATCGCCCTGTCCGTGCAGGACATGCAGGGGTCTATGGCCGCTATGGTCATCGGCGCGTCGGCTAGGTAGCCGCTGTTGAGCATATAGGGCACGGCAACGTAGTTGGCCATGGTGGGGGCACGCACTTTCACGCGCTCTGGCTTGTCGGTGCCGTTGGCCTTCACGTAATGGATATCCTCGCCGCGGGGCGCCTCATAGCGGTTGGTGGCTTCGCCGGGACCTATCTTGGCGGGCACCTTCACGGCTATCGGGCCGTCGGGCAGGTAGTTCAGGACCTGTCGGATGATCTTGTAGGACTCTACCAGTTCCAGCACGCGCACCACCAGGCGCCCGAAGACGTCGTTGGTGTCGTGCGTTATTTCCTTGAAATCCAGCTTGCCGTAGAGTAGGTAAGGTTCGTGCTTGCGGACGTCGCACTTTATGCCGGAAGCCCTTCCCGTCGGCCCGATCGTGCCCAGGTTCATCGCTACGTCGTGCGGCAGCAGGCCCACGTTCTGGGTGCGGGCCAGCACGGTGGCTTCTTCCGTGCCCAGCTTGATGTAATATTTGGTGCGTTCTTCCAGAATTGAGACCCTTCTGAGGATCTCGGTCTTCTGTTCCGGCGTGATGTCGCGGCGTACGCCGCCTATAGTGTTCATGGCGTAGTGTACGCGGTTGCCGGAGACCAGCTCCAGGCAGTCCAGGACCTGCTCGCGGTCGCGCCAGCTGTACATGAAAAGAGTTTCAAAGCCCATCTCGTAGCCGGCGATCCCCAGCCATAGCAGGTGGCTGTGTATCCTTTCCAGTTCCGCGACGATGGTCCTGATGGCTTTAGCCCTCTCGGGGACTTCGGCCTTGGCTATTTCTTCCACGCAGGTGAGGTAGCAGGTGGTGTGGGAGTGCGAACAGATCCCGCATACGCGTTCCAGGAGGTAGATGTCCTGCAGGTAGGTCCTGCTCTCGGCCGCCTTCTCAATGCCGCGGTGATTGTAGCCAAGGTTTACCGTTGAGCCGGTTATCTGTTCTCCTTCGAGGACGAGCGAGAAGTTGACCGGCTCTTTAAGCGCGGGATGCTGGGGACCGAGGGGGATCGTCATCTTGGTCATATTATTTGGCCTCCGTAGCGGGCGACGTCTTCTCTTCGGGGTAGGCGTCGCCTACCTTCCAGTCTTTCCTCAACGGGTACTGGTCGGTAGGAAAATCGTCGGGCAGGGGATAGCGGCGCCCGGGCTTCAGACCGTCTATTTTTATGCCGAACATGTCCGCGAGTTCGCGTTCGTAGGGCTCGGCCCCGGGGAACACCCCTGTTATGGTGGGCAGATGCGGATCCGTCCTGGGAGTTTTGGCCCGCACGGTTACGATGCCGTTCTCGTCCGTCAGGTGGTAGAAGGCGCCGAGCTTCTCCCCCTCGTCCACGCCGGTGATGGTGGACACGCGGTTGAAGCCCATCCCGGTTTTCATGAAGTTCATGAGTTCGACCAGCTGTTCCGCCTTGATCTCGAACCAGACGCGGTCCTTGCGCTGTATGATCATGTCGGAGATGGCGCCGCCAAACTTGTCTTCCAACTGCGCTTTTAATTTTTCTTCTTTTTCAAATTCGCTCATAATTTCCTCTTTTTTAGCCGCTACTTCGAACTCGCTTCGAGGGCTCCAAGAAGCTTCACTGCGCCGTCCAGGATTGCTTCGGGCCGGGCGGGGCAGCCCGGTATATAAATGGAAACGGGAAGGACCTTGTCCACTCCGGAAACCACGCTGTAACAGCCGTCGAAAACGCCGCCGGAACAGGCGCAGGCTCCGACCGCCATAACGAATTTGGGCGCCGGCATCTGGTCGTAGATCCTCTTAAGGCGTTTGACCTGCTGGCGCGTAACCGGGCCGCTGATCACCAGAATGTCCGCGTGCCTGGGGGTGGACTTCAGGACTACGCCGAAACGTTCCAGGTCGTACCTTGGAGTCAGGGCGTCCACTACCTCGATATCGCAGCCGTTGCATGCCCCGCTGTTGAAGTGCAGCAGCCATGGCGATTTGAGTCTGGACCAGAGGATGAGCTTATCTTTGATTTTCATGTCTTTATCCCACGAACAAGATTGCAAGTATTACCGCTACCGCTGCCACATAGCCCACCACCATCTCAAGGCCCGCGGAAAGCGGGTTTAGGCTCCAGGTGGCGAGCATCAGGCCCGCCACGTGCAGCAGGGTGAAAAAGATGGCGAACGGAAAAAATTCCTGATAGTCGGGGATCATTTTTTCGGCCGGAATGTCCTCGCCGCAGGCGTAGGGTTTGTCCCTGCCGGAACCGGCTTCGGCCTTGGGCGCCGGAGCCCAGCCCGAAACGAACCCGGAGAGGCACATCGCGAACAGGAGCGAGATGATGAAAACTACCGGCGGAAAAAGGAGAATGTCCATGATTTTATCCTCTCAGATTGTTAAGCGACCAGATGTCCACCGAATTGGTGATCCGGTAGTTCTTGACCAGCAGCGACAGACCCGCGGCAACCACCACGACTTCGATCACGATCATGGTGATGATAAGGGCCTGGGCGAGCGCCAGGTTCCCGGTCTTCGCTCCGACCGAGATCACTCCCAGCAGACAAGATTTAGACATGATCTCAAGGCCTATGAATTGTCTCAGCAGATTGCGGGAAACGAGCATGCAATACATGCCGGCAAAAAATATCAGGGTGATGAAATACCAGTCCATCGAGAAGGAATTTATCATTTTTGTTTTTTTCTCCTGGGGAACATCGAATTGACCACGAAGACCCCGGCGGCCAGAATGGAGACCTGGCCCAACAGGTCGAAACGTCTTATATCCCATATGACCGTGCCCAGGGTGTTGGCGCGGCCGCCTAAACGCGCCCAGTCTTCCAGGGATTCAAAGTACGGCACGGCGTAGAACCAGGCGGCGATAGCCACTATGCCCATTACCAGCGGCATGGCGTAAAAGCGTGCCCGGTTTTCCGCGACTTTGCTTTCCTCGTGGCGGATAAGGCTGACGGCGCTTACGAACAGCACGGTGATCAGGCCGGCGCAGACCGACAATTCGAAAACCGCGGCCCAGGGAGCCTGGAAATCGAATAAAACGAGGGACGCTCCTACGCTGACCAGGGCCAGCATTATGGCGCTCAACAGGAGATTTCTTGCCATCACGGCGGCTACCGCCGCCGCGGCGACCAGTATTAACAGCAGTGTGTGATAGGTCATAATATGATCCTCGCCGCGATAGTTTCAACCAGGTAGGAGTAAATATACGGGAAGAAGACGCCCAGCGCCGCTATGAGCAGGCACATGACAACGACCGGAGCCAGCATGGCGGGCCTGACCTCGCGCGCGTTCCGTGAAGCTTCCGTGGGGTTCCCGAAGAAGATCTTTTTCTGCATCACCATGAAGTACGCCAGCGTGACTACGCTGAACAATAGCGCCAGTACCGCATAGGTTTTCGCCCCCCCGTCCCACAGGGCTATTATGATGATAAGTTTGCTCCAGAAGCCGGAAAGCGGCGGTACGCCGGCCGTGGCCAGGAGCGCAACGATGGAGGTCCAGGAGGTCCAGGGCATGGCGTGTTCCATGCCGCCCAACTTGCGCATGTCGCTGGTGCCGGCGCCTTTCTCAAGGCTGGCACTGTTGAGGAACAGGACGGTCTTGAAAGTCGCATGGTTTACCAGGTGGAAGATGGCGCCGAGGATCGCCAACGGAGTTCCCATGCCCGCCGCCAGAATGATGTATCCGATCTGGCTTATACTGGAGAAGGCCAGCATTCTCTTTAATTCTTTCTGCCGCAGGGCCGCCAGGGCGCCTATGGCTATGGACAGCATGCCGAGGAACATCAGGATTTCGGCGGTGTGATAGGCCTTGATCTCAAAGAGGCGCAACATTATGGAAATTTTTATAACCGCATATACGCCGGAGATCTTGGTAACGATGCCGGCCAGATAAGCCGATACCGGCGCATAAGCCCCTTCATAAGCGTCGGGCGTCCAGGCGTGAAAAGGCGCCACGCCGGATTTAATCAGGAAGCCCAGCAGAATCAAGGAGAGCGAGAAAACCACCGCGCCGGCCGGTATTCCGGAGGCGATGATGATCTTAATGCTCTCAAAGGAGAAGGTGCCGGCGGTAAGCATCAGGAAGGCGATGCCGAACAGAATGAACAGCGATGCCGGGAAGGTGAGCAGGAAATATTTTATGGCGCCTTCCAGCCCTTTGCCGCTCTCATCGGAGGCTATCAGGGCGAATGAGGTGACCGCCAGCACTTCCACGAAGATGTACAGCGTAAAAAAGTCGCCGGTGGTGACGATGCCGCACATCGCAGAAACCGAAGTCATGATCAGCGAATAGTAGGGTACGCGGTTGACCTTCGAATCGTCCCCGATAAAATAAGACGAGAAGAAAGTAACGCACAGCGCCACTAGATAGATGATGAAGATCATCAGCAGCGCGAAACCGTCCTCGGTGATATTGGAGAAGGAGAGGGCTATGTTTGCCGGGTTGAACAGGATGAAACTGATGTTGAGGAGGCCGGCCAGCAGCGTGACGTTTGCCAGGACATCGGCCAGTTTGCGCCGGGTCTTCGCGGCGAAAGGTATCAATATCGCCGTGAAAAGAGGGATGAGCAGATAAGCCAGGAGGCTCGTGGTCATTTAATTCCTCCGTAAGTTGCGGTGAGCAGTATAAAAACTACGAACCCGGCTATGGTCAGAGCCATATAAAGCGGGTAAGAGCCGGTATGAAAGCGCTGCGAGGTCTTGGAGAAGGCGTTGACGGCGAAAGAAGGGAGGTCGTCGGTCAGGTAGTCCAAGAACCTGTCCACTTTATACAGAAGCCCGGCCGCCGATGGCACGCGTTTCATCAGCTGTTCGTAGGGGTCGAACACGCGGGCCTCCGCCATAGAGTAGATCTCTTTTAAGGCGGGCGCGTAGTGGATGTGATCGGAGGCTTTGCTGGGCGCGCCTTTGCCCGCCGCGAGGCCGAACATATGGTTGATCAGCGCCACCAGAATAACGACAATGGAGGCCCAGAAGAGTTTGTTGAAATGGAAGCCCGCCAGAACTTCCTCATGCGAGAGGCCCAGGTTCTGCAGCGAAGGCTCTATCAGGTAATCTATGGGCAGCTTGGCGCCGAAACCGAACGCCACGCATACGCCCGCGAGTATTATCATCGGCAGAAGCGTTGAGAACGGAGCTTCGCGGGTGTCCTTGAGCGCTTCAGGGCGCTTGCCGAAAAAGACCGAATGTCCCAGCTTCAGGAAAGAGGCGAGCGTCAATACGGAGCCGACCTCCGCCGCTATGAAAAACCATTTGTAGCCGGTGTTGAGCGCGCCCGTGTAGATCATTTCTTTGGAGAAAAAGCCGTTCAGCGGAGCGATACCCGAGATGGCCGCGGCCGCTATGATATAGCAGATGGCGGTCAGCGGCATGGCGCCGAAAAGGCCTCCCAGCTTCGAAAGGTCGTTGGACCCGGTCTGGCGCTCCACGGAGCCGGCCGTCATGAACAGGCAGGATTTGTAAACGGCATTGTTAACCATGTGGAAGAGGCCGCCGGCGATACCGATGGGGTTCAGCGTGCCGATGCCGAGGATCATGTAGCCAGCCTGGCTGACGGAGTGATAGGCCAGCAGGCGCTTATAGTCCGTCTGGACGAAAGCCATCATGACCGCGATCAGGAGGGTCAGGGCGCCCAGCGTCATCAGGCCTAGCTGCGCAACGCCGTTCAGCGAGAACAGGTAAACGCTGATGCGGGTCAGGAAATAGATGCCCAGAAGCTTGTCCAGAGCCGCCGGAATAAAGGACATGAACGGCGCATTGGAGTCAACGGCCGCATCGGGTATCCAGGTATGGAACGGGAGTGCCCCGGCCTTTGAAACCGCGCCGATAAGCATCAGCACGTAGCCTAACGCCGCCCACCCGTTAAGCGTGAGCTTGTTGGCGGCGATGCCGGTCATGCTGAAAGTGCCGGCTATATAGCCGGTGATGCAGATGCCGGCCAGCATGGCCAGGTCCGTAACGGCGTTGATCAGGAAAGCTTTCATCGCCGTCCTCTTCGCGCTTTGGTCCGGCTTGGAAAGGGCAATGAAGGCGTAGAGGAAGATCAAAAGGCCTTCCCAGAAGAAAAGCATGGCCACCAGATTGTCCGCCAGCGCCGCTCCGGCGGAGAAGGCTTGCGTTAGAAGCAGGTTAAAATAGAACCACTTGGCGCTGCCTTTTTTCTCAAAGCTGAAAGAGTAGATCGAGACGACAAAAGCGAAGAACGTCACGCCCAGCAAGATGAAAGAACTCAGCTTGTCGGCTTTAAGCGTGAAATCGATGCCGTAGCCGGCCCATCGGGCGCTGAATTCCATGCAGGTCCCGAAAAGCGCCTGGCTGATAACGGGAAAGGCGCTGATCAGGGCGACGCCGGAAACGGCGATGGCCAGCAGTTCTTTAAGATACCTGGTCTTTTCCGATATCAGAAGGACCAGAAGAGCCGCCGCGATGGGCAGGATGACGGGGATAAGTATTGGGTTCATTAGAGGTTGACCTTCTTATTGAATTGGCCGTCTGCGGCACACCGCGCTTGATACGGCACTTACGAAAGTATTGTATTCCAAAACGGCCTTTTATTGAATAGTTTCCAGGCCCACTCCTAATTGCGTGGTGAGCATGTCAACGTAAAGGGACGGATAATAGATGAACGCGCCCAGCGCCAGGCCGATGAGAGCCAGGGCCAGAACGCTCCCCACCATGGTGGCGGAGCCCTCCCTGGGATTGGACGCCTTGTCTTCTCCCAGGAACACCAGGTAGAAAAGGCGCACAAGGTATAATAGCGTCATCATCGCGCCGGCCAGGAAAATAATAAGCACTAGAATACTGCCGTGCTGCGCGGCGCCTTTAAAAACCAGGAACTTGCTGAAAAAACCGCCGAAAGGCGGGATGCCCATGACGGATAATGAACACAGGGCAAAGGCGACCGCCGTGATCGGCATGGTCTTGATCAACCCGCCCATTTTGGTTATATCCTTATTGTGGGTGTTCTGTTCCACTATGCCGGCGCACAGGAACAAACCGCCCTTGGCGATGCTGTGCATCAGTATGTAAAGAAGGCCGCCCACGAAAGCGGTTTTGTTGCCCGAGGCTAGTCCCAGGAAAATGAACCCCAGCTGGCTCACCGTAGAGTAGGCGATTATGCGCTTAATATCCTTATCTATAAGCGCCGCTCCGGCCGCGACCAGGGCGCTTAACCCCGCGATTATCAGCACGCCATGCGAGAAAGCCGGGGAGACCATAAAGGTAACCCCGAAAATGCGCGCGTAAGCGTAAACTCCGATCTTGACCAGCACAGCGGCATGAAGCAGAGCGGTTACGGTGGAGGGCGCTACGCCGGCGTCCGGCAGCCAGGTGGAGAACGGCAGAGTGGCGGATTTAGCCAGGATGCCTACTAAGATAAGCATCGCGGCCGCGGTGGTTATCGTCTCGCCGCGCAACAGGCGCAGGTCCATAGTGCCATGATCGAAGTAGACCATCAAGATGCCTATAAGCATGCACAGCGCGCCGAACACCGTGACCAGGATGGTCTTGTTGGCTTTGGCCACATCCCTGTCGGAGCGGAAAAAGCCCACCAAACGCCAGCTGGCGAAGGCGGTGAGTTCCCAGAATATGTACATCCACAGGAGATTGGCCGAAAAAACCAGGCCCATCATGGAGCCGAGGAACAGGACCACCATGGTGTAATATTCGGTTTGGTTCTCGTAATGGGAGATATAGTCCAGCGAGTAGATCAGGATGATGGCGCTGACGAACGAGGAGATAGCCGCCATAAAGACCGAAAGCAGGTCGGCGTTCAACACAAAGTCGAAGCCCAGCGGGAAGCTTAAGGCGTAGGTCGCCGTGGCGCCGTTCATCATGTGCGGGAGCAATGACGCGGCGGCGGCGAATGTCACAAGTCCCAGCGCGACTGCGTAAGCGTTGCGGACCTGGACGGATATTTTATTGGCTACGGGGATGAGAAGCGAGCCTATTACCGGTACGGCTACTGCGGTTTTAAGTATAGTTACAAGATCCATATTTTTTATTATACAAAAATAAAAATATCTCCTTTATAAAAAATATCTAATAAATTCCATTAGCGGAACTTATAGCGTTACAGCGGTATGTTCCCCGTGCGCTCGTGAGTACCGGGCCGGCGTTTGTTCGACAGGAACCGGAACGCTTCTATAAGACGCGGACGGGCTGTGGCCGGTTCTATGACTTCGTCCAAGGAGCCGGTAGAAGCAGTCTGGTAGGGTGAAGCGAACTTGTCGGAATATTCTTTCGCCAGTTTTACCCTGAGGGCGTCCCTTTCTTCATCCTTGGCTTCCTTGATCTGCCTGGAATAGAGGATCTCGATGGCGCCCCTCGGGCCCATGACCGCTATTTCGGCCGAAGGCAGGGAGAAGTTCAGGTCGCCGTGCAGAAACTTGGAACTCATGGCGATATATGCGCCGCCGTAGGCCTTCCTGAGCACCAGCGTTACTTTGGGGACGCTGGCTTCGGAATAAGCGTAAAGAAGTTTTGCGCCGTGGCGGATAATGCCGCCGTGCTCCTGGGCCACTCCGGGCCAGTAGCCCGGCACGTCCACCAGGGTCAGTATGGGGATGTTGAAGTTGTTCAGGAACCTGATGAAGCGGGCGGCCTTGTCGCTGGCGTTTATATCCAGCGCTCCGGCCATGTGCGCCGGGTTGTTGGCCACCACTCCCACCGTCTGTCCGCCAAGCCGCATGAAACCGACGACTATATTTTTGGCGAAATCATGGTGTACTTCCAGGAACCTGTGGTCGTCCGACAGCCACCAGATGATGTGATGGACGCGGTATGGTTTGCGCGGGTCCACTTCGCAGAGTTTTTCCAGGAGCAGGATCTTGCGGTCCACCGGATCCTTTGTCTCGTGCGCCGGCGGGGCCTCGTAGCGGCTCTGCGGCAGAAAACTGATAAGCTCTTTGAGCTGTCTGAAACAATCCGGTTCGGAATTGGCCACGAAATGACATACGCCTGATTTGGAGGCGTGGGTCATGGAACCGCCGAGGGTTTCAAAATCCACTTCCTCTCCGGTAGCGGCTTTTACCACTTCCGGGCCGGTGACGAACATATTGCTGATGCCCTTAACCATGAAGACGAAGTCGGTAAGCGCGGGAGAATAGACCGCTCCGCCGGCGCATGGCCCTACGATCACGGAGATCTGCGGGATGATCCCGGAGGATTTGGTGTTGCGGTAGAAGATCTCTCCGTAGCCGTCAAGGCTGTCCACGCCTTCCTGGATGCGGGCGCCGCCCGAGTCCAGGATGCCTATAACTGGCATACGCGCTTCAAGGGCCATATCCATTATATTGGCTATCTTGTCCGCGTGCGTGCGGCCCAGGGACCCGCCCAACTGCGTAAAATCTTCAGAGAAGAGGGCTATGGGACGGCCGTTGACTCTTGCGAAGCCGGTTACCACGCCGTCGCCTTTTATGTGCTTGTCTTTGATGCCGAAATCGGTGCAACGCGATTCCATCAGCAGTCCTATCTCCTGGAACGAGCCCTCGTCCACAAGGTAGCTTATGCGCTCCCGGGCTGTGAGTTTGCCTTTTTTCTTCTGAGCCGCTATTTTTTCCGGCGGTCCGCCGGCCGCCGCCAAGGCTGTGATATCACGAAATTTTTTGAGGGAATCAGGCACTACCCGGATCCTCTTCGGGTGGCTTTTTTTGCCGGGTTCGGGAATGCTGGTGCCGCTTATCGGGTCGTTGATTAAATCCGCCATGTGGCCTCCTGGTGTCGCCTCCGCTTAATGCGGGCGGACCCGCCGGGTTTTATGAGGCGGCGTCCGATACCTTAAAAAAGGTACTTAAATATTTTAGCAAGTTTGGAACGGTTTGTCGGTTTTTTACTGTTCGGAGGCCCCGGTCCCGGAGTTTTCGCAGGCAGCGGATAAATAATAGCCCGGTCCGGGGGTCAGGGTGTTCAGGGTAAAGGCCGGGCTGCCCAGTTCTTTATAACGCGAGAGCGCGGTGCGCGAGAATTCCGGTTTGTCGCCGCTCAGCTTTATGTCCAGGGGGTCGGCTTTGAGGCCTAGTCCCAAGGCTTTGAGCAGGGCTTCTTTCTGCGTCCAGAGGCGGGTGGCGGCTTCCATGTCGTGGGAGGGTAGTTCGCTTTTATGGAAGTAATCCTTATACCAAGCGGCCGCGCGGGGTTCGGCTTTTTCGATGTCGATGCCCAGGAATTTCGTGCGGGCCGGTCCGCAGGCGGCGGCGCAGAAGGGGCCGCTGTGGGTTATGGAGATGAGCCGGTCGGTCCAAACGGGTCTTCCGAAGGAGTCATAGGATATCTCTATAGCTGAAAGCTGGGTTGTTAATGCTAGAGATTCTTTGAGGAGGGTTTTGGCGGCATATCTCCCCCCCAGCCAGTCGCGTCTCCGTTTTTCAATTTTTAAGGAAGCAAGTTTTGCCAGTTCGCCGGCCGAAAGAAAAGTCCCAGGCTCCGGGACTTCGTCCGCACGGATAAGCGTAAGCCGTAGTTCGTTTTCTAAGGTTATAATAGTGTTTGTTTTCATTAAACTTAAAGTGTAATGCCGGGCTGGTTGGCTTTGGGTATTGAGCCGCGAGATGCCCAGTCGGGGGCCTGCCGAGGGTTTTGCCCTTACGCCGCGTAGGAAACCCTTGACGATACATCCTAATAACCCGCCCAGTCACTTAAACAGCCTGACCACAATGTTTACACAGTTTAGCTTTGACCAGTATTTTCTCTGCACAGTGTGGGCACTCTTTCTCTTCGCGAGTCTCAGGTGCACTCTCTGCTGGACGTGGCTTGGAGGCGGCGGGAATAAGAGCTGTAACTTTACATACCGGACAAACATTCGGTTGACCTGACCTCCGCCAAACTGAATAAATTATCCCCGGAATGATGTAGAAAAGGTAGAGGATAAATTCAATCCAACCATTACCCTTCCTTAAGGCAGTGGATGAGTGGTTTTTGCACACATTGCAATAGTATTTGGGAGTTGAGCCGGGAGGGTTCAATAAGCATTTTGGACACAGGCTCATGCCATTTACATTGCTTAAATCTGAAAAGATGCCTACAACCCCGCCGCCGCAAATATCACAACCAGTTTTTGACCCCATTGCGTGCCCCCCTTATCCCGTTGAAATCTGCTTACAATCCCCTTGCTTAATTCTATGAAATCCATGGCGAACTTGCACGATAAAGTCCATCGGGCCGCGTAATATGGGCGTAAATTATATCGGAGGCGGCGGCGGGGTTGCTGCGCGCTCCATTCGGAGGGTTTTAAGACCGGGGCCTGGAGCGTATTCCTATCATTAAGGAACGGCGAGGACCGTTCAAGCCGGACCGCTATGCGGGCCGGCGCGTTCCGCAGCCGGCGGAAGGCCCCGGTCTTTTTCCCCATAAAACCCGGACCCGGAGCGCGCGGGAATCCCGCCGCCGATCCGACTTCGCTATCCTGCGGCTCACTAACTTAAAGCTAATACTTATTTCGTAGTTTCCAGCTTCTGGATGCGGGTCTCGTGGTCGGAAAGTTTTGCGGTGTGGTCCATGACGGCCTGGCCGCGCAGCGTGTCTTGGTTGCGGTAAGCTATGGCGTCCGCGCCAAATCTGTCGACGGCGTTCATTATGCGGTTTATGTCGCTTTTTGTGGCCATGGTTTCCCGCATATCGCGAATATCGTCTTTGATGTGTAATATGTCTATGGTGTTGGTCTTTACGATGTCTTCCAAACGCTTAATGTCGGACCTCAGTTCCGTTTTGACAAGCGCTACGTCGCCCTTGGTGGCTGGTTGGTTTTCGGATTTATTGCCGGTCATATAATTTCTATCGCTACTTTACAGGATTTTGAGTTGGCGCGTAAGGGTCGAAGGACCCAGGCTCCTGTAATAGTATGGCAGATGACCCCGACAGCGTATTGTCGGGAAGAAGATTGGCCACTACCCACAGCTCTTAGATCTGCGTCGGTATCCCCAGGTAGTCTTTCAACTCGGCTACGGGGTTCATTTCGCTGTCGAAGGCGTAGGCGTCGTAGCGGGTCTTGCCGTCTTCGGTGGTGCCTTTGTAAACGGCATAGGTGTAGAGCCGGTCGGGGTCCGGGTTGTTATCATAAACCATGGCCTGGCCTACGGCGTCCGGGAGCATCATCTTCCGGTCAAAGTGGATGTCGCGCCAGCCGCAGGTCTGGAACATGGCTTCCAGCACCAGAGGATGGAGCAGAAGGCCCGGGGCTTTAACGCGCCACAGGGCGGCCGAAGGTTTTTTAAATACGCCCAGTACGGCGTCCTTTTCTATGGAGAGTATCCCGTCCAGCACCCGGAAACTGGGGCCATGGAAATAGATCTTATAAATCTCCTCAGCCGTTATCTTATACTTGGCGTGCTTGGGTAGTTCGGGTTTTTCCAGTTCCCCCCAGGCGCTTTTCGGGGTCCCCGGTTCAAAACGGGCGGAGAAATGCGTCTTGGTAGAGCCCAGTTTTACGCCCTTGGCGTTCACAAAGTCGGATTCCAGCCTGAGATCATAGCCGCCGCGTGAAGCGTTGGCCCTTATTATGGTGTTCATCGGTTTGCCGCGCAGAAGTTTTACCGGTACGGTAAACCGCAGATCCTTGATGGCCCTGGGCCTTTCTCCGGATATGGCCGCGGCCGCTTCGGCGAAAGTTTCTATGCCCATGACGCCCGGCAGATAAGGCGTGCCGTTGATGGCGTGGTCGGCCAGGTATGGGTCCTTCTCGATGGATAATTCTTTGGAGGCCTCAAACTCCAGGCCCTTGACGTTCTTTACGGCGCGTTCCAGGAAGTGGAACTCCGAGCCGCCGGCGTCGGGGAAGTTGGGGTCAAAACGCAGCTGCTTGTCCCAATCCAGTTTGCCCAGGCTGCCCGAAAGTATGATCTCCGGCACCCTGCCGTAAACCAGTTCGTCGGCAAGCGCGTTCATGCCTTCCTCCGGATAGAGGAAGTCAAGTTCCTGCGATTTCAGGAAGGCCTCAACACCGGGTCTTATGCCCATGCCGATATTGGCGTAGGCGGTCATGTCCACGCTAAAAGCCCGTACGCCTTTATTGGTAAGGCTGATGGTCAGCTTTGCCATGTAGTCCGAAGCGGCGGCATAGTCGGATTGGCCGAGGTTGCCGAACTTGCCGGCTATTGAGGAAGCCATTACCCAGAAGCCTTTTTCCTTCACTATTCCGGACTTCATCATGTTGACGGCACTCTCGCATTTAACATTGAAGATGAGAAAGAACTCATCCAGCGTCTTGTCCACCACCAGCTTGGAGCGTTCCAGGCCGGCGAAATGCACTACTCCGTCCAATTGGCCGAGGTCGGCCTTGATGTTGTTCATGACAGAGTCAAAGGATTCCTTGTTGGTGAGGTCGCAGCGGTAATAGCTTACTTTTACTCCCAGCGCTTTCAGTTCTTCTACCGAGCGGTAGAGTTGGGCCGAGTCCTTTAGCTTGGTGAACTCCCGCTCCAGGATGGCGGGCGTGGCTTTTTCCATTTTCTGCTTAAGCTCCGCCCAGAGCGTGCCGGTCTTATAGGTTTTAAGTTCTTCCTCGCTCATAGCGGCGAAGCGCGCGGAGTCGGCGTTCAGTTCTATGATGTCCAGGATGACGATATGCGGTTTATGCTGCGCCGCTATCGTTTTGGCGAACAGCGCTCCGAGGCCTCTGCCTCCGCCGGTGATTAGAACTTTTTTGCCTTTGAGCGGGGTGCGCTCTTTGTCTTTTTCAAGCAGTTCCGGTTTGCCTATCAGCGTCCAGCGCTTATTGTCTGCGTAACCCGCCGCCAGGCGCTTGTCGGAGTAAAGTATCTCATAGAAGGTCTTCTGCACCAGGGTCTGAGGCGAGGCGTGGGGCTCGAAATCCAGGAGCTTCACTACACATTTATCCAGCTCTTTTCTCAGGCACAAGGTGATGCCGTGTATGGCGCCGTAGATAGGGTCATAGACTTCACGGGTCTTGTAGCCGAAACCGCCGTCCAGGGTGGTCACCACGGCCAGAAAAGTGGTATGCCCATCCTCCAGCTTGTTGAGGCCGCCGTTGAAGTGTTTTCCGGCCAGGAATAGAGGCATAACGTAGCGCTTAAGATCCTCGAACGCGTTAGTCTCCTTCCCAAGCCCTTTTATTACGCAGCCCATGAGATAGAAGACGCCCTGCACGTTATCATGCGCGGCGGCGAATTCTGAAACGGCTTTTTCCACCGAGGCAAGGTCTTTGTAATCCACGTGGATCGTGTCTTTTAGCTTGGTTTTGGCCGAGGTGAACGCGAAGGACTCTATCCGGTGCTTGTTAAGTTCCGACCGGAAGGCTTTTATGAGATCCAGATCTTCACCGAAAATAACCACCGGCCGCTTGGAAGATAATTTGGTTATTATTTCATTTTCCACCGGGGCCGCGATAATGGCCGGAACATAGCGGATATGCCGTTTAGGATACGGAAGTTCAGCCTGGACTGAGTCCTGGTTGAGCCTTGACGGTTTGACCGCCGGAGCGGAAAACGGCTGTGCGGCCAGAGCTGTCTGGCTGTCCAGCTGCCTAGCTGCCCCGCTGTCCAGCCGTCCCGCTGTCCCGCCCGTCTCATCCATCACGTATTTAATGCAATGGCGGATGGTGGGGTAATCCTTTAGGGATAGGTTTTCTTTCCTGGCGATGTTGTAATGTTCACGTATGGCGGCGAACAGCTCGGCCTGCTTGACGGTGTCAATGCCGAGATCGGCTTCCATGTCGAGGTCGAGTTCCAGCATGTCCTTGGGATAGCCGGTCTTATCGGCGATCATGGTGAGGACTTCAGCCTTAACCGAATCCTCGTTTAAGGCTGAAGGCTGGGCAGCTGGATGGCTGGACGGCTGGACCGCCGGAGCGGAAAACGGCTGTGCGGCCAGAGCTGTCTGGCTGCCTAGCTGTCCCGCTGTCCCGCCCGTCTCGTCCATCACGTATTTAATGCAATGGCGGATGGTGGGGTAATCCTTTAGGGATAAGTTTTCTTTCCTGGCGATGTTGTAATGTTCACGTATGGCGGCGAACAGCTCGGCCTGCTTGACGGTGTCAATGCCGAGGTCTGCTTCCATGTCGAGATCTAGTTCCAGCATGTCCTTGGGATAGCCGGTCTTATCGGCGATCATGGTGAGGATCTCAGCCTTAACCGAATCCTCGTTTAAGGCTGAAGGCTGGGCAGCTGGACGGCTGGACGGATGGACCGCCGGAGCGGAAAACGGCTGTGCGGCCAGAGCTGTCTGACTGTCTAACTGCCTAGCTGCCCCGCTGCCTAGCCGTCCCGCTGTCCCGCCCGTCTCGTCCATCACGTATTTAATGCAGTGGCGGATGGTCGGATAATCCTTGAGCGACAGGTTTTCTTTCCTGGCGATGCTGTAATGTTCACGTATGGCGGCGAACAGTTCGGCCTGTTTGACGGTGTCGATGCCGAGAT
>MGVA01000063.1 GCA_001800245.1 Elusimicrobia bacterium RIFOXYA12_FULL_51_18 | reverse complement strand
TTTCACCTTAGGGCGTGCCTAGAACTGGTCTAGACAACCCCGCCTACTTTATAGATTGAATCGGCGGGCCGTTCATCCGCCCCAATTCTCCCTTGCCAGTAAAAAAAAGTTCTTGTATACTGTATTTAAGGTTATCCTCCATATTTGTTTAAACACAATATATTGGGGGATAACCCCTTTTTTAAAGCAGACCCAGTCCTGAGCCGGGGGAAAAATGCAGCATAAGATTTTAATAGTAGATGATGAAGAGAGTATAAGATTTGTGATCAAAGAAGCCTTTTCGCATGCTTACCAGGTATTCACAGCGGCGGAGGGGCTGGCCGCCATGGAAATAATGAAGAAAGAACGGCCCACGCTGGTCTTTCTGGACATGAAGATGCCGGGCCTCTCGGGGCTGGACGTCCTGCAGTTGGTGAAAGAGGCCGGTCTCAGTCCGGTTATTTGGATGCTTACCGCCGAAGAAGACCTTGAGGTGGCGGTAAAAACGCTTAAAATGGGCGCGGCCGGTTATCTGACCAAGCCTTTTGAGATTAAAAAGATCAGGGATATAGTTTTGAATACGATCACAGGAAGTGAGCAAAAAGAGCATCACGACACCCAGGGCGACAGACCGTGGCAGGTGAAGAAACTTAAGTAGCGGATAGTGCCTATCAAACGGCATCCCCCACGATTAAAATCTCCCGTCCGCTTAGAGATGTGGCATTTTTAAGTTTTTAAACATCCGGCGTATTTTGCAATTCCTTCTCTCCATTATCGCAAATGTAGTATATTCGGCAACCGCAGGGTTGCCGTTATTTTTCTGAAGTCTGTTCATGTTTACGGCGATCTTTTTATGTGGTTTTAAATATACCAGTAGCCGCTTTCTCGGGTTGGTTCCGCTGCTGAAGTTGGTGGGAGAGACGCCCCCGGTTCAAGACGCGAGGCCACCGGTTTAGAGTTGACTCTCGCTCTCCTGGGGCTGAGAACAGTAAACCGCTGAAAATTCACGACCCGCTGCTGCGGGGAATCCTGGCCGTCTGATGGCCATAGGCCCTTTTACGGCACCTACGCAGGTATTGCATTTTTTTGTGCTACCGGTTTGACAATGTAAACCGGCTTGAATTGCAGGATTCGGGTTAAATGACGGATCTTCCGGAAGGGCCGGCCGTAATTATATCTTTATGGTCTTGCCGCGCAGTATATGGGCGGTTAGTATGGCTTTCTGCACATGCAGGCGGTTTTCCGCTTCGTCAAGAATTATGGAGTGTTTCCCGTCGATGATGGCTTCCGAAACTTCTTCGCCGCGGTGCGCCGGCAGGCAGTGCATGAATAGATAATCTTTGTTCGCGCGCTCCATGAGCGCCTCGTTTATCTGGAACCCCTTGAAATCATGAAGCTTCTTTTCTTTCTCCGCGTCCTGGCCCATGCTGACCCAAACATCGGTGTAAATGACGTCCGCTCCGGCCACGGCCTCCGCGGGGTCGTTTGTCAGGAGCATCTGGGTGCCCTCTTTTTTTGCCAGCTCCACGCCGAATTTTAATATATCCTTGTCCGGTTCATAGCCGGGAGGGACGGCCATCCTGAGATTCATGCCGGTCAGCGGGGCGCCTTCCATCCAGGAGTGCAGGACATTGTTGCCGTCTCCGACCCAGGCCACGGTCAGGCCTTTCACGCTTTTTCTATGTTCCATGATTGTGTAAATGTCCGCCATGATCTGACAAGGGTGGTGGGAATCGGTCAGACCGTTGATCACGGGCACGGTGGCGTGCCTGGCCAGTTCCTCCACTTCACTGTGGGCGTAGGTGCGGATCATGATGGCGTCCAGCATGCGCGACAGAACTCGCGCCGTGTCGGCGATGGTTTCTCCGCGCTTTAGCTGGAGATCATTGGCGCTGAGGAACAGCGGATAGCCGCCCAACTGGTACATCCCCACTTCAAAGGACACGCGGGTCCTGGTGGAAGACTTCTGGAAGATCATGCCGAGAGTTTTACCTTCGAGCGGTCTGGCGGGGTCGCTTTTTTTCTGGCGGGCCTTGATCTTGCCCGTCAGGTCGAAGATCTCGTTAATTTCGCTTTTAGTATAGTCCGCCACCCTTAAAAAATCTTTCTTATTCATCTGCGCCACCCCTTACGGAAGATATTGATATTTTAAAATTATATAATAAAAAAGAGGAAATAATCCCATGCGTATCATTGAAGATATAAAGAATGTATTTACAAAAGACCCCGCCGCGCGGAGCTTTCTGGAAGTGCTCACCTGCTATCCAGGTCTGCACGCGGTCTGGTTGCACCGCGTCTCTCACCGCCTCTGGAAGCTGGGGATTCGTCTGCCGGCGCGGCTTCTTTCGCAGGCCGGGCGGTCGTTGACCGGAATAGAAATACATCCGGGTGTTACAATAGGGAGACGCTTTTTTATAGACCACGGTATGGGGGTGGTTATCGGCGAGACGGCTGAAATAGGGGACGATGTCCTGATCTATCAGGGCGTGGTTATGGGCGGGACCAGTCTGGAGAAAAAGAAAAGGCATCCGACTATAGGCAATGGGGTGGTCATAGGGGCGGGGGCCATAGTATTGGGGGCTATCCTGGTGGGGGACCACGCCCGTATAGGCGCCGGGTCCGTAGTAATGAAAGATGTGCCATGCGATACTACGGTCTTCGGCGTTCCGGCCAGGCCAAAGCATGGCGGCGCGGCCGGGGGCTCCGAGCTTGATCATGACAAGGTGCACGATTTTTACGGAGAAGAACTGAAACTTATCTGGAAGGAGATAGCCTGCCTGAAAAAGTCCGGGGGCCCGTCTAATGTAAATGAAATACGCCAAAGACCTGAGTGAATTGGTCGGAAATACGCCTTTGGTGAGGATAAACCGCGTGACGCCCGCCGGTGGGGCGTTTGTACTGGCCAAGCTGGAGTTTTTTAATCCCATGTCCAGCGTTAAAGACCGCATCGCTTTATCCATGCTGGAGGCGGCGCGAAATGCCGGGCTTATAAAAGATAGCAGCCTTATAATCGAACCGACCAGCGGCAACACCGGTATAGGGCTGGCCTTTATCTGCGCCGTGCGGGGATACAGGCTGATCCTTACTATGCCGGAAACCATGAGTATTGAAAGGCGCAGGATATTAAGGGCTTTGGGGGCGGAAATAGTGCTGACTCCCGGAACCGAAGGTATGAAGGGAGCTATAACCAGGGCGGGAGAACTCCTGGCGGAGAATCCCGGCGCTTTTATGCCGCAGCAGTTCGAGAATCCAGCCAACCCGGAGATCCACAGGAAAACCACAGCGGAAGAGATCTGGAAAGACACCGATGGTAAAGTGGATTATTTTGTGGCCGGGGTCGGCACCGGGGGGACCATTACCGGAGTTTCTGAAGTTCTTAAGGCGCGCCGGCCCGGCGCAAAGATCATTGCCGTGGAGCCGTTCAACTCCTCCGTGCTGTCGGGTTTGACGGCCGGGCCGCACAAAATACAGGGTATAGGCGCAGGATTTGCGCCGGCCGTCCTAAAAAAAGAGAACATAGATGAAGTAATACGAGTAAAGGACGAGGAAGCCGGCTGTATGGCCAGGCGTCTTATGGTTGAAGAAGGCATCTGTACGGGTATTTCCGGAGGCGCGGCGATGCATGCCGCCGCCCTGGTTTCCGTCAGGCCCGAAGCGGCCGACAAAACCGTGGTAGTCCTTCTGCCGGATACCGGTGAACGATATTTAAGCACCTGGCTGTTCGAGGATTTGAATTTATGAAAAAGAGCGAAACTTTTAAAATCATGGGCCTAATGTCCGGGACTTCCGCCGACGGTTTATCTATAGCGTTTTGCGCTCTTAAACCGGCAGAGCGCAGGATTAAGGTGATCGCTTACAAGACTTACTCTTACGGCGCCGGGCTGCAGGGACGGATACTCTCGGCCAAGCGCATGAAAACGCCGGAACTTTCCGCGCTTAATTTTGAATTAGGCCGTCTCTGGGCCGGAATGGTAAGGCGGTTCTGCCGGGAATACCGTATTGCGTATGATAATATCGAGGTCATAGGCTCCCACGGTCAAACAGTGTATCATCAGCCTGGTATAAAGGGCTCCACTCTTCAGATAGGTGAAGCGTCTTTTATTTCCGAGGAAACCGGCAGGCCAGTGGTCTCCGATTTCAGGCCGGCCGATATGGCCGCCGGCGGATGCGGCGCTCCGTTGATCCCGTTCATGGATGAATACCTGTTCGGTGGCGGCGGGCCTGTCGCCCTGCAGAACATCGGAGGAGTGGGGAATATCGCTTTTGTGGGGAAAGGAGTAAGGACTTCCGGCTTTGACACCGGGCCCGGCAATTCCCTGATGGACACAGCCGTCTCAACCCTGACAGGCGGTAAAATGACCTACGATGCCGGCGGGCGCTGGGCCGCCGCCGGAAAAATAGATTACGCGAAAGTGGAAAAGCTGTTAAGACTCCCGTTCTTCGCCCTCAAACCGCCTAAGTCGCTGGACCGGGATGAATTTTCAGCGGGCTTCATTCAAAAGTGTTTCGGCCGGCTGAACGAAAGAAATCAATACGACGCCCTGGCCACTCTTAATTATTTTACCGCGGCCGCCATCTCTTTGGCCTTTAAAAAATTCGCCCCTAAAAAAACCTGCGAATTGATCGTCAGCGGAGGCGGGGCGCTGAATCCGGTCTTGATGTTGAACATTGCCGCGGCAATGCCGGAGGTGGCTGTTAAAAGTATCGTGGAACTTGGCATAGATCCGTTGGCCAAGGAACCCGCCTGTTTTGCCATCCTCGCCTGGCTGGCGCTTAACGGAAGTATCAATCACTGCCCCGCCGCCACCGGCGCCCGCGGCCCCCGGGTCCTGGGAAAGATAGTCGCGTACTCCCGGTTGTCCGGACGTCCATAGTTGTCCGGTTGTTTTGCTGTCCAGCCTTTAAAGCCAAGGTCCCGTGACACATCATCTCGCGGCCCAGGGGCCGGCGCCCTGGTGTTCCTGATCCGCCTGCCGGAGTTGCGGAAAAAAATCAGCCCTATTTGTGAGCGGCTGGGAGCCTGTCCGACATAAAGCTTTCATGACGAGATTGGCCGTTTGATAGGCATAGCCTCTGACACGGCACTGCCATAGGCTTGCCGATTTTGAAGCCGAGCCGAAGCAACGCGAAACGAGCAGGCTCCAATGAACCTGTAAGTTGAGCGGTGCGAAGGCGCAGGCAAAAAGCGGCAATTGCAGGCGAAATTGCTTATGTCGGACAGGCTCCTAGGCATCGTTCCCGGGATCGCAGTGGGGATTGAATCCGCGTCCGAACTTACCGTTCCGCCAGGGGACTGACGTCCGCCGCGTGCCCGCCGGGCGGCGTAAATTATAGCCGTTTGAGGCACACCGTGTCTGTGACGGCACCTACACAAGTATTGTAAAATCTATTTATGCAAGATCATAAGGCCGGTTTTTCCGGGGACCTTAAAAATATTCTTAAAGACGTTTCCCGGACTCTTTACCTGAGTATTAATATCCTGCCCGAGCCGTTGAGGACTTCAATGGCGCTGGGCTATCTTGTGGCGCGCACCATGGACACCGTGGTGGATTGCCCGGCCATTGACGCCGGGGTCAAGCGCGAAATGCTGGGTCTTTTCAGGAGCCTGGAGAACGGGAATAATGCCTGGGCGCTGGCCGCGCGGATAAAACAGGCGGTGACTAGCATTCCCAGTCAGAAAGAAAAAGAGCTGCTTTTTAAATTTGAAAAGATAGCCGCGCTTTACGCCGCTTTCCCTGAGCAAGAACTTGCCCCGCTTAAGGCTCTGGTAAATGGCGTGGCCAAGGGTATGGAAATGGATCTTGGCGCGTTCCAGGGGCCCGGTGTTGCCGCGCTTAAAAGTGAAGACGAACTGAAAAAATACTGCGCGCTTATCGGCGGGGAGCCGGGTATCTTTTGGGCCAGGCTTTACCGGGAAACCATCCGCCGCAATAATGTCAACCCCGGAAAATTCCCTTCGGAGACAGACGCCGCTCTGATAGGTTCGGCCCTGCAGATAACCAATATTCTCAAGGACATGGCCGCCGACCTGAGCATAGGCCGCTGTTACCTGCCGCAACCGGACCTTGACCAGATGGAGCTTAAACCCGTGGACCTGCTTAAGCCTGGAAACATTGAACAAGTCCGACCGGTGATCTATAAGTGGATCTCCTGGGCCGTGGATCAACTGGACTTGAGCGAGAGATTCCTTGCGTCCATCCCCAAGACGGAGCTGGCGCTGCGGGCCGCTTTTGTATGGCCGGTTTACTGGGCCATGGATACTTTGCAGGAAGTAGCCAAAGCCAACCTCCTTGAGCCGTCCGCCAGACCCAGGATAAAGAAGGCCAGGATCTATTCCACCATAGTTTCCACTCCCCCGTTGCTTTTGAGCAATACGGCTTTCGCCCGGGGTTATCGTTTTAGAAGGGAAACTCTTATAGTGCAGATTTCCGGCGGCTGACCTTTAACCTGAAAAATTCAGTTGAATTTTCCCCTTTGCGGAGCTCAGGTGCGCTTCGCGCGGCATACATCCTCTAAAACCTGGCGCGCATTGCGCTTGGTTTTCGACCCGCTGCTGCGGGGAATCCCGGCCGTCTGATGGCCATAGGCCCTT
>MGVA01000062.1 GCA_001800245.1 Elusimicrobia bacterium RIFOXYA12_FULL_51_18 | reverse complement strand
AAACCTTTTATCTCCACATCCGGATCGTCCAGGCTGCCGTTAGTGCCAAGGACGCTTAGGTCGTCCTCGGAGCCGAGTTCGGTCTGGGCGCATACAATGGGAGTAAGAAAACAAACATCCGATAGCCCCGGACAGAAAAGGGAGGAAAGGAAAAAGAGGAAAAATACAGAACGGGACAAAGCGGAAGGAACGCTTGGATAAACACGCGTTTTTTCATGCCGTATTAATCGTATCGGGACCATATCTTTTCCTGTTATGCAAAAAGTCAACCGGCTACTATACTAAAAAAAACCACTCGCACGCTCCTGCCGCACAAAACGACGATTATAGGCGATTCAAACTCTATCAAGAAACCAAGCAACTGAACGATTCCCATATATATTATAGATAATATAGCATGGAGCTCGCCCAAAATCCTGAAGAAATGACGAAATACGGACTACTGAGACCTGCGTAAGTGATAGCTTATATTGAAAAGCCGTGCCGGAGGGAATCCGCAGTCACTGATATAATTCACGCGCGGCAGGAGAGAAATTCACTAAATTTCCGCTTTTCTTCCGGGAGGAAAAACCCCATTGCCAACAGGCACAAGGGGAAAACCGCAAGTACAGCCAGACGATAGATTAACCACGCCGAAGTCCCATCATTAAACCAACCGGCCAGGGCGGGGAGAGACAGCGCCAAAGCCGTAATAACAATCGAACCAAGGCGGCCAAACTCGTAAGGCACCGGGGAAATCCGGCGACCGGCGACATAAACCACCAGCGCCATCACGCAGTAAGCGGCGAAAGCCGCCCAAGGGGGACCGGAAATACCCAAAGTCGGTATAAGGATAAAATTCACCGCGACACTGACCGCCGCGCCCGAAAGCGTTGCGAACATGATAACCTTGGTCTTCTTGGCTATTATAATGGGAGCGAGAAAATTCACATAAATCCCGTTCACTAGATAGGCAAACAAAACCACCGGTACGATCTTCAATCCCGGCCAATAGCTGGGATGGATAAGAGGCTTTCCGGCTATCCGGAACCGGACCAGATCCGGAATAAAGAAGGAAAGAGCCAGACCAAGCCAGACCAAGGCAAGAACGAAATATGTCAGCACACGCGCAAACACTTTCACGCTTTCCGGCTTCCCGGCCCTCTCTAAAAAGAAAGGCCGCCAAGCCTGGTCAAACATGCTCACCAGCAGCACCATGAAAATGCCCAGCCGGTAATTAGCCTGGTAAACGCCCACGGCGGCTTCTCCGGACAACCGCAGAAGTATCGGCCGGTCTATAACCTGCACCGCCATGGCGCCAAGGCCCGCCGGCAGCAGCGGCAGGGCGTAATTCAGGAGCTTGGCCAGCATCTCGCGGTCCAGGGTGAAAGTAAAACGCTTAGGCACGGCGGCCACGGAGAACAGAGATGAGACGACATTGGCGATAAAGATGCCTTCTATACCCATGTGAAAGCGAGTGATGAGAACGATGTTCAGGATTATATTCAGCGTGATGGAAAAGAGCCTCACACCGGCGAAATAGAACGGCCGGTGGCCCATTCTAAGGTCCGCGAACGGCAGGACATTGATCCCATCCAGAAAAAGTATAACCGCGGCGTATAGGACCAGGTCGGACCGTCCGGCGCCTATGCCGCCCAGTTGCGCCCAAAAACCCGGTGCGGCGGCCAGGATAAGAGAAAACAGGCCGCAGGTTACCAGGACCGAGGAATAAGCCGTTGAGAAAGCTTTTTCCTTGTCGCTGTAATGGCGCATATAGGCCTGATCCATTCCATATTGGTAGAAAATGTTAAGGAAAGCGATATAAGAGAACACCGTGGTCACCACGCCGTACTCGGCGGGCAGGAGATAATGCGTGTAAAAAGGCATCAGGAGAAAATTCAGAAGGCGGGCGCCAACGGTTGAAAGGCCGTAGATTACTGATTCCTTTCCGAGGGATTTGAGATCTTTGAACATGTGTTGAACTTATTTTATCAATTTTATTGTGTATTGCAGTCTCGAAAATGTATAATGCCGGATAGCAGTAAATTGAGGTTTGCGATATTTGGGGGATTGGCCGCTTTAAACCACCTTGCCTGACAAGGCACCGATATTGGGCGCCAATTGGGGGGGGATATGACCAATTTCACACAAACCGCGGCGCCTGATTGTTTTTCCTGCAAATTCAAGCCGGCCTGTTTTGCCGATCGCCTGGAACCGGCGGCTCAGAAAGTTTGGAATAATATCCGTTTGGCCGCCGTTGTCCCGGCCAATCAGGAGATCTATTCCGAATGCAATAAACCGGAAGGCGTATATGTGGTCTGCAAAGGCCGGGCTAAGATTTTCACCGCGGACGCCAGGGGCCAGCAGTTGATCACCTGGATACGCCATCCCGGAGAGATCTTCGGCCATATAGCTCTGTTCTCGCGGAATGATTACCTTTGCAACAGCCGGGCCATGGGCCAAACCACAATATCTTTTATAACCACAAAGACGCTTAATAAATTCCTTAGCGCCTTTCCCAAAACCTACCCGATTTTGCTGCATACTATCTCCAACGAACTCAGGGGGGTACAACTAAAACTCAAAGACACAGCCTACAAGCCGGCCAAGTCCAAGGTGGCAATGGCGCTGATAAAAGCCATTTCCTATAAATCAAAGAATACGACCGCGCCGGCCATACACGGCCTAAAACGCACCGAAATAGCCGAAATAACAGGCCTGGCCCTTGAGACGGTAGTTCGTACGCTGGCCGAACTTGAAAAAAAGAAAGTCATAAAACGCGAAGCAAAAGCTATAAAGATACTGGATTATCACTCTCTGATGAAACTTTCCGGCGCCATGGATTAGCAATCCGCCGAATAGTCCTAATCGGAGATATAATTTTATTCAGGTCAGGGCCTGAGTAAAAAAGACAGCCTTAATGGCTGTCTTTTTAATTTCACCGATCGTAGACAATTATCCGCGCGGTCAGAAGCTGTGTGTTTCAGAAAAGTATCCGAAAGCTCGCACAAATCGCATGGGAGCCGGCGAATTTAAGAAAGCGATCCCGGCCGCAAGCGGCGAATTTCAGTTAGTACCGAACATCCGATCGCCGGCATCCCCCAACCCCGGCACGATGTAACCGTCATTATTAAGTCTATCGTCCACCGTACCGATATAAATGGGCACATCGGGATGCGCCGCAGCCAGGCGCTTTACGCCTTCCCTGGCGCCGATAAGGCCCATGAAAATGATCTTTTTTGCGCCGCGCGCCTTTAGAATTTCCACGGCTTCGGCCGCGGAACCGCCGGTAGCCAGCATCGGATCTACCAGAACCACAAGACTCTTATTTATCTTGTCAGGCAGACGTACATAATACTTAACCGGCTTAAGCGTACTTTCATCA
This sequence comes from Elusimicrobia bacterium RIFOXYA12_FULL_51_18, assembly GCA_001800245.1. Taxonomy (GTDB): domain Bacteria; phylum Elusimicrobiota; class Elusimicrobia; order Elusimicrobiales; family UBA9959; genus YA12-FULL-51-18. The sequence goes on along the minus strand of MGVA01000062.1, from coordinate 5,749 downwards.
CGGTAGATGCCGATATGCGCCAGACGGGCTTCCGGATGGACTTTTATTAGGCCCTCCAGCATACCGAGGCCGGCACGCAGAATAGCCACAAAAATGATATCGTGCGAGAGCCTCATGGCTTTGCATGAGCCCAGCGGCGTATTTACCCTGGAAGCCTTAACCCTGGCGTTAGAAAGCACGTCGTGCGCTAACAGCATGCTGATCTCGCACATACCGCGCCTAAAATCCGCGGTGGAAGTATTTTTATCACGCAACTTAGATATTTTATCCAGCACAAGAGGATGCTTTGAAATAAAGACGTTTTTATCCATAATGACACCTCAGATATTCATCCCCCGGACCGCCAATCCCGTTACACTAGGAGCCTGTCCGACATAAGGCTTTCATGACGAAATTGGCCGTTTGATAGGCATAGCCCCTGGTACGGCACTGCCATAGGCTTGTCGATTTTGAAGCCGAGCCTAAGTAACGCGAAACGAGCAGGCTCCAATGAACCTGTAAGTTGAGCGGTGCGAAGGCGCAGGCAAAAAGCGGCAATTGCAGGCGAAATTGCTTATGTCGGACAGGCTCCTAGCTGATTACCTCTTTTATCAACTTCGTTTTTTTGCCAGGCCTGAGATCCGTACTAAGCGCCGATTCGAACGTTTTTCTGCCTTCCCTGAGTTTTTCGGCGTCCGAAGAATAGAGCCGTGCGATGATCTCTCCCGGAACCAGCCTGTCGCCGACTTTTCTATAAAGGATCAATCCCGCGCCAAGATCCACGGCATCCTCGGCCCTGGCGCGCCCCGCGCCCAACACCACGCTGGCATGTCCCACTGTGCGAGCGTCCATCTTTACAAGATAACCGGCTTTAGCAGCTTTAACGTCCGTGAGCAGTTTGGCCTTGGGCAGGAACTTTTCGGGGTTGTCGACTACGCGTACGTCACCGCCCTGCCAGCGCACCATCTGGCGCATTTTCTCAAGGGCGGAACCATCGGCTATGACGGCCCTGGCTTTAGCCATGCCTTCTTCAGGCGTTTTGGCCTTCGAACCAAGGTGGATCATCCAGCCGGACAAAACTTCCAGCACTTCCATAAAATCGGCCGGTCCCTTTTCACCCCGTAGTATATTTATGGATTGCTCCATCTCTATCCCGTTGCCCACCGCCAGGCCAAGCGGTTCTTCCATGGCTGTTAAAACGGCCACGCAGCGTATCCCCAGAAGTTTAGCCGTGTCTATAAGAGCGACGGCCAATTCACGGCTTTTTTTAAAATCCTTAAGGAACGCGCCCGAACCGTATTTTACGTCCATAACCAGGCCGGTGATATCCTCGGCGTATTTTTTGGAGAGGATGCTGGCCACGATCAGGGGAAGCGATTCCACCGTGCAACTGGCATCCCGAAGGGCGTAAAGCTTTTTGTCGCTGGGGGCAAGCTCGGCCGTCTGGCCGAACATGGATAATCCGGTGGCCTTTAATTGTTTATAGACCCGGCCGGCGCTAAGCCGCACCTTGAACCCCTTCACGGCCTCAAGTTTATCCAGCGTACCTCCGGTGTGGCCCAGGCCCCGGCCGCTCATCATGGGAACGATAACGCCCGCGGCCGCGGCCACCGGAGCCAGAGCCAGGGATACACCGTCGCCCACGCCGCCGGTGGAATGTTTGTCCACCCTGCCGCCTTTAAGCCCTTTAAGGTCCAGTTTTTTTCCGGACAACGCCATAGCTTTGGTAAAGTCCGCGGTTTCTTTCTTGGAAAGGGGGTTTAAGAACGCGGCCATGAGCCAGGCGGAAAGCTGATAATCGGGAATTGCGCCCGAAGCGGCGCCATCCGCGATAAACTTAAGCTCTTTAAAATCATGTTCCCCGCCGCAACGTTTCCTTAAGAGCAGATCAAGCATTCGCATTATGTGACCCCCGGTGTGAAAATTCCAGTGGATGCTTCAAGGAATCAAATTCCCCGGATATTCTTTGATCTTAAAACTGTTTCCAGAATTACTTTCATCTTGACCGAAACTTTCTCGCCAAGTTTGAGCACATCCGAGTGGTCCAACGCGACCTTGGAAATGCCGCTGGTAAAATTGGAGATCCAGCATATTCCCAGCACTTTCATTTTGAGTTGCCGGGCCGCTATAACCTCAGGCACAACCGACATGCCGGCCACGGAACCGCCCAGCATCCTGTAGCACTTAACCTCTGAGGGGGTCTCGTAGGATGGGCCGGTCACCGCCAGATACACGCCTTCGCTTGCGCGCACCTTAAGTTTGCGGGCGGCCGCCAGAACTTCGCGCCGCAGGGTAGCATCATAGGGTTCATTCATGTCGGGGAACATCTCTCCGAAAATCGGGTCGTAATTGCCTATAAGCGGATTTCCTCCCATGAAATTAATATGGTCCTTCAGGACCAGAAAATCTCCGGGGCGTATGGAGGGTTTTAGCGACCCTACGGCGGCGGTTACGATCAGTGTCTTGACTCCCAGGAACGCCAGGACGCGTACCGGAAACGCGATAAAATTGAGCGGCCGGCCCTCGTAATAATGAAACCGACCGCGCATGATGACCACATCCTTTCCGCCCATGCGGCCGAAAACAAGCTCGCCACTGTGGCCCTTGACCGTGGTCCCGGGGAAGTTGGGAATGTTGGAATAAGGAATGGCGAGCCTGTCCGTAAGTTCCGGCAGGGAATTGGCCAGGCCGCTGCCGGCAATGATGGCGGCCACAGGCTTAAATTGCCTGGTCCGGGCCTTAAGCCAGGACGCGGTCGCGCGAACCTTAGAAACCGGGTTATCTGAACGCATGATGTATAGCTCCTATTAAGAACATACCAACCACCTCGCCTAGAACGTATAACCGCCCGCTTCAAAAGCGTTAATGATATGCTCCGGTTCGCCTGCGCCGCCCGTGAAACCTATAACATCGAACCTGAGCTCTTCAGGTTTCAGATTCTTCGCCTTAAGATAGCTCAGCGCGGCCTTTATAACCTTCGCCTGCTTTTTTTTAGTCACCGTTTCCGAAGGAAAACCGTAAGAGGATGAGGAACGGGACCGCACTTCCACAAATACCATAGTTCCGCCTTCGGAAGCTACGATATCCAACTCACCCAGCGGACACCCCCAGCGAAGATCCAGTATCTTGTAACCGAGGGTCTTCAGATATTCGGCCGCTTTATCTTCGGCCAGTCTGCCGAGGTCGGAGGAACTCACTACGCGGACCTTATAACGGTCATAGATTTCCTAACCGGGGCAAAACTCAGGCGATGTTCCGGACACGGGCCCAAAGAATCAAGCGAAGACATATGATCTTTAGTACCGTATCCCTTATGGATCGCGAACCCGTAACCGGGCCAACGCCGGTCCAATTCCATCATCCAGCGGTCCCTGACAACCTTGGCGAAGATGCTGGCCGCCGCGATGGAGAGCGACTTACCGTCGCCCTTCACCACCGCTTCCTGCCGGAAAGAAAAATTCCGTATCCTGTGCGGACCGTCCACCAGCAACAAAATATCCGAAGGTCCGGCGCCTAGCGCCGACGCCAGCCGGACGGAGGCGCGGGACATAGCCCTGAAAGTCGCGTTGAGGATATTTACCTCATCTATCTCCCGGGGCGAGGCGAAACCAAAACCGAACCGGACACCGGAGGCCCGCATGCGGACAAGCAGAGTCTCGCGTTTTTTTTCGCTTAGCTTTTTACTATCGTTCACTTCTGTGAGAAACGGATAGGCCGCGGGGGGGATGAAAGCCGCGGCCGCGGTGACAGGACCGGCCATCGGCCCTCTGCCGGCTTCATCAACGCCTATGAGATAAGCCGTACCGCTCCGTTCTATGATCGAAAGGTCGAATTTTAAAAGTGGCACAGTTAGCCAATACCTGTGTAATTTGTCGTGTCAAGCCTATGGCAGTAAGGCTTCCCTTTTTGTGCGCGTACCAGGCGGTCGTGGAACCCTATGGGGCCAATCCGGACGGCCGCAAGAGGGCTTTAAGCAAGCGGCCTGTCCGTCGGCTTAGCGAATTTATTTACTCTCGGCAGCGGGGACCGGGGCCTGGACCGGGGCCTGGACCGGGGCCGCAGGCTGTGCCGCTGGCGCGGCGGGGACTTCGGTCTCACTGGCAACAACTTCTTCAAGCCTGGCTGACTTGCCGGAGAGTTCGCGCAGATAATAAATCTTGGCGCGGCGGACCTTGCCGGTCTTTACAAGCTCTATCTTATCTATGCGGGGGGAATGCACGGGGAAAACCCTTTCAACGCCCACCCCGTAGGAGATCTTGCGGACGGTGAAGGACTCAGAGATGCCTGAACCTTTCCTGCCCAGGAGCACGCCATCGAACACCTGAACGCGCTCACTGTCGCCTTCCACGACCTTGGTGAACACCTTTATGGTGTCACCGGTCCTGAAATTAAATTTCTCGTTCTTCATGCCGAGCTGCGCTTCTATTATCTTCATACTTCCTCCAGTTTTGCTTTCCTAATAAGATCCGGTCTTCGTTTTGCGGTAAGATCTTTGGCGGCGGAAAATCTCCACTCGGAGATGAGCTTATGGTTGCCGCTCAACAGAACTTCCGGAACCTTCATTCTGCGCCAGACTCCGGGCCTGGTATAATGGGGGGCCTCAAGCAGCCCCTCCGCAAAAGTCTCGTTTATCGTGGCGTCCTCTTTCTTAAGCACCCCGGGCAGAAGCCTGGTAACGGCGTCTATTATCACCACGGCCGCCGGCTCGCCGCCGGTCAGCACATAATCCCCGATGGACAACTCCAGGTCGGCGAACCTGTTTATGCGTTCATCTATGCCTTCATAATGCCCGCAAATCAACACCAGATGCTTATGCGTTGCAAGCTCAAGCGCCGTCTTCTGGTCTAATTTTCCGCCTTTGGGAGTAAGAACTATTACGTGCGAACCCTTTTTCTTTACCCGTTTAAGGGCTTTATAAACCGGCTCGGCCATCATGACCATGCCTGTCCCGCCGCCGTAAGGCTTGTCGTCCACCGTCCCGCGCCGGTCCTCTGAAAAATCCCTTGGATTCGCAAAACCGAGCTTCAGACGCCCCTCTTTTCTTGCCCTTCCCACGATACTGTCCGACAACGGAATATCCACCATCTCGGGGAACAGGGTGACGACATCGATGCGCATAAAAAAAGACTGAAGACTGAGGGCTTAAGGCTAAATTATGTCGAGGAACACTTTCTTGTTGCTCTTCGCCGCCTCCACCTGCAGGAGAGTCCTGATGGATTTAACCACCCGGCCTTCCTTGCCGATGATCTTGCCGCGGTCCGAAGGCGCCACGGAAAGCTTGAACCGCACGATATTACCGTCCTCCGAAGTGGACAACTTGGCGGCGGCGGGTTCATCCACCAAAGAATTCACCAGATAAACAAGGACTTCTTTCATATTTTTCCCCGCTGTTTACTTCTGGGCCTTTTCGGCCTTCTTGGCTCTTACAATGAGCGTCCCGAGAGTATCGGAAGCTTTCGCGCCGGCTTTCATCCAACGGTCAAGTTTGACCATGTCGAAGCTGACTTTCTCTTTGTCCTTTTCCGCTTTCGGGTTATAATGCCCTACAATTTCAAGCGGCGCTCCGTGCGGACCGCGTGTTTTTTCGATCGCGACGATCCTGTAATGCGGCTGTGTCCTCTTGCCGAATCTCTGAAGTCTTAAAACTACTGCCATACTCTTCCTCCTCTTGTTCGTAGCCAAAGGTAAAACTTAACCTGAAAAATTCAGTTGAATTTTTCCCTTCGCGGAGCTCAGGTGCGCTTCGCGCGGCATACACCCTCGAAAACCT
>MGVA01000061.1 GCA_001800245.1 Elusimicrobia bacterium RIFOXYA12_FULL_51_18 | reverse complement strand
GCCCTTATGCGGCACCTACGCAGGTATTGCTTTTTTTGTTCATTTGATCTTCCAATGGAAACCAAGTTGAACTGCAGGATTCGGGTTAATTTTCAGGATACGGCTCGCCAACTTGCGCAAACAAGCGCCATATTAGCCGGAGCCCATGGCCGACCGACGCTCAGTCAGTTACACCTTTTGTCTTTCTCTTTATCCCCTCAGCAGTTATTTAGATGTCAGATTAAAAGTCCCGTCCCAGTCCTTGGGCGCCGCAGCCGCGTACTTATCCGACAATTCGAGGTAAAAAGCGCTGGGACCATCCTTCGGTTCAATAGCAAGCGCGGCTTTAAAAGCTTTCTGCGCTTTTTCATAAGCGCCTTTGTAGAACTGCTCATAACCATCGTTATAAGCCGCTGTTAGCCTGGCCATTTTATCTTCGAGCTCCCCTTTCCTGGCCAGCAACTCATAGACCTTCACGGGAATAGCCTTCCCCACCACCCTTATCTGGCCAAGACTGCGCGCCTCTAAGGCATCTTTTGCCTCATCATAAGTATATTCGCTGGCCATTATTTTTGAATGGAAGAATTTATTGGCGCCTTCAAGCCTGGAAGCGAGATTGACCGAATCTCCCAGCACCGTGTAAGAAAAGCGGGTGCTGGAACCCATGTTGCCCACAACCATGGGACCGGAGTTGAGACCTATCCTGAAAGAGGGCTTCACCGGAAACTCGGTCAATTCCCTGTTCAGCCGGGCCAGTTCCTGCGTACAGCCCACAGCGGCCAGACAAGCCAGTTTTCGATGGTCTTTCTGATCCAGGGGAGCGTTCCAGAAAGCCATAATGCAGTCGCCGATGAATTTATCCACAACACCGTCATGTTTAAGAATGACATCGGTAAGACCGGAGAGATATTTGTTAAGCATGGCGGTCAGCTGTTCGGGTGTCAACTTCTCCGACATGGTGGTAAAGCCCGCGATATCCAGAAAAAACGCCGTCATATCGCGTTTCTCTCCCCCCAAAGTCAGCTTAGACGGGTCCTTGGTGATAATTTCAACCACCTTAGGCGACAGGTATTGGCCGAAAGTGTTCTTTATCCACTTTTTCTCGCGGCCCTCCATCAACGCCTTATGAACGGTGACAAAGACAAACGGAAAAAACATTGCGACTACTATGTAAGCGAAAGAAAAGTCATACAACTTATATAACAGATAGTAATCCAAAACAACCATTGCTCCCAGAACAGCCACTACCGCTGTAGTAATAATCGTTATGGATTTCTTGCGCAAACATATCGGCAGCCAGATGCCAAAAAGAACCAGCAACGCCAGAAGCCAGGGATTTATAGATTTTAAAAAATCATCGTTGAGCATATTGTCAAGAGCGTTTGCATGCACTTCCACTCCCGGCAGATTCTGCATAAAGGGGGACGGATAATGGTCATAGGCTCCGATGGCCGTTGATCCCACAAATATCATGGCCCCCTTAATAGCTTCTCTTTCCTCTTTTGACAATTTGCCCTCGATAATATCAAGAAAAGATATGTCGAGATGAATGGATGGATGAATAGAGGCATCTTTTGACCAGCCGGGATGCTCCACACGGGTCTGCGGATATCGGAAATTGAGCGCGTACAACTTTTCACCATATTTCGCCCAAACCTCCGAAAGGGACATATTCTTGTACACCGCGTACGCGGCCGGAGCCATGCCAGCTATTTTTATCCCGCCACACTCATTTTCCGGGCATTTGATCTTAAGCCCTTTAACATTGCCATAGGCAAAATCAGGATCAAAGAGATAAACGCTCCGGACCTGGTTGTCGGCGCTTAGCGATTTATCCATGTTTGGAATAGCAATATACTTACTTACCTCGCTCAGGCCCTTGATAGGCAGTTGAAATTTAGCGTTTCTGTGGTCTAATCCTATTATGCTCACCACATTCCCCGCCTTCGCTGCCGCGTTTATATAACTCCTATCGCTGGCGGGATTGGTTTTATCCGGATCAATCGTAAACACATCCATCACTATAACTTTGGCGCCCAGCTTATTCAAGCGCTCTATCATCATCCCATAGTATTTACGCTGGAACGGATATCCCAGATTGTTAAGGGTATGATCATCAATTGCGGCAATGACAATGCGGGGATCTCCCGGCTTATTAATATACTTTCCGAATAAAAAAGAAAATGGAGTTTTGAGCTCCCTGGGTGAGAACCAGGACAGATACTCGGGAGAATTAATGCGGAAATCAGCCCAATTGGCATTTAAAGCCCTTAACCACCCCCGGTTAGGTATAAAAGACTCGATCATTATCGTAACCAGAATCAGCAGGGAAAACACAATCCCGAATGAGTACAGTATTTTATTGTTTTCTTTTGTACCTTTGGTTTTCATATAACTCCTTGATAGTCGCGCGTGGTGGAAAATATATTTCCGAAAAAATCGTACCCCCGATACTTAAGCGTAATTATAGTAATTTATATGGAACGCGTTCTGTTGACCGTCATAATTTCAAAAGCACATAAAAGCGGCTACCTTTCCCCGAAAGAGATTCAACCCAAATCCTGCCGCCGTGCAAATCCACAATCTTGCGCGCTATAGCAAGCCCCAATCCAAAGCCGGCCTCACCTTCTCCGGACTTAATCCTCTTATACTTTTCAAAAATCTCCCCAAGCTGATCCGCAGGGATGCCAAGCCCCGTATCCATCACCATAAACAGCAAGCCGCCGTTTTCAGCTTTTACCAACGCCGTAACTTTACCGCCAGCCGGGGTAAATTTCCAGGCGTTGGAAAGCAGATTTTCAATAACCCGGCGCAACAAAGGATAATCAGCGGTAAACTCTATTTTTTCAGCCCCGGTAGTATCCAATAAAAAAGTTATTTTCTTTTCTTCGAAAAGCGCCCTGAACCCCTCGGCAGAGGAGGCTAGAAATTCTGCGGCGTTGATCTTTTTTTTATCCGGCTTCAACTGACCGGCGTCCATCTTGGAGATATCCAGAATATTTTCAAGCAGCTTGAACAATCTGTCGCTTGAATCCTTCACTTTCCGCACGTAACCAGCCTGCTTCGCTTCCGGAGGGAATTCCCTTTCCAGCAGTTTTATGTAGCCTTGCATGGTTAAAAGAGGCGCGCGCAGATCGTGGGCGACCTCATGGAAAAAATCCTCTTTCATGCGCTGCATCTCCACCTCAAGCGTCACATCCCTCAGCACAATAAAGATGCCCGGGTGGCTGGTCTTTGGCGAAAGCACCTGCATGCTCATGCGGTAATATTTTTTCGCCGCCGGAATTGCGGCAACCGCCGCCGCGGCGCCGCCTTTCGGTTTAATTCCCAAGGAAGATGGGCCGCCCGCCAGTTCAATAATGTCGCCCGCCGCATTGGCTTTCAGATTGATCAGCCTGGTCACCCGGCGTCTGAGCGGCTCCTGTTCCGGTTCCTGCTTGCCGTCCCTAACCCCCAGAAGGCCGCGCGCGGCGGCGTTGGCGTAAAGCAGTTCCCCCTTGAAATCGCTGAGGATGATGGCGTCATGGATAAGACTGATAAGGAGCTCCACCTTATGTTTCTCCTCCAGCATTTTTTCCACCTGCAGGCCGTGATACCGGTCCACTTCGCGCATCATGGCGTTGAAAGATCTTAAAAGAGCGGAGACCTCGGTAATATCCGCTGCCTCTTTTACCGGCATCTTAAAATTATGCTGCGCCACGCGCCGCGCGCCTTCTATCAGTTCGCTCACCGGGTTTATCAGCCTGCGGCTTAGGATAAGCGCTGAAAAATAAAACACGGTGGAGATGCCCAGCAGGAAGAAAGCTATGAGCGAAGTAATGAGATTTATGCCCCTGAAAGCGTCCCAGCGGTCCTGCAGAGTAAGGGCGTAAAGTTCAAAGCCGGGAACTTCCGAATAGGAACCGAGATAAGAATTCCCCCCCGCGCCGGCAAGTTCCCTCGAACTCTTCAAAGGGCCGGCGAAAAGGCGCTTAAGACTTTCCTTGTCCACCGGCTGCGTTTCGCCCTGGAGCGAAAAAACCCTTCCTTCCGGGTCGGCTATAAACACGCCGCCGGTGCCGCCCATTCTCTGCATCTCCAGTTTCACGAACAGGTCCCGCAGATTTATCACGGCAAAAGCGTAATGGCCGCTCTCCATGGGATAGATCAGCCGGCAGATGGGCAAATTATAAATTAGCTCAAATTCCCCCAGCTGGGACCGGCCGGTCCCGGCCGCTTTTTTAAACAAAGGGTCGCGCGACAGGTCCACGTAACCGAAACGGCGTTTCATCTCGGGAGCGCCGCCGCTGAAAATTTCCCGGCCGTCGGGACCCGCAAAAGCCATAAACAGGAATTCCGGATTGCGGGCCAGAGTTTTTTTTAAATTAGACGAGGTGATATAATCCGTGCCCGGCTCCCACATATTATAAAGCCGGCGGTCCAGATCATCGGCTTTCTGGCTGATCATCAGCGAAGCCATCTGCGCGATATTCTCATGCAGACTCTGGACGTTCTTCTTTGCCACGGACTGATAATAGAAAAGAAAGCCGGCGGTAGGAATTATGGGGATCAGTCCCGTGCCGAAGATTATCAATAAAAGGCGGTTGAACAGGGTCATGCGATATCAGCAGTTGGCGGTTAGAATATACGGAGTTCCCGGCTTCCCCACCTACTACATACAAACTACCGGTTACTTCTGTTTCTTCAATGCTTCTATCAGCTTAGGGACTATTTCATGCGCGTCGCCAACCACACCGTGTTTGGCCACGTTGAAGATCGGAGCGTTCGGATCCTTGTTCACGGCCACGATTATGTCCGAAGCCTTCATACCCACGATGTGCTGCACAGCGCCGGAAATCCCAAAAGCCAGATACAGCTTCGGAGACACCGTGGTGCCGCTCTGTCCTACCTGGTGGGCCTTGTCTTTTAATCCCATATCCACGGCCCCGCGCGAAGCGCCCACCACGCCTCCAAGCAACTGGCAGATCTCCTCCAACTGCTTAAATTTTTCCTTCGTCTTCATGCCGCGGCCCCCGGACACGATGATCCTCGCTTCGTCTATCTTTACGCTGCCTTTGTCGTGAATCAGCTTCCTTTCCAGCACTTTTACCCGGCGGAGACTCTTATCTATTTTAATATCTTCCCGCACCGTCACGGCTATCTTGCCGTAGATCGGTTCGGCCAATTTCATGACGTTGGGCCTGACCGTGGACATCTGCGGGCGGGATTTGGGACTAAGAATGTCGGCCATAATATTACCGCCGAAAGCGGGCCTGGACTGCAGGAGGAGGCCGTCCTTTATGGCGAGACCGGTGCAATCGGCCGTCAGTCCGGTGTATAAACATGAAGCGACCCGGGGAGCCAGGTCCCGGCCCATGATGGTGGCGCCGTACAACATGGCGCTGGGCTTATGTTTGTGCGTAAGCGCTATGATCGCCGTGGAAAAAATATCGGTATTATACTCGTACAACTCCGGGTTTTCCACCAGATAAACCTTGTCCGCGCCGTAAGCGCCCAGCTCTTTCTCAAAGCCGGCGTTCTTGTCGGTCAGGAGGACCGCGGCCAGTTCCTCGCCCAGTTCATCGGCAAGCTTGCGGCCTATGGACAATAGTTCAAAAGTAACCGGTCTTATCTTGTGGGAATGTTTGGTTTTGTCATGGTTCTCCATGAGTTCCACGAACACCCAAACACCCTTATGGCCGGTAAGGTCGCGGGTCGCACCTTCCTCCCGGGTAATTTCGATGGCCTGCACCGGACAGACCTGCACGCATGCGCCGCACAAAGTGCAGGCCTCGTTTATGACGGCTTTTTTATCTATAAGCTGGACCGCCGCGAAAGGACAGACCGGCACGCATTTATTGCAGCCTATGCATTTTTTGGATACATTGATCATAAAATTCTCCTAAAAAACCAGTTATTAAGCGGCAGTTTGCATGAACAGTATTTTACCCGTCACAGACAATCTCTTGCCTCTTTTATTCTATAAAGTGTTCTTTTCGCATTATATCAAGTATCTTTTCCACCGCTTCCTGGGAACTGCCGTTCGTCATAGCGGCCTTTTCCCTTTGGGGAGGCGGGTAGATCCTGGCCACTTGCGTGGGAGAGCCTTTCAACCCCAGGTAATGATTTTCCGCGCCTATATCAGAAGCCGACCAGACGTGATAAGGCTTCCTTAAAGAAGCGTGCACATCCAGGAACGCCGGGTACTTTGAAGTGTAATCCGGGGGCATGATCATGGTAAACAGCGCCGGAGCCCTGGTTTCCACAACTTCGTAGCCTCCGTCTATAAGTTTACGGGCTATTATTTTCCTGCCGTCCACGTCTATCTTGACGCAGAAAGTAACCTGGGGAATGCCCAGCTGCTGGGCGACTCCGGGCCCCGTCTGGGCGGTGTCTCCGTCTATAGCCTGCATACCGGCCAGTATTATATCCACCTTACCGAGCTTTTTCACCGCTTTGGCAATGGCATAAGAGGTGGCCCAGGTATCCGAACCGGCAAAAGCCATATCCGACAAAAGGACGCCGTCATCGGCGCCCAGCGCGAGCCCCATCTGAACCACGCTCTTGGCCTGGGGCGGGCCCATGGAAATGACAGTCACCCTGAAGCCATGAGCTTTCTTAAGTTCTATAGCCGTCTGAAGCGCAAAATGGTCGTAAGGGTTGATAATGCTGGGTACCCCGGCTCTGATAAGCGTACCCGTTTCCGGGTTTATCTTGACTTCCGTGGTATCAGGCACCTGCTTGACGCATACGGCTATGTGCATAAGAAATCTCCTTAAATCAGCTAGGCAGCCCGACTGCCTGAAAAACACACAGGTACATTCTCTTTTAGTCTCCTAAATCCGCCCAGTTGCTTAGCGGCCCTTATTTCGCTTTGAACGTCTGCTTTAGTTTCACGGCCACCAGGTCCATATCCGCCATCATACCCTTCTGAACGGCCTGTACCCCGTCCATATCTACCGCCGCGGCGATATTCCCGGCCGTATCCACGGAACCAAGAACCATGGCCAGCCCTTCCGTAGCCATCTGCAGCGCAGCGTCCCTGGCAAAAATCCGGGACATAGCCTGCCAGGCCTGCGTATCAAACCGCACGGACTCGCTGTATCTTTCCTTCGCCGAAGCTCCGGCGAAAACATAGGCCAGTTCGCACATGGATATCAGCCTGCCCAATCTGAAAGTTATAGCCTGATGGCGGGTAAGCTTCTGTACACGGCACTCCTCCATCACTGCGGCCAGCGCCCTGAGGGCCAGACCGGCGGCCCTGGCTCCGACTTCGGGATTCCGGTCATGCAAAGCGTCCATGCGGTCCGCGAGGTCGATATAGTAACGTCCGCGGGACTTTAAATGCTCCTGCCAGCGCCCGCGGTATATGGTCATTTCCAGCACCTCGCTGGTACCTTCGTAAATGCAGGTTATCTTAATGTCGCGTTTTATCTTCTCCACCGGAAAATCGCGCGTGTAGCCGTATCCGCCGAAAGCCTGAATGGCGTCATCCGCGGCCTTGTTGCCGGCTTCGGTCGCGGAGTATTTGGCTATCGCGCCCTCGGTCTGAAGACCGTGTTCCCCCCCGTCGAGACGGTTAGACGTTTCCTCGATATAGGCCCTGGCCGCTTCAAGTTTTACCGCATGCGGCACTATAAGTTTATGCGTATAGCCCTGTTTGTCCGAAAGGGGGCCGCCGGCCTGTATCCTCTGCTGGCTGTAACGCACGGCCTGTTCCACGGCTTCCCAACCGGCGCCCAGCCCGAAGGCGGCCACCATTACCCGCGTATAGCCGAAGACGGCCTGCGCCTGCAAAAGCCCCTGCCCCTCAACTTCGCCGATAAGATTTTCTTTGGGAACGTAAACGTTATCCAGCGAAAGTGCCGCGGTGTTAGAGAGCCTTATACCATGCTTGTCCTCGTGTTTGCCGGGGGCGAAGCCTTCCATATTCCTTTCCACCAGGAACCAGCAGGGCCCGCCCGGAGCCAGCGCCAGCACGGTGTAAAGATCGGCCACTCCGCCGTTAGAGATCCACTGCTTGTTGCCGGTAATGCGGTAGCCGGCCAACTGGCCGTTCTTTAAAACATGTTCAGCGCGCGTGCGGAGATTGACCAGGTCGGAACCGGCGTCAGGCTCGGTAGCGGCGTAAGCCACCATCAAATTCTCCTTAGCTATGCGCTGCAGCCACTTTTTCTTCTGATCCTCCGTGCCTCCGACATTAAGCGGGTCCGTGCCCAGGAAAGTGGCGAAGACGGCGGTCGCGATGCCGAGGTCGATGTGCGCGAGGGCCTCGCAAATGCGGTAAATATCGTATGTGCCTCCGGAAACCCCGCCATACTCCTCCGGCACCATCAGCAGATGCACGCCCAGAATGGAATGATCGTACATATCCTTAAGGACCTTGTCCGGAAACTCATTGGCCTGATCCTTCTCCCTTATAAAGTCATAAGGGATATTTTTCCTGGCGTAGTCTCTTAAACTATCCAACATCAGATTCCGCGATATGGCGTCCATACTGGGCATAATTGTCTCCTGGAAATCATATATCATGTGACAGGCTGCGGGGCCGATCTTTTTATCCGCATCCTGTAAACCGCTACCCTTTTAAACTTTCTCGGTTTCCGTTAACGCGATATATTTTTTCACTTCTTTTATCGCTTTTTCGGCAAAAACCTTGTCTTCGATGCTTTCGGCGTTTATAAAAACATTCTCAGCCGCGCAGCGGACCGCCGCCTCCAGCTGATAGCGGGCGCTCTTATAATCCGACATGACGTGCGCGGATATACCGTCTTTATACTCGATAGCGGCAAGGGCTTCGGCGGCCAGGCGGGCCGTCTTAAGCGGCACCTGGGCGGCGTATTCCAGAGCTTTTTGCATGCCGTCCTTGCGGGCTGGATCATCTTTGGGAAGCTTCATCGCGGCCACGAAAGCGTCATAGGAAGCGGCATCCTCGCTTACGCAATTCTGCAACGCGGTTTTCAGGACGTTCAACTTTTCACCGAGGGCCTTGAGAGCCGGCTTCTTAGCCTCTTCCAGCTTCTTGCTCCTCAAGCTTATCCCCACCGCCATGGCTCCGAGCGCGCAGCCCATGGCCCCGCTGATGCCGGCCGCGCTGCCGCCGCCGGGCGTGGGCTCGGTGTTCGCCAACGCGTCTATAAAAAGGTTGGCCCCGTTCTGCCAGGTACCCAGAAGTTTCAGCAGCTTGGTCTCAAGCACCTGAACTTCGGGATTAAAATCTTTCACTTTGAGCGTCTCTATGGCGTAATTGATCAGGGCCTCGTGCGTTGTCAGGCCGATAAGCTCGGTACCGGTTATAGAGATGTTCCGGGGTTTTATCTCTTTCTCTATCTCGTCCAACGCGCGTTTTATGGAAGTGGTATGGTAATCGGTAAGAACAGTGGAGATCTGCACCTGTTTCTTGGATTCGAGGAAAATTTCCTTGGCGCGCAAATTGGGAAGCCCGCCACCGGAGGCGCGGATCTTTTTAGCCAGGCCCTTGGAGAACTCCATATCGGTCGTATCCAGATTTACATTAAAATTGACTATCTGCCTGCGGGCCCCTACGGCAACGGCGCCGGCGGTCGGATGAATTTTGTTAGGGCCGAAATCCGGAATGCGATCCGGATTCCGTCCTATATCTTCCTTTAGACCTTCAAACTGGCCTTTTCTGACCTTCGCCAGGTCTTTGCGGTCTTCCCGCCTGGCGGCAAGATCATAAAGATAGACGGGAATATTCAGCTCCCGGCCGATGCGTTCGCCAAGGCCCCCGGCCAACCTGACGCATTCCTCGACCGGAGTATCCATTATGGGAATGAAAGGAGCAACATCCAAAGCGCCCATGCGGGGGTGTTCTCCTTTGTGATGATTTAAATCTATAAGTTCGGCCGCTTTCTTTGCGGCCTGAAACATGCCTTCCACCGCTGTTTCAAGCGGCGCAATGAAGGTAAGGACGGTCCTATTATGGTCCACGTCTTTTTCCACATCCAGCACCAGAACCCCGGGCACGGCGGCGGCGGCCTTCACGATAGCGCCGATCTTTGCGGCATCTCTGCCCTCGCTGAAGTTGGGAACACATTCCACGAATTTTCCCATAAAGCCTCCAAATTGGACTTTGGCAGCGACCTGATCTTATCCTCGGCGGCATCTCTTCCGAAGAATTACAAGCCGCAGACACCTTAAAACGCCGGAATAACAAAGCAACTACCAAGGCGAACTTTTATAAAGCCAGCCTCCAAAATTATACTAATTTATATATTGCAGAGCCATGCGCCAAGTAATGCCTGCGCCGGCACTGTACCAGAGGCCTCTTGCCGACACAGTGCCCTGACAACACGGACGTTGTTTGCGCGGGCCTCCGCGGCGGCCTTTAGCGGCATATAAAAAATTGGGAAATTGGCCGAAGCTCAATAGATGGGAATGTCTTTTCCTTCGAAAGTCTTTAGGTACCCGCTCTTTTTGACAGCCGGATAGACAGTAAAATCATTTTTTCCTTTTACGTCAACAACCAGGAAGTTCATATCCTTATTGACGCCTCTTGGAGAAGGATCCCCCGCGGGACCCCCTGTAATTTGTCTTACGCCGAAAGCGTCCATATCTCTGTAGCAATGCTCATGACCGGTAAAAACGGCGCCGACTTTTCCCTTCAACATTTCCGCATAAGTCCGGCCTATTCCCGGTTCCCCTTTACACCCAGCGCCTTTGACCGGCACATGCTGAAAAACAAAAACATTTTCATATTGTTTTCGAGCCTGATTTAAATCCTGCTCAAGCCAGACCAGGGCTTCATTTTCCACCGGCAATTTATAAACCGGCATGGAAATAAAATGGTTGTTCTTTATATTAAAAGAGTAGTACAACGGAAAGTCACCGATAGTGTTCAAAGGCTTGTGCTGATAATCCGACCATTCCGCCCTGTATATTCCTAGCGCGTCTTTATAACCGGCATCATGATTGCCCGCTGATATATATACCGGAATCCCGGCCTCATAATATCTTTCTATTTCCGCAAAAAAACTTTTCCACATTTTCGGGTAAGCGGATGGTGGAAGACAATTGTCCCCTTTCATAACGCCTATCATATCGCCCGCTATCAGGATAAAAGACGGCTTTATCTTATTTATTACCACATCATTTGTCTTTTTGAAATCCCCTGTGACGCTAGTTTCGCCACAGCCGGGGTTTAAATCGCTCATAACGACAAACCTGAAAAAACCGCTTGATTCCCGTTCTCCTTTAGCCGCACCGGCGAACATACAAAAGAGCAACACTATGAATATGCCGGTTTTGTTATTAATCATGAGAATTTGTTCTCCGTTCCCTAAAAACATCGCTGATCCGGCTTCCCTGAGACCCTTTTAACCTGTAAACGCAAACAAGCCGCGAGACGCCCTTGTGGTAACGTATTATATCCTTTAGCGCGCCGTTTCGGCAAAAGGAGATAATAAAACCATTCCGCTCTTTCCCAGCTGATTCAGCAATTTACTATTCCTTTATTAACCTGCCGCGATAAATCCAGCAACAATCTTCTCCGGAACCACAAGACTCCTCCATCATCTCCGCCAATGCTTCAAGCCGGTGGAATCCAGGACCAAAAGGCCCATCAGTTTATGAATATAAAAACATTAGTTTAAGGGACTTCAGGCCTATATAATACTCCACAGCGGATGATATACTTTATTTAAGGAAACCGCCCAATTTCCGAAGCAATAAATATCTGGCGCCCCATTAATTGAGGATTACAAATGAAACCATATCGAAGAATGTTCGCATACGTTTTCCTGCCGGCAGTAATGTCCGCCGCAAACGCTTACACCGCGCATGCCGACGGTTTAGATGATTTATTTAGAAGCGCCGGCACATCGTGGAACCCAATAAGGATATCGGACTCTCAGGTAAAAGCGGCGGCTTTTCCGGAGGCAATCCAGACACAATTAAACGCTGACACTTATCTGGCCCAAAAAGTCAGGGAAGCCGATATCGTCATGCTGGGTGAATTCCATCGGTCACAGAAGGAAGTGAACTTCTTCAGCCGCAATATAGCCAGCCTCGTAAAAGCCGGGGTCGAGAATTTCGCATTTGAGTTCCTCTCCTCCTCCGATCAGGAAGAAATTGATCGTTTTATGAATTCTTCGGAGTATCTAAATGATGCCCCAAAACGTCGTAAAAAAATTGTTGAGCTGCTTTTTAAATTTAATTGCGTGTTCACAGTAATGGCTTACAAGGATTATGTTGACGCCATCGAAAATATATATAAGCTCCGCCAATCGGACCATCCGGATATACGGCTGGTCGGAGACGGATGCAACATATCATATACCGATGGAGGGGATAATTGTCTGGGCACCAGGATTACGCGTGATGAGCATATGGCGAATATTCTCACCGGAGTTAACGGAAAAACATTATGGTACGGCGGTATGCATCACGGTTCAAACCTGCCATTTCGAACAGGCGGACTGCTAAAAAACCGCCCAGGCAAAAAGGTGTTAACCATAGCCTCACTGAATGAAAAAGACGACTATATAGGCAGTTATTTTGCCTACCCGGAGATCTCCTCCTATATAATGGAGCAATTACCCAAACCCTATACCGCTATTGATGTAGCTATGCTGAATAAAGATTTTAATCTTGTAAGTCATACAAGCGGCAAGCCTATCAACTTCAGATTATCTGATAAAGACAAGCTGGGAAAAGTATATGATGGTTTCCTATATATTGCCGACAGCGAGGATATCTTAACCAATCAATGTGCCATAGGAACCGAATACAGGGATTTCATCAATACCGAAGTGCTGGCCAAATTGTCGGAGGCGGAAAAAAGAACAGTCGGGTCGCTGCTCCAACCTGCGCTCAGCGAGCCGATTCCGGATGACAAGAAGGAGGCTATTGAAGATATGAACGATACGCCATCTCCAGCCAACTATTTCATGAAACAGCTTTTTAATATAAGTTATGATCGCACCGGGAAGGTTTTCACGGATGATGATAGGAAAACGTTTCTTCAATATATAACGCTGCCTTCTAAATAAGTTGTTATGCCTTAAGAGCGCCTCCCCTTTCCACCACAAACGCGAAAACCCGCTTTTGGCGGGTTTTCGCATCCCCTTAATCGGGGAGTTCTCATTTAGCGACCCCTATGGGGTGGCTATACGAGAGTATAGCACACGTATATTGACTTGTCAAGGCCTATAAATCTATATAAATCTCAAAGCCGGACCCGGTCAGATCTCTTTGGCCCCCAGGGACTTCAACAGATCGGCCATCGGCACTTTCGGATAGGTCATCGTTATGCAATGGATCGAACCCTTGCCGTCATTGGACAGCGAAACAGAATCACCGCCGGAAGCCTTAAGGCCCAGGCTCTCATAAACCGCCAGCGCCTGCGCGTCGGTGGCCTCGTTAAAAACCGGCACCACCACCTTGCCGTCCATAATAAGGGAATTGACATAGGTCTCGTAGTATTGCGACGGCCGCGGAAGCAACTGGACGGTGAAACCTTTACCGGCGAGTATGTCTTTATAGCTCGGCGTATCGGTAACCAGCGTGGTATCGTTTATAAACCGGGCCCGCTCGTCCACATGCCCGATACCGTCTATAAACGGCAGCCTGATCAACTGTTTACAGCCATAATAGCCGTTAAATATCTCGTCAGGTATTTTGGCATGATACTTATTGTTGACTATAACGCAGTCCCCCCTGGTATTGGCCTGAAAATTGCCGCCTTCGTAGAAATAGTCGTGTTTCTTATACCCGGCACTGAATATCCGGCTTATCTCCTCGTCAACGGCAAAACCGTGGTAATACTGCGCATCTATAACGGTAAGCTTATCGCTCTTATCCAGCACCGGCACCGGTACCGCGTCCCGCGCCCAAAAACCGCTTCCGCCTCCATTCAAGATAACAACCTTTATCCGGCCGGGCGGCAACACGGCCCCATAGGCGTCAAGGATCTCTTGTTTCTGCGAAGAATACTCCGTTAAAACCACCAACACCGCTTCGGCCGGCAGTATCTTAGCCATTTCAAGTTTTGCCTGCCGCGAATCAAAAGAGAATTCCGAACTCATTATCAGGTAGCCGGTTTTTTCATAGTCGGCATAAGGGCGATACTTAACTTCAACCGGGCGGCCGGCGTCAACGGACTTTGCGAACGATTTAAAAAGCCCCTCATTGTGCTTCGACATCGCTTTTTTCTGTTCCGGCGTAGGTTTATGGGTAGGCACTCCTGACCCCCGGCCGCCGCTATTTTCCGGCAGGACCTCCGCAGAAATACGGTCTATTATGCCCTCCGGAATTGCCGGCCTGGGCATCACAAGATCCTCCCCCTGGTTTTGGGACTTCAAAGCCTCAATAGCGGACGTATCCCGCGGAGCGTCTCTAAAATCGAAAGGTTTATTGGAAACATTATTACGGCCCAAGACAAAGAACAGGGCCGACAGCAGGATGAGCGGAACCACAACATAAATCCGAGTTCTCATATTAAATCTCCATGTAAAGTATTACAGAACGCGCTATTAATTTATAGGATATCAGCCATAGCGCAGGATGTCAAGGGTAGAGTGGGAACTGTCGAAATTGGTGTAGAATAGAAACTTACTTTGGATCAACAATCTGCCGATAAAAATATACCCGGAGACATAGGCGAAATCGCTTATGCCGGATAAACTCCTAAAAACCATAGGCGAGAAAAACCGAAGGCGTGATATTATTTGCCGGTCCCACACCCAATTTACCGCCATTCACGGCAAAAATATGGTGCCAGCGTAATTCAAGTCCCAGACATAGGGCGTCCCTTAAAGGATACATAATTCCGCCGCCCATGTTTATCCCCAAACTGGAACCGGAATCAGACGAAAAGTTTTTACCATCCGCGCTATAAGATGGGCGGGTCCAATGGTATACCCCCGCGCCAAGGATCCCGAAATAGGTTTTTTTTTCGTCACGGAATGCAGCCCGCAAAAAAGGCGTGAGCGAGAAAATACGGACTTTCATCTCAGGGATGGACTTGTTCCTGTGACCTGAACTATACGAGGCCTCAAGCCCGTAACTCAAAGTATCGTCCACTTTTTTGGCGCCCGCAAAATTAAAGGCAGGTGAGAACTTGAATCCGGCGTTATTATCACCCCAGCCCCCGCCTAAAGGAATGGCTGTCCCCGCGCCCACAACTCCGTAGTAGCGATAAAAACGCGGCGCCGGTTTAGACGCCGTTATGGGCGCATCCGCCGGAGGCTGCCGGTCCTGGGCAGTTTTGTTCTGGGCACGCGCGCCGATGGGCAGTAAAAACGCGCAAACTAACAACAACACCCTTTTTCTCATATAAGCCTGACCCCGAAATTCATCCGGCTCTGGCTAATATCAAGGCAATTTCCGGGGAATATACCCTATACCCGTTTTTATGGCGGCCACATCATAAACTCCGCCGGAAGAAATATATTGGCCTCCGCGCATCACCCGCTCTTTCAACAAAAGCGGCGTATCCAGATCTATGAAATCAAAACCGCCCAAGCCCGCCGCGAACTGAGCCGCGCACATTGAGGCCAGTTCCGTCTCCAGCATCTCGCCCATCATAAGTTTTACTCCGGCGGCCCTGGCCAGCGCCCAAATCTCGCGCGCCCGTAACAGGCCGAATTTGGCGAGTTTAATATTGACGGCCGTGACCCGCTTTTTCTTTATAAGCCCGACAACATCAGCTACCGAATACGCGCTCTCATCCGCGCAAACCGGGACCTTAAGCTTCCTCGAAAGGTAGCCCAGCCCCTCGTGGTCGCCTTTGGCCACCGGCTGCTCGATCACTCCGGGAATGACGCCTTTTTTCCCAAGTTCCGCCGTAAAACGTTCGGCCGTCCGCACATCGTACGCGCCATTGAAATCCAGATATATTTCCGCTTTGGGCGCCGCATTCCTGACGGCGGCGATACGTTTAAAATCCTCATCCATGTCGGAACCGGTCTTCACTTTGAAAATGGAAAATCCACGCTTGCGCATCCGCAGGGTAAAGTCGTACGCCTCGGCCTCGGTACCGATGACCACGGTGATATCGGTCCGTATCTTTGAAGGACGGCCGCCATAAAGCCGCCAAAGAGGTATTTTCAGCGAACGCGTAAGAGCGTCCAGGACCGCCATCCCGGCGGCGGCCAAAGCGCAGCGGTTGTTTTCCAAGCGCCCCTCTAAACCGGTCAGCAGGCTGAAATAGTCCGCAATATCCCTGCCCTCCAGCCAGGCGGCGGTCTTTTGAAGATTCGAGAAAGTTTGTTCCCGGGTCTCGCCTGTGATATGCGGCGCGATAGCGGCCTCGCCCCAACCCCAGAGCCCCTCTTTGGTCCGGACTCCCAACAGGACGTTTTCAAGACGCTTATGACTGCCGCTCGATATGGTGAACGGCTGAAAAAGCTCCGCAGTTACGTTGCGCACAACTGTTCCGGCTATCGTAGTCTCTTTCATACTTTTTTACCCGCCTTGTTCTCAGTGAATTCCCGCCCCAGCAACATAAGAACTACCACTATTACCATTATAATTATGCTCTGCGCGAGTAGAAGCCATGTGCCTACGGAAGTTACGGTGCGGCGCATTGTCCAGGCGCCCAGACCGAGACAAACGTTCAGGAGCACTATGAAGCCGACGGTATGCTCCACTTTCAATCCCAGGTACATCAATCTGTGATGAAAATGGTCCTTGCCCGCGTAATCCAGCCACTCTTTGACATTCGCCACGCTCCCGTTCCTGATCCTGGAAACCGTGGTATAAATGATATCGAATATCGGGATCCCCAGCACCAGCAGCGGAGTAGAGATGGCCACGGCCGGGTCATTGGTAGCCCAACTGCCGTAGAGCGCCAGACAGCCGAGCATGAAACCTATAAAAGTGGAACCGGAATCACCCAGAAACGCCTTTGCCGGATGCCAGTTTATCAACAGGAACCCGGCGCAGGAACCAGCCAGCGCGGCGGAAAGGAAAGACAACGGGTATTGGTTGGACCTCCAGCCCAGGCCAAGAAATAACAGCGCGCACACGGCGCCCATGCTAGAAGCCAGACCGTCGATGCCGTCCATAAAATTAAAAGCGTTGGTTATGCCGACCAGCCAGATCACGGAAAGCAGGATAGTTAAGGAATAACCGAAAGGCAGCTTAAGGAGAAAGGTCAGATGCAATCCGAACAGCGTCACGGTCAGCGCCGCAATGACCTGCCAGAAGAGCCTGGAGCAGGCGGAAAGCTGTTTCCAGTCGTCCATAAAACCCAGGACGAATATAATGCTGCCGCCCAGCATTATACCCCAGACCTCCACGTTAAACTGAAGATTGCGAAGGATCGTCAGCATGAAGGCGGCATAAACTGCCAGCCCGCCTATGCGTGGGATCGGGCTGAAGTGAACCTTGCGCGGAGCGGGCAGATCAACGGCGCCTATGCGCCAGGCCAGCCACACGCTGACGGGAGAAAGCACCAGGCAGGCCAGAAAAGCTATTAGGAAGAGATAAAGCCAGCGTAACCCCTCCACCCACGTCCAGGCGGAAAATCCGCCTGCCGGAAGCAGCAGCAGGAGCGCGGCCAGCCCTATAAGAGGGACGAACTTCGCTTTGTTGATCATTTATTTACTGATTCCGAACACCAGATCCAGAAGCAGCCGCTGCGGCGCGAAACCTTCGGCGTACTTCACGCGGCCCTGATACCCCCTGAAGACGGCGGTACTCCTGGCTGTCTCTATGATGGACAGATTTTTAACCCTGGTCTTATAGACCTGGGACCGGTGGCATTTTAGAAGCTGGACCTTATCATCAATAACGGCGCCGATATCCGAGAAGGCCGTGGGGACGAAATTCAGGGTAGTCGGCACTTCATAAAAAATAAGGTTCTTAGTATAGCGGGCGGCGGTGATAACCGCCTTAGCCACGTTGCGGTGGTCCTGGTGTGTGTCGTCGTCGTAATTCACGAAAATAAGGTCCGGCTTCAAGGATCCGATGTGGCGTTCAACCGTCTGGATCAGTTCCCTGCACATAAGCACTTCGGTATCCATAAAACCACCCCAGAAAAGGCGGGCTTTCAGGAGCTTCGCGGACGCCTCCTGCTCCAATTTGCGGACTTCAGCGTCGCCGCCAACGCCGCCGCCGGTCATCACCAGCATGTTCAACCTGTGGCCTTTTTTAGACAGCTTATGCAACATGCCGCCGCAACCGAATTCCAGGTCGTCCGGGTGCGCTCCTATTCCCAAGATATTCATACGACTCTCCTTAGGACCATAAATCTTGCTTCCAAGGTTTCGGATTCCAGCTCGCCGTCGGACAGAAACCGCCCGCCGCCTGTTTGCCTGCGGCTTTTTTACTTACTGCTCTCTATCGCCTCCGCCACGATTTCCGAACCGATGGATTTCTCTCCCTTTGAAAAAGCCGTAAGCATGCTCATATTGGCGATATTATTTATCCAACGCGGTATGCCGCCTGAACGCTTATACAGCAGTTCCAACGCCGCCTCGTTAAAGATATTTTCCGCCAGGCCGGAAATTTTAAGGCGGTGCTCTATATATTTTTCCGTTTCCCCGAAACTCAGAGGTTCCAGGTTATAACTCAGCACTATGCGCTGGCTGAACTGTTTATTAGAATCCAATTTACCCTTAAGCTCAGGCTGGCCGCTCAACAACAGCGTAACCAGGAATCTGGTCTCCGTCTGAAAATTCAGCAACAGACGCAATTCTTCGAAGACATAGGCGTCCTCAATAAGCTGGGCTTCGTCTATGACCACCACCACGTGCTTACCGTCCTGATACGTGTCGCGCATAATTTTCTCTAGCCCCATGAGCACGTCTTCCTTGCGCTCGGGCACATTATGGCCGGTAAAATTGTGCAGTATCATCTTTAGAAGCCCCAGATCATCAAGTCTGGGATTGTTAACAAGGGAGAACATATAGCCCTTTTTTCTAAATTCACGTTCCAGGGCCTTAAGAATAAGGGTCTTGCCGGTGCCGTAAGCCCCGGTGATGACGGCGCAGGATTTTTTTTCATCCACGACATAGGAAAGCCTGGAGAAAGCTTCCTGATGCTTATCCGACTCAAAGAAAAATTCCGTATCGGGAGTGTTCTCAAAAGGCAGTTTCTGAAGAGACCAATGCTTTTTATACATAATATCCGGATATTTAAATATATAAACCGGGAGTAAAGCAAGGAAAAGAAAACTTCAAAATCCGCTGAAAACACCTCCGAGCAGGGTTTTTCAGCAGACTGTTACTCCGCTTTTTTCCACACTTTATAACCCGCGCCTTCGGCGGCGGCTTTCCAACCGGGGCCCGGTTCCCACGAAGCCTTTAAACCAAGCCTCAGCGCCAATTTAGCGCCGACTATGGCGGCGTATAGACCTTTTTCGGCCTTAACTATGGAAACGGCGCTCACGGAATCTATCCCGGAAGCCTTGCGGAGTTTCATAAGCCTGCTTATTTCCGCCTTATGGACCGGGTTGAAGAAATCCGGCCAGAAAACGCAGGGCACTCCGGGATGGGTAAGAATATACGCGTACCCCTGCATGATCTTCTCCGGCGGAAAAGGCCAGCGCTTCTCGCCGTCGCCCCGTGGAACAGTGTCGTGGTTATCCACAAAAGTCACGGCATCGGCAGGCCTGACGCCAATAAGTCCGGAAGGATTGCCGCTTGAATCGGCCAGGCGCCAGTATTCTTCTTCTCCCGCGGCCTGCTGGAGCAGGCCTTTGGTGGTAAAATCAAAAACCTTTATTTCACCATTCACAGAATCCAGCCAGGCCTTGAGGGCCTGCCTGTGCGCGTCCGGCTCCTTAAGGTCCAGATCGTCCCAGATCTCCGTCACCGCGAAAACAGGCGGATTGCCCCGGTTATACATAAGCAGGTACTTCGCATCGAACCCCCGGGCAAAATCATAACGCCAGCCGTCGTAGCCGATATCGGAACGCAGCCATCCCATCCACTCCATAAATCCGCTCTGGACGACCGGATTGGTATGGTCCAGGTCCCGGGCGAACGCGGCGGATTTGCCGGTATCCTTCGCACCCATCCCCCTGCCCCATTCGTCGTCGGAAGTGATGGTCTCGGGACCCCATGCCGGGCCGGTGAAATCGGCCCAGTCTTTATATCCTACGCGGTGGTTCAGGACAACGTCGGCCAGCGCTTTAACTCCCTTGCCGTGCAGTTCTTTTATCAGGTCCTTGAGCTGTGCGGCCGTGCCGTATTTTGAATCCTGTATATTTATTCGCCTGGGCATATAGCCCTCATCCGAAGCCGAATCCGAGGATGGCGGCAACCAGATAAAATCAAACCCGGCCCTGGAAATTACACCCGAATTTTTTCGCACCACATCCCACCAGCAAGGAGTCTTGGAAGAGGTCCAATAAAACCCCTGCAGCATAACGGACCCGTCCGCAGCCGCAAAAGATACGGGAACAGCGCCGGCCAGAAGCAGCGCGCAAAGTATTGCCGGAAAATTCTTTCTCATAAGACTCCTTTATTTATTTTATCACCCGGGACGGCTTGTTTCCACCAGCTTCCCGCCTGAGAGGTGCAATATCCGATCGGCATAGGCGGCCGCGTCCTCATTATGAGTGACCATTAAAACGGCGGCGCCGTTCGCGTTCACTTTTTTAAGATCTTCCAAAACTATCCTGGCGTTATGCTTGTCCAGGTTGCCGGTGGGTTCGTCGGCTATCACCAGGCCGGGTTTATTGCGCAGGGCGCGCAAGATGGCAGAACGCTGCTTCTCGCCTCCGGAAATATCCATAGGGAACTTCTGCGCTATAGCTTCCAGGCCGAAACGCCTTAAAAGCGCAAGCGCAGCTCCCGGATCGCCTTTGCCTATGATCCTGGCGGGCATATCCACATTCTCCAACACCGTAAATTCCGGCAGCAGAGAGTCGAACTGGAACACGAAACCGACGTGCTTGCGCCGGAGCTCCGCTTTTTTAGTCTCGCTCAGGGTTTCCAGCGGGAATCCGAAAAGCGTTATGGCCCCGCTATAGCAATCGTCCAGGAGACCGATGAGATTTAAAAAAGTGGATTTACCGGATCCGGACGGACCAAGCATGGCGACAAATTCACCGGCTTTTATTTCAAAATTAACATTTTCCAGCACCAGGATCTGCTCATGGCCCTGCGTGTACGTCTTGCTCAAGTCCTCTACTTTCACGATCTGGCCCTCGCCCTTTATAATCTTATCCATAGCGTATGGCGTCCACGGGGCTTATTTTTGAGGCGCGCAGGGCTGGGTAAATAGTGCTCAGCATACACAGAAAATAGGTCACCGCCACCGTGCCGAACAAGTCCCGTAATCTCAATTCCACCGGCACCTTAGAGATGTAATAGATGTCCGAGGGCAGTTCCAGCACCGGGTAAACGGAAATGAATAAAGAAATACCGGCGCCAAGCAGCACTCCCAGCGTAATACCGCTCAAAGCTATAAGGTTGCCCTCCCAGAAAAAGATCCTGCGAACCAAACCCGGCCCCGCCCCCATAGAACGCAGAACGCCTATGTCGCGAAGCTTCTCCACGCTCATCATCAGGAGATTGGAGGCGATGTTGAACGTGGCCACCAGGATAATAAGGGCCAGCACCAGCGACATGACGAACTTTTCCAATTTCAACGCCGCAAAAAGTGTGCGGTTCATATCCGCGTAAGTCTTAACCGAGTAAGCAAAGCCCAGTTCTTTTTTCAGGAATCCGGCGCTCTCCCCCGCACGGTTTATATCATCCAGCTTTATACCCGCGCCGTTCACCCCGCCGGCCAGACCGAAAAAATCCGAAGCGGCCTGAAGCCCGCAATAGGACATGGTATTGTCGAATTCAAAATAGCCGGTGCGGATAAGCCCCGCCACCTTAAATTTCTTCATCTTGGGCATTATTCCCATGACCGCGGAGGCGCCTTTAGGAGAAATCAGAATAACGTCATCCCCCGTCCAGACACCCAGGCTCTTTGCCAGTTCCTCTCCTAGCAAAATGGCCGGCGGCTGTCCGGGCGCCGGAACGGAGTTTACGGCGTCCCATGATCCCCCTATCAGTGCGCTTTTAAGGTTGTTGGTTTTAAATTCTTTTTCCGGGTCCAGCCCTTTCAATACGATACCGGTCGATCTACCGTCAAACGTGAGAATACCCTGCCCCATAACGAAAGGAGAGTAGGCGGCAAGGTGCGGAGAGCGCTCAAGACGTGCCTTGAAGGCGGGTAGATCTTCCGCCCGGACGGGACCGTAAACATTGACGTGGGCCTGGGCGTCTATGATCTTTTTCCTTATATCGGACTGGAAACCGTTCATAATGGACAGCGTCACGATAAGGGCGGCTACTCCCAAAGCCACCCCGGCTATACCGATAACGGTAGTGACCATGGAGAAAAGGCCTTTTCTCTTGGCTTTTAAATATCGGTAGGCTATAAAAAATTCGACGGACATAAGAGCGCTGTGCTAAGTTATTTAATGCCTTAACACCGCAACGCTAACACGCAACAACTAGGCTACTGCTGCGGAGCGGTAGGCTTTAGGAGAGGGAAAAGTATGACTTCCCGGATGGAAGGTTTGCCGGAAAACAGCATGGTCAGGCGGTCTATTCCTATCCCTATACCGCCCATAGGCGGCATGCCGTATTCCATGGCCTCTATAAAACTCTCATCAAGGATATCGGCCTCGGAGTTTTTTTCCTCGTCGCGCTGGCGGAGCTGCTCCAGCAGGCGCCCCTTCTGGTCCTCAGGGTCATTGAGCTCGGTATAGGCGTTGGCCACTTCCTCATGGCCGGCGAAGAATTCAAAGCGTTCCACTATGGATTCGTCACCCGCCTTGCACTTGGCCAGCGGCGTGATGGCGGTCGGGTAATCCATGACGAACGTGGGCTGTTCCAGGCCGGCCTGGATATGCTCGTCGAAAATGCGCTCAAAGATCTTTGCGGAAGGCGTGTCTTCGCCATGCTCGATATGAAGCCTGGCGGCAAGGCTGCACAGACCGGTACGGTTGAAGGCCTTGCCCGACAGGATCTCATGGATGTCCGATCCGGTCTTGGCTTTCCAGGCTTCCGGCAGCGACACCCGGGTGAACGGGGGTTTAATATTTATTTTCATCCCGTTATAATCTATGGTTTCAACGCCCATCAGCTCGGCGCAGTTTAAAAAGATCTGTTCCACCAGTTGAGCCATGCCGTTATAGTCGGTGTAGGCCCTGTACGCTTCAAGCGTGGTGAATTCCGGGTTGTGACGCGTGTCTATCCCCTCATTGCGGAATATCCGACCTATCTCATAAACACCGTCGTAGCCGCCGATGACCAGTTTTTTAAGCGGCAACTCGGTGGCGATGCGCATGTAAAGCTCGCTCTTGTACATATTATGAAATGTTATGAACGGCCGGGCCGAAGCGCCTCCGGCCTGGGCGAGCAGCACGGGGGTTTCCACTTCCAGGTAGCCGTCTCCGTCCAACACGCGCCGGATTGTGGAAATTATCTGTGCCCTCTTGATAAAGATGTTCCGGACATCTTCGTTGGAGATAAGGTCCAGATAGCGCTCACGATAGCGCGTTTCAGGGTCGGTCAGGCCATGCCATTTTTCAGGAAGCGGGCGCACGGCCTTGGACAGAATAGTGATCTTCTCAACATTTATGGTAAGTTCGTTGGTATGCGTGAGAAAAAGCTTCCCCTCCACGCCCAGGAAATCGCCCACGTTATTGTTTTTCTTGAAAATCTCATAGGCCGCTTCACCCACGGCGTCCTTTTTGACATAGATCTGGATCTTGCCGGTACCATCCTTGATATGAGCGAAGGTGGCCTTGCCCATAACGCGCATGAGCATAAGGCGTCCGGCGCATACCACAGGCGTTTCGGCGGGAAACTTGCGCGCCTCGGCTATTTTATGGGTTACAGCGAAGCGGTGCGGGAACGGGTCGATACCGTTATCCCTGAGATTTTTGATCTTGGCGTAATTATTGCTTATGATTTCGGTTAGTGAATTTTGGCTCATTTCTTTGACGCCAGCGCGTCCTTCACGATCTTGACCAGGTTCTTGGGCTCGAACGGTTTTTCCACGAAAGCGAAGATATTGGAGGACAACTCGAAAAGGTCTTTCATCTGGCCTTTGGCGGTCAGAATAATGATGGGGATCTTACTAAGGTAATCTATTTCCTGAAGTTTGGACTGGAAGGTGTAACCATCCATCTCCGGCATCATAATGTCCAGGATGATGGCGTCCGGAATAATCCTGCCTTCCGCGGGACCTGTCAACTTGTTATAGGCTTCTAGCCCGTTATAAGCTTCCATTACTTCCAACTGCTCGCGTTCCATCAGCACCTTTATCAAATACACCACATCTTTCTCGTCGTCAACCACCATTACTTTAGACATAATTCTCCCATGCCCTGACCCGCACGACGCTTATATTTAAGACCTAAACCGTAACCGCTTCCCGAAAGTGACATGGATGATTTTACAAGATTCACACGAGATAACACAAGTCCGGCGCATGGCATTATTGGGATTAATTTAATAGAATTTTTTTACGGGTTTTCAACTTGCTTATTAAAAGAGTAGAATACCGATTAGCATGACAGCTGGGGCAGCGCGGGAATCCGGCGCCGATTGAACCGGCCGCTATCTTTCCTTTCGATTTCAACAGCATAGCTGCGGTTCCATCGCACTGCCCAGTCATCCCAATTGTCGCATACGTAAGCCTTTACAAGCGTCATCCTGTTCCAAGGAGCCACGATGCCAATAGAAAAAACCCTTGTAGTTATAAAGCCGGACGGCATGAAACGACGGCTTGCCGGACTTGCCATAGACCGCCTGGAGAACGCGGGTTTTGAACTTATCGGAGCCAAGGTCGTTTCGGTTACCGAGAAACTCGCGCACGAGCATTACGCACTCCTTAAGGGTCAGCCATTCTTCCCCAATCTCATAAAATTCATAATGGGTGATTATCACGACGTCTCCAACCGCCGCGTTCTGGCCATGGTTTACAGAGGCGAGAACGCCATAAAGGGAGTACGCGCCGTAGTGGGAGCCACCAGTCCGGAGGACGCCGCCCCGGGAACCATCCGCAACGCTTTTGGCCGGATAAACAGCAAGGCGGGCTATTATGAGAATGTCGTGCACGCTTCCGGAAACGCCATGGAGGCCGACCGGGAGGTTAAGATATGGTTCAAACCAGAAGAACTGGTGGAATAACCGGGAGTTTGTAATTTAATGGAAGTTAAACGACTTTTTTTTATTCCGGCGTTATTCCTCACGGCGACGCTTGCCGCCCAGCCCTCGGACGGACCGCGGGTGGAAGAGCGCATAACTCTAACCACGGACGACAGCTGGAACCTGAATGCCCGCTATCTACGGGCCGCGGAAAGCGCCCCGACGCTTGTCCTCATCCACAGCCAAAAGAACGACCTGAACGAATGGAAGCTCTGGTTCGACTACCTCAAGCGCTATGGTTACGGCTACATCGCAATGGACCTTAGAGGACACGGGAACAGTTTCCTCACTCCCTCCGGCTCAACAACCTCTTATAAAACTTTCGAAACCAGCGGCCCAAATAATGAGTTCAATAAAATGATACGCGATGTGGAAGCGGCGCTGACGTACCTGTCCACAAACAGCGTCACGGACGAAAACATAATCCTGGCCGGCTCGATCTTGGGAGCGAATCTGGCCATCAAAGCCGCCGCCATCCACCCGGAAATCTCCATGACCGCCGCTTTTTCCCCCGTCCTCAACGTTAATGACGTCCTGTCGGTAAACCCGCTTCGCGCTTACGGTAAAAGACCACTGCTGCTGGTTACCGGAGCCAACCACGCCAAACAATACAAAGAGCTCCAGCTTTTGAACGATATAGCCAAGCAGGCCTGCGGCAGAGAAAACATCACCACCATGGTAGAGGCGGCCGGCTTCGGCGCCGGGGAACTGGTGACAAAATACAATATTCGCAAGATCTTTGACTGGTTCAAAAATCCCCGGCTCCCCGCTGTTGTACACATTTCCACGGCGGGTCAGACGGACGCTCCCACCCCGGCGGAGGAGGGCGGACCAAAAATTACCGGGGACGCATCGGAGGAGACATCGTATGAATGAAAAATTTAAAAAATATTCGCGCCTCCCTACCGAACAGAACAATCCCCGCACCCGGGACTTCGATCGCATTCCCTTGCGGCGCGTGCTGGAAAAACTTAATTACGAGGACAGTCTGGTGCACCGCGCGGTCGGGAAATCCATCCCCCGCGTAGAAAAAGCGGCACGCCTTATCTCAAAGGTCTATCTGGCCGGCGGCAGCGTATTTTTCATAGGCGCCGGAACCAGCGGACGGCTGGGAGTGCTGGAGGCCGCCGAACTCCCCCCCACCTACGGTGTGGAGCCGGAACGGTTCCAGGCGCTGATGGCGGGCGGACAAATGGCCGTTTTTCACTCAAAAGAAGGCGCCGAGGACATTTTTGAGAACGGCTTTAAGGAAATAAAAAAACTGATAAAAAAAGGCGACGCAGTTATCGGCATCGCGGCCAGCGGCGTCACTCCTTATGTAAAAGGCGGCCTTGCCGCCGGCAAAAAAGCCGGAGCCCGCACCGTACTGATAACCTGCAATCCCAAAGAACGCACTCCGGAGGCGGATATCACCGTGGCGCTGGACGTAGGCCCGGAACCGATCTCCGGCTCCACGCGTATGAAGTCGGGCACCGCCACCAAACTGGCGCTCAACATGGCAACCACTTCAGCCATGATCATCAGCGGGAAGGTGTACCGCAACTGGATGGTGGATGTTAAGACCACATCACAAAAGCTGGCCTTGCGGGCGGAGCGCATAACCTCCACCCTGGGCGGAGTGCCGCAGGAAGAGGCGCGGCGGCTGCTGGACAACACCGGTAATGACGTAAAAACGGCCATTGTAATGGCACGCCGCGGAATTGACATAAAAAAAGCCCGCCTGCTCATCCGCAAGCATAAAGGTTTCCTGAAACCGATCCTGGGCTGATTTCCCCACCTCCATTCACACCGCCAATAGGACGACACATTATGATTTTGGCTGCCTCCATAAAAAAGGCGGATAATAGCTGGAATTAGAATTCAGATCAGCGCCACTTTGAGAAATAATTTCATATAATTATCTTATGACTCTAACGAAAAGACACTTGGCGTTGTTTGTTTTGGCGATTACTCTTGGCTCCTGCGCCCCCCGGCCTATCTCCACGTCAACCCTCACCGGGGAACACGTAGCTCCAAAAGTATTTTATGTAAGCCCGGAACTATTTAAATCCGCAAGCTTCCCCGCCCCTCCGGCTATGGATTCCAGTGAACAACAGGCGGATATAGCCACTGTGCTGGACTGGCAGAAAAAGCGGACAGAGACTGATTGCGCCAAGGCTTCTGTCACCGCGGACGCGACCTATGCTACTTTATGGGGGGAAAAAAATCCTTTTCCCTCACCCATGCCGGCTGAAGTAAAAGCGTTCTTTAGGCGGATTACTTCCGACATGGAAGCGGCCACCACCGCGATGAAAAACAGATATCAGCGGACAAGGCCTTATAACTCTTACCCTGATTCTAAACCCTGTATAAAGACCAGCAAAGGCTATTCTTACCCCAGCGGCCACTCGTCCTTCTCAAGAATGTATTCCGGAGTGCTGGGCGATATCATTCCAGAGCGTAAGGACGAATTTATTCAAGTGGCCGACGGAATAGCTATGGACAGGGTAATTGGCGGGGTACACTATCCTACTGACATCGCGGCCGGAAAGCGTTTTGGCGATGAATTCCACACACAGCTTCTAAAGAGCCCCGAGTACCTTCAGGAGATAGAAAAGCTGAAAGCTTTTTTAGTGAAGTAGCCTGTTGCCGCCTCCTACTTGCGATTGCAATTTTTAGCAGTATAGGAGCCTTAGGTAATCTCATTTTTTCTGTTTGAATAATTTTTGGCGATACGAACCGGGAGAATTAAACGATGATTCAATTACTATTGAAGCTGAGCTCTTCTGCGGTTGTTTTGCTCTTTTTGGCCTCACCCGGCATAAAAGCCGGTGGAACCATTGACCTAAACTCAAACAACGCCGGTAATGCGCGCGCGACAGTCTCGTCCAATGCCGACAAGATTCTTGAGCTAAAATCGCCAAAGATCCGTGAAGGACTTTTAGCTCCGAAGAGGCGGCAACCGGCACAAAATATGCCGGCTGCCGGCAATTCAGAATCAGCCGCCGTTTCCCCGCTTAAAGTGATGACTTACAATATTCACCATTGTAAAGGCATGGATGGGAAAATCTCAATTGAACGCATTGCCGATGTTATTCGCCGTTCAGACGCGGACATAGTCGGACTGCAAGAGGTGGATCGCTATTTTTTTCGCAGTAATTTCCGGCATCAGGTCAAACAAATTGCCTCAAAGCTCGGGTACAATTTTGCCTTTGGCGCTAATCTTGGAGTTGCGCCGTTCGGCTATGGTAACGCGGTCGTAAGCCGCTACCCTATTATTTCCGACCGGAACATCGCCCTGCCCGGCAAACTGGAGCCCCGCGGCGCGCTGAAAACCACCATCAGATTAAATAACGGCTTTGATCTGGCCTTCATCGTTACTCATCTTGGTTTGTCTACGTCCGACAGGGAACAGCAGGTTAATGCCATTATAGACAGCTTAAAAGGGATGTATAAAGGCGTTATTATCGCGGGGGACTTCAACGCCAGGATTGAATCGCCTGAGTTCTCAAAGTTGCATGAATTCCTCAATGACGGTTATCAGCAGGTCAGCCCGAAAAACGAAGGCAATACATTCGGCAAGCACCGAATAGACTTTATCTGGCTTTCTCCCGACCTGAAAGCAATTTCATATTCCACGATGTCTTCAGACGCTTCGGATCATCTGCCGGTTATTGTTGATGTAAGGCCGGTTAATTAACGCAGTCTGACAACCTTACCGGTTTTAACGGATTCCAGCGCGGCCAATGCCACTTGCAAGCTCTTCATGGAATCTTCAGGCGAAGGAGTGGGCAGCCTGTTTTCAATGATGCTGTCTGCAAACTCCTGCAGTTCCAGCGTGAAGTGGCTTGTAAGCGCTGCGGCCGGCGTTTCCACCGCAGCACTTTCGGATCCTATCTGTTTTATCGATACATGTATCGGTTTTGCGCCGTCACTCTTAAAATCGATCAGCCCTTTGTCTCCGGCGACCTCTACCGCGGTCTTAAGGCCCCCGGGTTCCGCCCAGGAACCTTCGGCATGGGCGATAACGCCGCTTTTGAACCGTAAAGTCACAAGGGCATAGTCAATATGTTCTTTTAGCGCCTTATGCGCCAGACCCCGGCCATACACTCTTTCAACTTCGCCAAAGCACCATCTCAGCCAGTCAAAGTCATGCGCAAGCAGATCCAGCACCACGCCGCCGCTTTTCTCAAAATCTGAATACCAAGCCGTACTCTCCGGAGAAAATCTCGGAAATCCTACGCAGCGGGATGTCCGGACCACACCGACTTTGCCGACAGCTCCGCTTTCAATCTGCTCTTTGATTTTGATAAATTCCCGAAAGAATCTGACGACATGTCCGACCATGAATTTAATATCCGCTTTTTTACATGCATCAACCATGGCTCGAGCATCGGCCATATTTCTGGCGATGGGCTTTTCACAAAAGACATGCTTTTTATTCTTCGCCGCCTTCAGAACATATTCTTTATGAAAAACGGTAGGCAGGCAGATATCCACGATATCAATGCTCTTGTCCCGGAAAACGGAGTTCACATCATCCGTCCAGCGCAAACCCAGCTTTCCTGCCAGGGTTCTTGCTTTATCGGAATTGATGTCCGCTATGGTTGCAAGTTTGACGCCTTTAACAGCCTGCCAGTTAGCGCTGTGCAGGCTTCCTATGCATCCCGCGCCTATCATACCCACTTTAAGCATTTTGGCTCCTATTTCAAAAAAACACACGACCGAGACTCAACCGGCATATCAACCCAGGGAACATTTAACGCGGAAAATACCCCTAAGCGTCTTCAAGGTTCAAAATATCAAGTTTGTAAAGTATCCAGCATCCGGCTGCCGCCAATGCCAGAAGTCCAAATCCCCATGCCCATCGCAAAAAGATCATATGCCCGAGCCCGAATAATATCCCGAATATGATAAAAAGGGCCGCCAGCCACTTCACGAAGAAATTAAAGCAGAGGACCTCGCCATCGTAATGTTTATCTCCGATCACAGGGCTCCACCAACCTCCTGGACGGGCCCTCTCGTAGAAAATCGCCAATTTTTCTTTTGACACCGGCTTGGTAATAAAGGTCACCGTAAGCCATACTATTATTGAAGCCGGAACCACTACGAGAACCTTCACATGCAACGGCACCAGACCAAGCGGATAGCCAAGGAATTGAACATCCGGCAGCAGCTTCGCCAGAACAACCCAACCCACTGTCAAAAGAAGGGAGGATGTCAGAGCCGCTATCTCCGAGTAAGCGTTCACGCGCCACCAGAACCAGCGGGAAATAAGCACCAAACCGATTCCGGACCCCATAAGATACACAAACTGCCAGGTTTCCGAAATGGAATCTATCCATGTAAATGCCACGTACCCGGCAATGGCCATAATACTAACGCTTGCAATCCGGGACACTAATACGTAATGGCTGTCAGAGGCTTGCGGCTTGATAAACCGTTTATAGATATCATTTATAATGTACGAAGCCCCCCAGTTCGTGTGAGTGTCTATTGTTGACATGAATGCGCCAAGGAAATAGGCCACCATAATGCCCATAAGTCCCGCGGGAAGAACAGCCCGCATCACCATTGGATATCCGGCCTTATCCTTGAATTCATGAGCCGAAAGATCGGGGAACATTACCATGGAAACCATACCGACCACGATCCACGGCCATACCCGCAAAGCGTAATGCCATACGGCAAACCAAAGAGTACCGACTGTGGCATGTTTTTCATTTTTCGCGGCCATCATCCTTTGGATTATATAGCCTCCACCATCCGAGCCGTTGCTGGACCACCATATAACCAAGGCATAGATCATCACCGTTGAGAAAGGCGTCTTTATGGAACTTAAATCTACGGGGGGCAGAAAACTCAATGTTCCCGGATGGAATCCCGGCATTTGAGAGAGCTTGCCCAAAAGCGCGGACATGCCGCCAAGCGACGACACCGCGAAAACAGCCATAAAGATGGAACCCGCCATCGCTACGCCGAACTGTAAAACATCGGTGATCACAACACCCCATAGTCCCGATGTGATCGTATAAAAAAGGGTGACAATAAGGCACACTATGATGGTCGGAATCTCAGGCACCCCTAGCGTAATTGAGATCACAGTTACCATTCCTTTTATAACCCAACCCATCACTATCACATTATAAAGTATGGAAAAGTAAAGGGCCTTAAAACAGCGCAGGAACGCGGCTGATTTGCCTTCATATCGTACTTCGATCAATTCATTATCGGTAAGCACCCCCACTCTCCGCCATAACGGCGCGAACAGAAAAATGGAAAGTCCCGACCCCATAGCCAGAGACCACCAGAACCAATTCTTCCATATGCCTCCGTCTCTTATAAATTCCGTAATGGCGAGCGGGGTGTCCGAAGCGAATGTGGTGGCCACCATGGAGGTGCCGAGTATCCACCAGGGAAGGTCGCGGCCGGAAAGGAAATAGGATTCCATGTCCTTGGATGCCCTATTGGAGAACCGATAGCCGACCCACAGACAGAATGCCAGATATCCTACAATTACTATCCAATCAATTGGGACCAGGTTCATTTAAACGGCACCTCCACAGGTTTTTTTATTTTCGCGGATCTGTACGCCGCTACAGCCACTTCCAGCGCTTTTAATCCGTCATACCCGGACACCGGCGACGGCGTATTATCGGTAATGCTGTCCAGAAAACTTTTCACCAAACCGAAATCGATATTATCTCCCCAGTATGTCCAGGCGGCTTTCAACTGCTCCTCGTTATAGAGCGTTGTTTTCTGGTTGAACAGGTCCAGATCAAGAGTTCCGTTCGTACCGATAAACTTCATGGTGACATCCCCCCAGAAGGGATAGGATTTGTTCGGCCGCGACCAGGAAGGATCCAATGTGGCGAAAATCCCGCCGTCGAAATCCATGGTTATCATCGCGCAATCGTCTATTTTTAGTTTATGAAACCTTGTATCTATTTCAGCGTACACCCTTTTTACCTCTTTGCCCAGCATCCAGCGCATCAAGTCCGTCACATGCACTGTGTGGTCGATCACCGCGCCGCCTCCGGATTTCCCTTTTTCAACAAACCAGCCTCCGGGCATCCTGCCGTGGTTTGTCCCTTTGATAGCCAGAATTTTACCGAGCTTATTATCCGCCAGCATTTGCTTTACGCAGCGCGCCGCCGGAGAATACCGGCAGGGAAATGCGATCTGCAATTTGACATTATTCTCTTCGCATGCGCGTATCATCTCCCGGGCGTCTTCAATACTGGTGGCCATGGGTTTTTCACACAGAACATGCTTGCCGGCCCGGGCGGCGGCCACGGTAAGTTCTTTATGACGGCTATTTTCCGAGCCTACCACCACGGCCTGAATGTCCGTTGATAAAAGTTTTTTATAGTCGGCAAAATATTTAGCCTCGAACTGCCCGGCTCCTTTTTTGCCGCGCATTTTATCATCATCGTACACTCCCGTAATTTGCGCGCCCAGTTTCTTTAAACACGTCGCATAGCTCCACACATGCATGTGCGCAAAACTAAGTATTCCGATTTTAATCATAGTGTTATCACCTCACCGGTCTTAATAGATTCCAGCGCGGCCAATGCCACTTTTAAGCTTTTTATAGAATCTTCAGGCGAAGGACTGGGCGCCCTGTTTTCAACAATGCTGTTTACAAATTCCTGCAGCTCCAGCGTGTAGGGGCTTGTAAGAATCGGGGCCGCCGTTTCCGGAGCGGAATTACCGCCCTCAGCCCGCTTCATCCATGCATGTATCGGTTTTGCCTCGTCACTCTTAAAATCAATCAGGCCTTTGTCTCCGGCTATTTCCACCGCGGTCTTGAATCCCCCCGGTTCAGCCCAGGAACCCTCGGTGTGCGCAATAACTCCGTTTTTAAAACGCAAAGTTACAAGCGCATAATCAATGTGGTCTTTAAGCTTATGAGCCAGCCCGCGGCCGTACACCCTTTCCACCTCGCCAAAGCACCATCTCAGCCAGTCAAAGTCATGCGCGATCAGATCCAGCGCTACGCCGCCGCTTTTATCAAAGTCGGAATACCAGGCCGTACTCTCCGGAGAAAACCGAGGAAAACCTACGCAGCGCGATGTCCTGACCACGCCAACCCTGCCGACAGCGCCGCCCTCGATCTGCTCTTTGATTTTGACAAATTCATGGAAAAATCTGACCACATGTCCGATCATTAATTTCACATTCGCTTTTTTGCAGGCCTGAACCATGCTCCCGGCGTCGGCTAAATTTCTGGCGATGGGTTTTTCGCAGAATACATGTTTTTTATTCTTTGCCGCTTTCAGGACATATTCCTTATGAAGCATGGTCGGCAAACAAACATCCACGATATCAATTTCATCATCACCGACAACAGCTTCCCCGTTATCGGTCCAACGTAAATTAAATTTGCCGGCCAGTCTTTTGGCCTTGTCATGACTAATATCAGCGACAGTTACAAGTTTCGCGCCCTTAACCGCCTGCCAGTCGTTAGCGTGCAAATTGCCTATAAAGCCAGCGCCGATCAAACCTACCTTTAACATTTTTGGCCTCCATTCAGGGAACAGCCGCTGAAAGTCAATCTGTGTACATAATATCACAGTTGCGGATACTTGGGCAATAACCTATATATTATTTCACAAACTCAACAAAGGCAGCCCCAAATGGGGTGAGAGTCGTACAAGTTTTTTGCCCTAGATGCCCATAATTTTCTGCCCTTTTTCCTAAAAGTTTCTGGGCCTTAAGACACTTATCGCGCTGTCCGTTTCAGGCTAAACTATATTATTCCCCGATAATTGGTATTTATGGAGAGAACATTGCGCAATACCGCCATAAAATCTTTTTTCCTTTTCATTTTCGTTATCCTGGCCGTTTCATCCGCGGTATCGGCACAGGAACAACCCCCGCTCTCCTTCGATGAGGCGTCAAAACTGATGCTCCGGAATAATCCGCAGGCCTTAGCCGCCGCCCGTTCCATGGACGCGGCCAGAAGCCGGATCGCGTATAATAAATCAGGCCTTTTCCCCCAGGTATCGGCTAACGCCGCCTATAACCGGCTGGGCAGCGAACCGGCACCCTCAGAGGAATCTTATTCATACGGTTTTTCCGCCGCCCAGCCTCTTTTTTCCCCGGCCCTGCCGGCCGCCATACGCTCCGCCAGAGCCGCTTACCGCAAAGCCGAGGCCGACTACGACCGGATCAGGGCCAATCTGCTCCTTGACCTCAAAACCGTTTTCTCCGACCTCATAAAAGCGCGGGAGATCCTAAAACTTTCAGGCGAAATAATAAAACGCCGCGCCGAAAACGTTGAGATAATCCGCATAAAATATGAGGCCGGCCGCGAAAACAAAGCGGCCCTCCTGGAAACCCAGTCCGCACATACTACTTCAAAGTGGCAGCACGAGGACTACAAAAAGAACCTGCGCCTTCTGGAACGCAGATTAAACCGCCTTCTGGTCCGTTCACCTGCGGAAAGAACCATGGTGGAGGCTTTGGCTGAGCCCCCCGCCCCCCCCGAAGACTTTGACTCTTTCTCAAAAATCCTTGAACTTCACCCTTCGCTCCGTTCCACCCGCGCCTCGCTGGACTCCGCCAGGGCCGCCGTAGACCGTTCCGTCAGCGGATTCCTGCCGGAGGCCGGCATCAACGGCAAGTACAGCTGGTCCGGCTCCGATTGGCCCGATAAAGCCAAGAGCTGGTCCGCTGGCGCCAGCCTTTCATTGCCTCTTTTCACCAGCGGCAAACTTTCGGCCGACCTGGCGTCTTCGAAAGCCGACAAAGCCCGCGCCGAAGCCTCGCTGAAAAACAGCCGGGATGAAGTATTTCTTAACTCCGAGGACGCGTTTCTTGCCTGGCGCCAGGCCTGGTCTTACATGGACGTGGTCAGGATCTCGCTTGAGGCGGCCAACGCCAGATCGTGGATGCTGCGCAAGCAATACCTGTCCGGCCAGGCCTCTTATTTTGAGTGGCGCAATGTCGAAGACCAGCTCATCAGCGCCGAAAACCAGCTTTTATCCGCCAAACGGGACCTAAGCATCGCCCACGCGGCTTTCATAAATTCACTGGGAGAATAGGTTAGGAGCCTTAAATGAAAAAAAGTTTTTTTAGAACAAAGAAATTCATATTCGGCATAATCGTCCTCATCCTTATCGGCGGCAGTTGCGCCGGCATCAAAAGAGTAAAGGCCAAGAATGAGCTGAAAAAGATGGCCGACCTTTC
This sequence comes from Elusimicrobia bacterium RIFOXYA12_FULL_51_18, assembly GCA_001800245.1. Taxonomy (GTDB): domain Bacteria; phylum Elusimicrobiota; class Elusimicrobia; order Elusimicrobiales; family UBA9959; genus YA12-FULL-51-18. The sequence continues at coordinate 58,368 of MGVA01000061.1, read as the reverse complement.
CCCGGTCCGGGTCTCAAAAGGCCTTTTCATCATAAAGACCCAGGCCATAGGCGTAGTCGAACCGGAGAACCGGGTATTAGTAACCCCCTCCGTAAACGGCCGGGCCGAAGAAGTGCTGTTCCGCGAAGGCGACATTATGAAAAAAGGCCAGATCCTGGCCTGGATAAGTTCAAGCGAACGCACCGCCCTGCTGGATTCCCTCAAGATGAAAGACTCCACTCCTGAAGAAAAGAAAATGGTGGAAGAAGCCTATAATCTTACGCCCGTAGTTTCCCCCATCGAAGGCATGATCGTCAAACGCGCCGTGGAAGCCGGCCAATCCGTCAATGCGGGCAAGGAAATAGCGATCCTCTCGGACCGCCTTATTATAAAGACCTACGTGGACGAAACCGACATCGGCAGCGTAAAAGAGAGCCAAAAGGCCGAGTTCTATCTCGATTCTTTTCCAAAAGATAAATACGAAGGCAACGTGCTTTCCATCGCAAGGGAGTCCACCCTCAAGGAAGGGGTGACGGTATACGAGGTCAAAATCCTGCCCTCAAGGCAGATCCCGGTCCTGCGGTCCGGCATGACTACCGACGTGCGCATAATCACCGACATAAAGTCAAAAGCCCTCAACCTGCCGAAAAAAGCCATCTCTTACAAAGACGGGGACGCTTTTGTCACTATTAAGGACGCAAAAGGTGAGAAAACGATCTCTAAAAAAGTGGAAGTCGGTGCCACGAACGACAAGACCATAGAACTTCTATCGGGCGTCAGCGAGAACGATACGGTTTACTACTCAACCGGAATAGCCAAAGAGCGCTCCAATATGGAGATAAACGCAAATTAACATGGAAACATTAATAGACATACGCAAAGTTTCCAAAACCTATATTACCGGTTCATTTAAGGTTGAAGCGCTTAAAGAAGTTTCCCTCAAGATAAAAGCCGGAGAACTGGTGTCTCTGGTCGGCCCATCAGGATCGGGCAAATCGACTTTAATGCACATAATGGGGTTCCTGGACCGGCTGGATTCCGGGGAATATTATTTCGCCGGACACCCTACGGCCAGCCTCAGCGAAGGCCGGCTGGCCGCCATCCGCAGCCGGATGGTAGGCTTCATCTTCCAGTCTTTCCATCTGCTTAAAAGAACGACGGCAAAAGATAATGTTCTTTTGCCCATGGTTTACAGCGGCCTCGGCACAGATTCGCGAAAAGCCCTGGAGTGCCTGCGGCTTGTGGGACTGGACGACCGGGTGAATCACAAGTCCAACGAGCTTTCCGGCGGGCAGTGCCAGCGCGTGGCTGTGGCCCGCGCGCTCGTAAACGATCCTCTTGTGCTGCTGGCCGACGAACCAACAGGGAACCTGGACGCCAAAAGCCGCCAGGAAGTAATGCGGGTAATAAAAGATCTTAATGACCGCGGTCTTACCGTGGTGATAGTCACCCATGACGAAGAGGTCTGCGCGCAGACCCGCCGCGTGGTGCGCCTGAAAGACGGAGAGATAGTTTCCGACGAGATCCGCGTCCCGGCGCCCTGTTTCACCCCGCCTCCCGGCAAGCCCGGCAGGCGTTCAACCGCTCTACCCGATGCCAGGCTCGGATTTACTCCGTCGGAGATATTAGAACAGCTTAGAGTGGCCTTCAAGGCCATCTGGAACCACAAGATGCGCAGCGCCCTAACCATACTGGGCATCTTTATAGGCGTAGGCTCCATCATAGCGCTTATGACCATAAGCGAAGGCTTTATGAAAAGCCTGTTAAGCAACAGCACAGAGGATGACGCCAAAAAAGTCTATGTCATGCCGCGTCAGGAACATCTTAAGGCAAGCCGGCGCCTTACACACGGAGACGTGGAAGCGATAAGGTCCGGCGTGCCGCTGGCGGAAAAGATAACGCCCATAGTGCAGGGCAGCGCCCAGGCCTCGGTAGGCAATAAGCACGTGGACGCCAATATCCAAAGCAGCGAAGGCTTCACTCTCGAAACCCAGAAATCCAATAAAAAGTTTTTTAACAACCGCAGCGTGGAAGGCCGCTTCTTCACCCCTGCCGAGAACCTGAGCCGCGCGCGCGTAGCGGTTATAAATCAGACTCTGGCTAAAAAAATGTACGGCTCGGAACCGGCGGTCAGCAATGAAATACGCCTTAAGGACATCACCTTCACGGTGGTCGGGGTCACGGAGGACGAAAAAGCGCAGCAGATCTTTGGAGGCAGACCTACGGCCTATGTCCCCATCAACACCGCATCCAAGCGCATGTTCGGTTCTACCCGCCTGGATTATATTGAAGTGGCCGCCCAGACCCCCGCCGACGCTCCGGAAACGCGTAAACAGATAATCCTGGCCCTGCGCAGAGCGCACTCCCTGCGCGAAGACAAAGATGACGACTTTGAAGTCAAAACTTTTGACGCCCAGATAAAAATGTTCAAAGAAGGCATGGGGAAACTTTCACTGGTAGTCTATGCGATAGCGGGAATTTCGCTTCTGGTGGGCGGCATAGGGATCATGAACATTATGCTTGTCAGCGTTACGGAGCGCACCCGTGAAATAGGACTGCGCAAAGCCCTTGGCGCCAAGAACTCGGATATTTTAAGCCAGTTCCTGATAGAGGCCGTCGCGCTTTGCCTGATAGGCGGGGCGTTGGGCGTGGGCCTGGGATTCGGCCTGGGCTGGGCGGCTTACTTTTTTATAAAAGTGCCGCCGGCGCTGGGGCTTGGAACCATTTCATTCGCTTTCGGTTTTTCCACCATTATCGGAGTAAGCTTCGGCTTCTGGCCGGCGCTTCGCGCCGCCATGCTCGACCCCATAGAAGCGCTGAGGTACGAGTAGTCCTGAAAGGCGGGTTTTCAGGTTTAATCAACTGTTATAGATTTACTGACATTTTTCGGCGAATCGGGATGAACGCCGTGGTCCATTATGTCGAGCCTGTCAAGAAAACCCATTTTCCTTACGCTCATATCAAGCGCCAAAAGCTGCAGCACTACCGAACTTGTGAAAAAAGCCAGCAGGTCATCGCCCGTTTTAGGAAGAACGATATAGCCCGATCTATAAGTCTTTGAATACATGGATGGAACGCTTTTCGCGGCGGCGTCGCGCAGGGCGCTGTTCTCCTCGGCGATCACATAAACGTTCGCGCCGCGGATCTTGTGCGTATTGATCTGGGAAATGGTCAGGTTAACGTCTCTGGAATTAGGTCCGGTCACGAAAACAAGGGGATAGTTCGTATACATGCTTTCAAAAAAATTATGCTCCTTGAAAATGCCGGCGAATATTTCCGACTCGTCCCTGGAAAGGCCTTTGGGTTTGAGGTTAAAGAACGCGTAGTTAGATACCGCATGGAAAACATTGTAAAGACTTTCTTCAGACAGGGTCTTCCCGGACCGTTTATCCAAGGCGTACTTGATCGTGTCGGAAAATTTATTAACAAGTCCGCCCACGCCTTCCATTCCGAAGATGGTATTAACGCCAAGAATAGTATTGGGCCCGTGCTTAAATTCGGGAGCTTCGAATCCCTCAGTGTGATTTAGAACCACTTCGCGCACCTTCAAGGCCCCTTCCCTCGCTATCCCCTGCATCCCGGTGGCCAATATATGCATGCTCGGTTCGAGGAAGAGGTCCAGGCCGGCCCGTCTGACAGGCCCCTTTGCGCTTTTGAGCGTGGTTTTTATCAGCCCGGGGATCCGATAAATATTATCCCGGTATTTTTTGAGATGCGCCTTTGAAACGGCCTTTATCTTTTTCCCGGAAAAATGCCCGCCCAGATAAACGGCCAGAACATACAACACCAGCAGCTGATTGATGAAACTTTTTGTCGCCGGCACAGCGACCTCCGGGCCGCAGTGCAGGGGAATAAAAATATCGGATTTTTCCAGGGCTATGGTGGAATTTACATTATTCACGATATTGATATTGACGACCTTTTTCCCGGCCTCTTTCACCTGATTGAAAACATCTATCAGGTCCTTTGTCTCCCCGCTCTGGCTGATCCCTATAATAACGTCTCCGTCCTTTACGGCCCGCAGGCATTGGGACCGGAAATCCCCGGGGAAATAGGCCGTGATATTGATGTTAGCGATATTATTAAAAAAGACGGAAGCACATTTAGCGGCGTTATATGAAGTCCCGCAAGCCACAAAATAGGCAGTGCCTCCGTTTTTATAGCATTCGGCGAGACTGTCCACGAACGCGTCAACTTTCGCCTTCAGATCTTCTATCTCAGCCAGCATGAACAGGGCATCCGCGAACCTGATCGCCTGATCATTTTTCGGCCGCCCCAGGACTACGCACAATTCCTCAAAGGAATCCGCGAGAGCGGACTCAAAAGCGCCGGACTTGCGCGGAAACCGGCAACCCGTTATAAGAGTTGAAACTTTTTTTATCGTTTCCGATCCCATGAACTCAACCGCGGCTTTTTTAAATTCAACGGCTTCGTTTATAGAAACAAGTTTAAGGACCGAACTCTTTATCTCCCCGGTCAATTTCGGATATTCGGCCGCCATTTCCCGCGCCAAAGCTATCAAGGGCGATTTATTGGTAAAATAATTCAGTACTTTTTCCGAAGCGTCAATTTCACCGAAGATCTCCTGCTCCATAAAATATTTAAAAGGCTTTTTAAGTTCGGTTTCCTCTACCTTAAGATGGCTTCTGACCCTGTCCTTCCCTATCCTTTTTCCGGTCTGAAGATCGTAGAAATCGGCCTTTTCAGCCGTATAAAGGGCGAACTCGTTTTCTTTGATGGGATAAAGCATTTTTGTCATTGAAAGGACGCTGGCAAGATCGGACGAGGCTATAATGAACCTGCCTTGCCCGTCGTGCGCCCCTTCTCCCATATAGAGGCTGCTGCCCGCCTTAATACAGGCCATCAGTTCCGTGACCGGATCGACCACGATGGCCGCGAAGGAACCTATCGTTTTTTTAGAGGCCGCGAGTATCGCCGTTTTAAGGGCGGAATATCTTTGATCCTTGTCCTTTGGGTTCTTAAGCTTTTTAAGTTCTATGGCGAAGAAATGCTCGATCGTGTGGATCAGCATTTCCCCGTCATTATCGCTCTTTACATCATGCCCGCGGCTCACGAGCCATTCCTTTAATTGATCGCAGTTGGTTATGTTACCATTGTGCGCTCCATAAATATGCGTATGACAGCGCATCTCATGAGGCTGAGCGTTCTCCCTGCTTACCGTCCCGAACGTGGCCCAGCGCACCTGGCCGCAGAATAATTTCCCCGCAAGTTTGTCGATCCCCAGTTTTTTCGTGATTATCGTAGGGGCGCCAACGTCCTTCTTTAAAACGATATGCCCCATTGAATCCTGAATGATCGCGCCGGTCGAATCATAGCCTCTGTATTCAAGCATCCGTAAAAGCCTGGAAGCCGTCATTCCGAGATCCTTCCTGTCTTTCTCACATCGCAGACCTATAACACCGCACATAAGATCACCTCATTAATCCGAAAATTGCCGATTTGTTGAATTGTCTTTTTATAATCCGTGTGTTTAAACATTCACAAGTAATTCCCGGTTATTCCTTCGCACGACGGCCATTGCAGGAAGCTTCACCGTCTAAATCCTGCGAAATTTTTGCTTCGGCATAGGAATAAGCAGGCAACCCGACTTTACGATGTATCTTTGCGCATCCGGCTGCTACGGCTTCGCCGGCACTACGCGCAAGAACTCCATATTTCTCCGCGCCGGAACAAGGGACATTCCCTGCGCCGCAAGAAGACTATCTAATTCCAACTGCTTACCGTAAGTCCACTGCATATCGAATTCGTATACACCCTTAAGCCCCGTCTCATCCACTACGGGTCTATCCAGACTCATCCACAAGGCTCTCGCGATCCGGGGCATTTCGGCGGTGCCGAGCAAATGTCCGCCGCCATACCGCATTAAGCCCGACTTACCACCGGAAACTCCGGGTTTCGGAAGCGGAGCGCCGGGAGCGGTGGACAAGGTCAGGACAAAAACATCGGTTTCACGTTGTTCCGGCACGACCCGCACTCCGAACGCGGCCTGAATGGCGGTTTTGAGCAGTTCACGGCCCTGGTCTAAACTTTCCGGCGGAGTCCTCAAAGTGATATTAAAGGCGGATACCGGCTGGGTGTCCATCATAACCTGTGCGACCTCCACATCCCAAACCCGCGCTATGTTATCCGCAAAAGGTGTGGACTGTGTAGAAAACAAACCGGCGCCTGTTGACATTTGCGCCTTGCCGTATGCCGAAGTAATCCGCGCTTCGAAAAATGTTTTCCCCATCTTAACAGGCGTCTCCGAAGCTTCAGGATCCTCCCATTCTATCGGCTCAGGTATAAAACTCCCAGCGATAGCGGCGCGCAAAGCTTTCTCCTCCAAATATCCCGGAGAGATCCGGGCAAGCAGCTTTCCGTCCTTGCCGATCAGATAACCATCCGGACGTCCCACCACTTTGAAGGCTTTCAGAGAAGATTTTTTTTGATCAATGCCGATCCACGACTTCATTTCATGCGTCTTCAGGAACGTATTTATTGTGGCCGTGGATTCATCGGTCACGGCGATAAAGACCACCGGCTCGCCCTTTACCGCTTCAAGCAGACGATTCATGTGCGGAATGCTTGCCACGCAAGGCGCGCACCATGTGGCCCAGAATTCGATGAAAACGACCTTACCTTTAAGGTCCGCGAGACCGTTGACTTTGGAAACAGGCGCGTTGAGCACCCTGGCGATCTTAAAATCCGGAGCTGCCGCGCCGGTCGCGGCTTCGGCCCACCCGAATGCCAAGGCAAACATAAGCGCAAGTACGATCAGAGTTCTTTTCATGGATTATTTTCTCCTTTCTATATTCGGCGCCGCTCCAAGGGCGTCCAGCAGAAGTCCCGGTGTCAGCAATTCGGGAAGCAGAACCGCCGGCCCGCCTCCCGGATGCACTACATAAAGCGGAACGCCGTCGCGTCCGTACTTCAAAAGTTCCGAGGCGATGCGCTTGTCCCGGCTGGTCCAATCGGCGCGGAAAGCTGAAACTCCGGGGCGGGAAAGCGCGGCACGCACAGCCGGCGCGGAGAGGGCGCCGCGCTCATTGACCTGGCATGACAGGCACCACGCGGCGGTAAAATCCACGACCACGGTCTTGCCGGCGGCGCGCGCTTCCGCGACAGCGTCCGGCGACCAGGGGCGCCAAACGGCATCGTGGGATATGGGCGGAACCGCGAGAAGCTGCCAAAGGACCCATACAAGCCAAAGACTTGTCGCGAACATCGGCACCGATAAAATTCTTTTCAACCAAAGCATCCAAACACCCGGTCGCGGAAGACGCCTTATTAATGCCGGCCAGGAAGAAAGACACGTATATGGGGCGGCGGCGCCCAAACCAAGCGCCCCAAATACGGCGAGAGTTTCAACCGCGGGACGGGTAACCGCCCAGCCAATAGCCGCCCCCATAAAAGGGGCCGTACAGGGGGCGGCGGCAACTATCGCGAACACGCCCGAAAAGAACGCCCCGATCCGGCCTTCGCGCGCGGAGATACCGGATCCCACGCCTATCCAGCGGGCTCCGAACTCAAAGACGCCGAGCAAACTCAAGCCCGCGGCGATAAACAACACCGCAAGGACCGCGACCAGCCATGGCGATTGTAGCTGGACGCCCCATCCAAGCGATCCTCCCGCGCGCCGCACTACCAGAAGCGCCGCGGCCAGGGCCTCGCAACTGAGCACTACCCCCGCGGCATAATACAGGGCCTCTTTACGCGTCTCGGCGGGATGGTGTCCTTTGCGGTTCAGCAGGCCCAGCGCCTTAAAAGTCAGCACGGGAAAAACGCACGGCATTAAATTCAGCAGGAGCCCCCCGGCAAAGGCTAGCATAAGAAAACGCATTACCGTACCGCCGGAGCGCACCGGCAGGGAAACTTGTACCGGCGCAAATCCCGGACGGACCAGCACGCCCTCGACACGCTCCGGCATTTCCACGCCCGGAGCCTGTTGCAGGCTTATCTCCGTTTCTATAGGACTAACGCTGACCGGAGAACGTTTATTTTCAAAAACGCCGGCCTCCGTCGGAAAAAACTCAGCCAGCGGATGACGGCCTTTTACCCGCAGGATTACGCGCGTTCCTTCGCGCGCCGCCTTGATATAACCCTCGCTTTCCGGGTGGGGAACCGTTAATAACGAAGCCGCGAGAGCCGCGGCGTCAGCGGACCTCTCCCGCGATGAATCATCTATTCCGACGTTAAGTTCCAGGGCCGCCGAACCGGGCACGCATGTCTTGCGGCACTCCAGCCAGTCTGCCTGCGCGCGAAGACGCGCGCGCGCGCCCGTCCGGGCCTCAGCGGGTACGACAAGGTTAAACGGCAGAATGACTTCGTTATCATAACCGTAATTGGTCAGCGGCGGAGACTCCAGGCGGCGCGGAACAGGCCATTCCAAAGGACCGGCTTTCCAGGAAAGCGGCAGGTTCCAAGCCAGACTGGGCGCTATCCCGGCATCGCCGGGATTACGCCAATACACATGCCAGCCATTTCTCAACTTAAACCGCAGCCCTGCTATAAAACTCTCACCCGGCCGCACGAAATCGCGCGATGAAATCAAAGAGGGTTCAACATGGCCCGCATACGCTGAAAGATAGGGAACGGCAAACAAAACGGCCACAAAAAAATTTATCGTTACCATCACACTTTTATCCCTTATAACAACCTCTTTCCATTTTGCAAAACGGCACATCAAAGACTATAATACAATACTTGCGCAAGCTCCGTCCCAAGCCTGCCTGCAGGCGGGGAAATCAGGACGGATAAAAAATCCTGCGGTCTTGAAAGCTGGGTTTATGACTGTTATTTCGCAAATATCACTAAAAATACTGGTTCTGTCACTCTGCTTGTTGATGGTGCCGTGCATTCAGGCTTCAACCCGGGAGAACAAGGATAAAAAAACCACGGTTGAAGTTGAACTGGACCCCTATTATGCCAGCGCAGGCCTTTACAACAGCCTAACCGGCAAACCCATCCCCCACATGGGAACCGTACCGGAAGCCGAAATTTACCGGGAACTGATAAAGAACTTCTACAAACCCCGCACTCTGGTGCTGGAAGCCAGTATAAACCCCCTACCTTATTCCGGAACGCTCGTCCGCAGGCACCAACCGGATCTTTACCGGCATATGAAAGTTTCAGACAACATGAACGCCATCGAGGCTCTTACCGCGGGTTTTGAAGAGCCTTGGGCGCTGTCCCTCTTTTTCGGCAACGTAATAACCTTTGACTCGATAAACACGGCTTTGCAGGGTAAGCGCACCGGCTACTCCGGCATCCTGATTAACGCCGGAAATTCGCACATAAAAAACAACATACTTATCCGGGACAAATGGTTTGAGATGGAAGGCAAACTAAAAGGCGAGCAATATCTGGCTGATCGCACTTTGCGCTGGAGTTTCCGCGGCGGCCTGAAAACGCACAAAAATAAGCACATCGCCGACTCTTTTTACCTGGGCTTCAGGCGCAGCCGGACCGACTTCGGCGCCTCAAACAGTTTCTGGCTCAACAACAGCGGCTTTGAATACGTGGCCGACTTTTCACAAAACAAATTAGAACCCCTCAGACATTTATTTCTTATAGAGAAGAAATTCTCCGCCGGCAAACGCAGCGTATTCTCGCTGGGCACGGGCTTCGTCTGGACCTCTAACAGGAAATACTCCGGCCCCCTCTCCAACAAGGACGCCGGCCACAACTCCTTCCAGTTCATCCTGAGGCCGAATTTGGAATTCTAAGACGGAAAAGGGACAGGCATGGGATTGGCGATTCCGCCGCGCAGGAAACCTTCCCATGATTCCCCCCCCCCGAAACGGGCCCGCCCCATCCGCTATGCGGCGAAGGGGCGGCGGCGGGTTTTCTGCGCGCTCCATTCAGGGTTTTGAGACCGGGATCTGGAGCGCATCGCTACCATTAGCGACGGCGAGGACCGTTCAAGCCGGACTGCTATGCAGGCCGGCGCGTTCCACAGCCGGCGGAAGATCCCGGTCTCTTGCCCCATAAAACCCGGTCTCGGAGCGCGCAGAAAATCCGTCGACGCCCCGACTGGGCATATCGCGATTCTGAACCCAAAGCCCATTAACTCGGCGTTACCTTTCCTCAACCGCGGGTTAATATTTCTCTATAAGTTCCAGGAGAATCTGTTCATGCAGGCGGTCTATGTCGGCGGCAGGCGCCGTGTAGTTATTAAGGATGGAGGTAAAACTTAAAAGTTTGCCTGTCTTCGTGGTTAGGTAGCCGGCGTAACCCCGCACCCCGTTCAAAGATCCAGACTTTATCTTAAGGAACTTTTCCAGCTTGGTATTTACACCCATCTTGTTGATATGTCCCGTAGCGTCGGGGTCGGACGGGTAAACAAGCGAGGCCAGATAAGAACCGAAAAATCTTTTTTTTGAAATTCCACTCAGGAAAACCGTAAAATCATCCACTTGCACCATATTAAGGCGGGATAAACCGGAAGCGTCCGCCAGCTTCAGCTCCGAAACATCCACCCCGCTCCCTGCCATGTATTCCCGCAAGACGCTTATGCCGTTATCCGCAGTGCCGGACTTCCCCTTCGCCAACGCCAAATGCCGGAGCAGCATTTCCGCGTACAGGTTAAAACTACGCTTATTGGTAACAAATACGATGTCACTTAGAGGAGCGCCATCGGTTTCGGCCAGAAACCTGGCGGCGCCATAATCTTTGACGTCCTTGAGTTTTAAAGCTTTGCCGCTCACCTTAACACCATGCGCATCAAGATAATCGGTAAATTCCTGCGCCGTAAATAACGCCGGGTCCGGGATGGAACCTTTTATGGCAAACTCTGCCTGACCCTTTGGTATAGCCCCCCGCAAAGTGGCGGAATACTGGTCTGGGAAATTGAAAATATAAGCGTTATCTCCCGATCCTTCAGGCCCGGTCTTCATCAAATTTGTGAACCGCAGACCAGGGATCTTCGGGTCGGTGCGCAGAACTTCAGCCGCCTCTCCGGCTTTGGCTCCGGGTTTGAAATAAAGTTTATATAGATTGTCATTCACGGCCACGGCGGTGGGCTGGGCGGCATAATAATTGCCGATATCTTCCCAGGCCCAGGAGCCAGGCAAAGATGGCCCCTCGAAAAGGGAGTCGTCCGCCACCACGGAACCGTTTATTTGCGTCACGCCCGCGGCTTTAACCGCCTGTGCCCATTTCTCAAATTCGACCTCCGCGACCGGAGCTCCTTTTATCAAGCTTGAGCCGAAAGAAGGATCGCCGCCGCCCCTTATATAAACCATCCCGTTCAAAACGCCTTTCGTGACCGAACCGTCCAGGTAAACACGCGTCCTGAATCTGGTTGCGGGGCCAAGCAGGTCCAAGGCGGCGCCGGTGACGAAAAGTTTCAAAATGCTGGCGGGGACTAGATTTTTGGAATTATTGCAGGAAACCAGAGAGAGGCCGGATCCCGCGTCACGAACACTCAAGCCCCATAGCGCGTTTTTAAAGCCGGAGCCGGATACCTTTTCCTGGAATTTGCACGGCGCCGCGGCCTCGGCTTGAACATAAAAAAAGAGGACTGAAAAGAGTATGCTGATATGATTTTTTTTCATGATTCCCCTACTACAAAATCCAGACCTCCGCATTTTACATTCTTCTTATCTATCACCCGCTTCCTGTCTTTTTATTGTTTCTTATCCGACCTGGGATGCGTCTTATCGTACACCTGCTTCAATCTCTCTAGAGAAACATGCGTGTAAATCTCTGTGGTTTGAAGATTTTTATGCCCCATCATTTCCTGAACCGATTTCAGATCACAACCATTGTCCAAAAGATGGGTGGCGAAAGAATGTCTTATGGAATGCGGATTGACAGGTCTGGCAAAGCGGGCGCGGCGCGCCAGCTTCTTTATTATCAGAGCCAGACCATGATCCGAAAGCCGGCTTTTGTTCCGATTTAAAAACAGCGGCATGGCGGGAGCTTGCGGCTTGGGCCTTGTATTTAAATAAGCCCTGATAGCCTTCAAAGCCTTATCCCCCACCGGCACCAAGCGTTCCTTGGATCCTTTCCCCATGGCCCGGACGAAACCTCCGTAAAAATCCACGTCGCCGATGTTCAAGCCGGCGGCCTCGGAGCGCCGCAGGCCGCTGGAATATAGAAGTTCGAATATAGCGTAATCGCGCTCAGCGAACTTATAACCGGCCTCATCCCGCTTAACCGCGTCCGGACCGTTGTAATCCGCCATTTTACCGACTTCGCCCTCGCTGAGGAATTTGGGCAGACGTTTCTCCTTTTTGGGCACGGTTATAAGATCAAAAGGGTCGGCTTCCATAATACCTTCGGCGATCAGGTAGGTTATAAGGGAATGCACGGCTGAGATCTTGCGCAAAAGAGTGTTCCGCGAGACCTTTTTTTCACTGACATAGGCAATATAACCGCGCAGGAGCATGCGGTCCCAAAGCTTTGGAGCGTCGGAGTTGTGGGCCGAGGCATAAGCCGCGAATTCCTCGATATCGTACTTATAGGCCTTTACGGTGTGTTTTGAAAAATTTCTCTGCGATTTTATATGCAGCAGGAATTTCTCTATCAACAGATTCATAAATATGATTTTAGCAGATATACGGCTGGTGGCGGGACCTTTTTTAGATAGGCCCTTCGGGTAATTATGCGGAACAAATGACGAAAAAAGAATAGGCATTTTATACCATGCGCCGAGTCTTTTAATCATCTAGAATATTGAGCAGGAAGCAACCTTCATTGAGGAGAAACACATGACGCTTAACAAGCTGACCATGATCGTGCCGTTATTACTGGTTCCCGCAGTAGTTGTATCCGCGGCGAATATTTCCTGGGAAGAATCGCTCACTAATTCCAAGATCACTAACGCCGCAATTTATTTACCGGCGGCGCCTGAGCCCTGCACGTCCACCGTCTCAGAGACAAAAGATCTTTCTTCGGTCAGGATGGAGGACAGCTTCAACAAGTTCAAGGCGACTATTACCGCATCCGCGATCCACGAAAGCGACGGTAGCCTTTCATTTACTATCACCAACAAAAGATCTTTCTCAGCGCCAGACGCCGTAAAAGTTAAAATCAAAAACGAAAACGACCCGATCACAACGGACGCCGGCGTGGGCAATCCCACGCCGCGCGAAATACTTGCGCGCTACGGAGATGCCGCGGACAAACTGCTTTCCACAGGGAAATATGGTTCCGCCGGACAGGTCACCTATACCCTAAAGGCTAAATCCTCCAACGCAAAACTGGAACTGGCCCTGATACTATTCCTTGTGGACGAATGGTTCTATTACGGCTGATCCCGCTCCCTGCCGCCGGAAGTTTCATTTTTCCGGCGGTTTATTGCACAACTAATTTCCGTCGCTTCTGGATCACACCGGCTGCATGGGCCTTTGGACCTATGCCAAACCAGTCCTTCGGGCACTGGCATTTCGGCATAATAGTGGTATACTACATATACTTAATATCATGTCGTATTTGGAGAAATAACAATGGGGACAGGCAAATTGTGGCTTGCGGCTTCGTTCCTGACCGTTTCAGGTTTCCAGATCTCAGCGCAGACAATCCCCACCTCCGCCTCGGAAGAATTAAAAACAACGGCAAATAATATTTCGGTTTTTTTTCCGGAACCCCAGGCAAAAAAAGCGGAAAGCGCGAAAGCTGCCGCCGCGCACAGCAAAGCCCGCGCGGACTGGTTCCGCGCCGTCAGACTATATCACGACGATGTTTTCAATCCACGACCGCAGCGCCGCATAGACGTGGAAGGCAGCCCCGTGGTTATGCTACAGGGTTTTCACTGGTACGCGGACAATTACTGGTATCACCCGCCCAACGGCTGGTGGGGCGTACTGGCGCAGAGCGCCCTCGAAGTAGGGGAATCCGGCTTCGGCCTTATCTGGTTCCCTCCGGTTTCCGACGGCAGCTATTACCCGAAAGAATGGTACAACCTGAATTCGCAGTGGGGCGGCAAGGATATGCTGGTGCAGGCCATAAATGCCATGCACTCCGCCGGCGTTAAAGTCGTGGCGGACATCGTACTTAATCACCGTAACGGTACGACTAACTGGCTGGATTTCAAAAATCCGGACTGGACCAGCAACGTGATAGTGCGGGATGATGAAGTATGGAACCAACCCGCCTACGCGCAGATGCCGCGCAGTCCGAACTATGACGAAGGGCAGGGTGAATTAGGCTGCCGCGACCTGGATCATAAAGGCCTGCGGTTACAGCAGGATATAAAAATTTTTATGCGCTGGCTGCGGAACACCATCGGTTTTGACGGTTGGCGCTACGATATGGTGAAGGGCTATCCCCCCCTCCACATCCAGGACTACAACAACGCCTCAAGCCCGGTTTTTTCCGTAGGGGAATACTACGACGCCAACCCCCAGCTCATCGCGGACTGGATTGACGGTACCGACGACTCGCCCGGCAAGGTTAACGCCTCAAGCGCTTTTGACTTTGCCACGCGATTCTCTCTCATAGCCGCAATCGAGGGCGACCGATACGAATTGCTGAACGACAACCACAGACCGTCCGGCCTCATGAGTTGGTGGTCGTCCAAGACCGTAACTTTCGTTGAGAACCATGACACTTCCCCCCGCGACCCTAATTTTCTGCCGAACGCACCCAAGCAATACCGGGAACAGCGCATGCTGGGCTACGCCTATATCCTCACGCATCCCGGCATCCCTTGCGTATTCTGGCCTCATTTTTTCGATTGGGGAACCCAGTATAAGACCCAGATCAAGACGCTGATTTCCATTCGCAAAAACGCCGGGATAACGTCCACTAGCGCGATTCAGATACTATCGGCCACAAACGGACTTTATGCTGCGGTCATTACCGGTAAGACCCAGTGGGTTGTACTGAAAATGGGGTCCGACATGAACTGGCAGCCCGGCCCCGGCTGGACCCTGGCCACAAGCGGCGAAAAATACGCCGTCTGGACTCAAAACCGGATAAAATGATATTTTTAAAATAAAATTGCCGGGCTTTAAGCCCGGCAATTTTATTTTAAAGAAGGGCGCCGACTAACGGGACTCTGCTAAACGCGAATATTTTTTCACCCTGCTCTTATACTCAAGACTTCGGGTTTGCGCCGTTTATTATCTGTTCCACTTCGGGATCAGTAACCTTTTCTATGTTGCGGCACTTTGGGAAGCCGGAACAGGCCAGGAAATATCCGCGCGCGCTTTTGCGCAGCAGCATCTTGTTCTTATTACACTTGGTGCAGATCTTTTCTATAGGGATGGGTTTGAAAACATCTATCTTGTTTCCTTCCCTATCCAACGGTATCTTTCCCTTGCATTTGGGGAACCTGGAACAGGATAGATATTTGCCAAACTTGCTCTCACGCATTACTAAAAGGCTCAGACAGAGCGGGCATTTCTCGTTGGTTTTGACCACAGTGGGACGCGACTTGACCATATCGGTCTCGGCCTTGCCGAGATTCCGGGCAAATGGACCGTAAAAATCCGATATCATCTTAACCCAGTTTATGGTTCCGTCCGCTATATCATCCAGTTTATCTTCGATGGAGGCGGTATAGGAAATGTCCATAATGTCCGGGAAAAAATCCTTAAGTTTTTCGGTGACCAGCGCTCCCAGTTCGCTGATAAGCAATTTCCTGTCTTTCTCGCGCTTGATATACCCGCGGTCCACCACATTCTTGATGATGACGGAATAGGTGGACGGGCGGCCGATCCCGTGCTTTTCAAGGGTTTTGATGATGCTGGCCTCGTTATAGTTGGGTGGCGGGCTGGTCCTGTGCGCCTTGCTTATAACGTCCTTAAGGATAAGCTTATCGCCTTCTTTCAGGGGCGGTATTATGGAATCCTCTTCCTCTTCGTCGTCCGTAACCTCTTCCTCTTTCTCTTCGCGGTACACCTTAAGATAGCCCTCGAACTTCATGGTGCGCCCGCTGGTTCGCAGGACGGCTACGCCGTTAGCATCGGTTATCTCGATACTCACGGAATCGAACACGGCCTCCTCCATCTGGCTGGCCAGGAATCTGCGCCAGATAAGGTCGTACAGTTTGGCCTGGTCGGGGTTCAGGAAGGAGTTGACATCCTCCGGCCTGCGGTAAACCGAGGTCGGATGGATGGCTTCATGGGCTTCCTGCGCGCCCTTGACTTTCTTGAGGTAAACCGGCGGCTTGGCTGGCACGAATTCCTTGCCGTAAGTTCCGGCCACGAACTTGATAGTTTCGTTCTGTATCTCAGTGGAGACATTGAACGAGTCGGTCCTCATGTAGGTGATGAGGCCGGCGCGCTCTCCGCCCAGTTCCACGCCTTCATATAGGCTCTGGGCCACCTTCATAGTGCGATCCGAGGAAAAGCTCAGTTTATTGTAAGCGTCCTGCTGCAAAGTACTGGTAATGAACGGCGGCTTGGGTTTCTGCCTGACCGCCTTGGACTCGACCTTGGAGACCGTAAGGGTGGCGTTCCTGAGCAGTGTGGCCGCCTCCACGGTATCCTCCAATTTTTTGAAGACGGAAGTTTTATAACGGTAATCCTCGGCGAACAGCTTGAGCAGGATCGTCTGTTCCACGGGTTTGGCGTGCCAGCGCACCAGCTTGGACTCAAAATCTCTGCCCTCCGCGTCCTTGGCGAGCCTGGCATAAAGCGTGTAATAATCCTCTTCGGTGAAGGCCGCTATTTCCTTGGCGCGCTCGGCCACCAGACGCACGGTCACGGATTGTACGCGGCCGGCGGACAAGCCGCTCTTTATCTTGGACCATAAAAGAGGCGAAAGTTTGTAGCCGACCAGACGGTCGATGATGCGCCGGGCCTGCTGGGCGTTGACGAGGTTCATATCCAGTTCGCGCGGGGACTTAAGCGAGGCCTCGATAGCGGCCTTGGTGATCTCGTGAAAGCTGATGCGTTGAAACTTGGATCTATCGGCCGCGATGGCCTCGCGCAAATGCCATGAGATAGCTTCACCCTCCCGGTCCGGGTCGGTGGCCAGGTAGATAGCGTCGGAATTCTTAGCGAGGCCGTTGAGCTCCGGGATAATCTTCCTGGCCCGCTCCACCAGCACATATTTCGAATTAAACTCGTGGTCCACGTCCACGCCAAGCTCGTCCTTGGGCAGGTCCCTCACATGCCCGTAAGAGCTGCGTACCACATACCCGCCGCTCAGGAACCGGCCTATGGTCTTTTCTTTGGTTGGAGACTCCACTATCACCAGGATCTTTTTGGGAGCTTGCGTACCGGCGGCCTTGGTTGTTTTCGGGGCTTTTTCCGGCTTTTCGTTTTTTTTGGTTGCCATAATAAATAAATCCATGCCCCCGCGCTTCCGGGGCGGTGTTTTAAAATACGGAAGTTATATTTTATACTTTTTTGCCGGGCAAGGGACAGGAATATTAAACGGTTGTTTTATATTTATCGGCGCTCTGGGTAATGATAGACGAAGTTTCAAGTTCAAAGAGCGCCGCGGCGGCGCGCTGGACCGGCCAACCGAGGGTATGAACAAGACCGTCCATGTTAAGTCCGCCCTCGCTGCCTGTTATAGCGCCGCAAGCGGATTTAGCGTCCGGAGATAGCTCGGATAGACGCCCGGCGGCGGCCTTTTCCGCCCTCCGGTCATGCCGGACCGGCGCGAGACCGAAAAGGGCTTCCGGCGGCAATGAGGCTATAATATCAGCAACGCCCTCCACCAGAGCCGCCCCGTTTTTGATCAGCATATTAGGCCCCCGGCTCATAACGCTGTCCACGGGACCGGGGAGAGCCAAGACCTCCCGGCCCTGCTCCAGCGCGGCCCGGGCGGTGATAAGAGCGCCGGATTTAAAATCCCCCTCGATAACCACGGTGGCGTAGGATAGGCCGGATATAATACGGTTACGCCTTGGGAAATTCGCGGGCATAGGTCCGGCATCCATGGGAAATTCGGAAACCAGCGCACCGTCTCTCTCCAGGATACTTTCGGCAAGTTTTTTATTTTCGCGCGGATAGCAAATATTCAGACCGGCGCCCAGCACGGCCCATGTCACCCCTCCGGATTTAACCGAAGCATCGTGAGCCACGGTATCTATTCCCCGGGCCAAGCCGCTGACAACGGTAAGCCCGGAAGCGGACAGTTCTCTGGCCAGGCGCGCCGCGCTCCTTACTCCATAGTCGGTGGGGTTACGGGTACCGACTATCCCCACCGGCGCGCGGCCAAGCGCCAGGTCGCCTTTGACATAAAGCGCCAAAGGAGGATCGTATATTTTACCTAGCAGTTCCGGAAAATATCCGTCTAGTGCGGTAAAGATCCTGGCTCCGGACTTGCGCGCGGCTTCAAGTTCTTTATGCGGGTCCGTCGCAGAGAGGTTAGAAACAAAGTTACCGGCGGTTTCCGGCGAAAGACCTCCGTCCGCGGAAAGTTCGCCGGCGCTTTTGGAGAGCACCTCCTCCGCGCCGCCATAAAGTTCTATCAGCCTTAAAAGCCAATCGGTCCGCATGCAGGAAACCGCGTTCAAGCGGATACGCGCCAGTATTTCTTCTTCTCTATTGATCATTTGACTATCACCTGCCCGCTATCCACGGAAGTGACGGCTTCAATGATGCGAGCTTTAACGATCGAACCTTCCACTCCTACCACTTCAAGCATACCGGTCTTCTGCAACTCACGGCCCAGTTCTTTCCCATCTTTGTCCAGGGCGATAGAACCTTTCATATATGCGGTAACGATATCGCCGGACTTTAAAACGCCGGCCTTATTAGACTTGATCTGAACCATTTCACCGCTGGAAGTGAGACTGCCGGACATAACATCGCTTTCGGATGTTATTACGCCGGTTATCACACCATCAGGCGCCCAACTATCCGGAGCTATCTTAATGTTATCAGCCCACTCCTTAAGGTCTTCTGGCATTTCTTCCGAGAGGCCGCTGGCATAAATATCCTCTAATGTCTCCTTACTCAATAAACCGTCCTTGGATTTTAGACTACGGGCTGAAGCGGCCCCGATGTGTCCAGGATTGACCGTGAGGCCGGCTTTTCCATACGGAGACGCCACGCCTTCTTCGCTTACCAAAGCATCCATATCGGTAACGGTTTCAGGATTCGGAGCGGGATTTACAATCTCGGTCATCCCGGGTATGTCTATCTCTTCCCTGGGATAGATGTGGTCCGGGTCCGTTATTTTATCCAGGTTACCTGTGTATATTTTGCCCCATTTGAACGGATCTTTATAATATTCATTAGAAAGATCCCATAGAGTTTCACCCTTGATGATGGTGTGTTTTTTAGTAACCGCGAAACCGACCTTAGGGCCGGCGATAAGCGGCGCGGCTTCCTTTTTAGTTTCAGCCTTAGGCTGGGATAATTTCACCGCGGGCGCGTTCTGAACAAGCGGTTTCGCGTCCCCTGCCGGCTTAGCGGAAGCCGCGGCCGACGGTTTTGCGGACGCGGTTGCGGCGGTATTCATTTCTTCGCTCGGTTTTATAACAATAACTCCGGGAGCGGCCTTGGAAACAGCTGTCTCAACGGCGGTTGAAGCCGGAACGATTTTCTTTTCCGCGGCCGGCTTGGGGATTTTTTTATTTTTGATGTCATTCTTTACCGCATTGACGGCTGCAGTGCTCTTGGCGGCTTCCGCTTTTTCCGGCGATTCCGTAACGGAGGAACCGGCTTCAGAATCCGGCACAGGCGGGATAGCTACGGATTTCACGCTTTGAGATTCACGCCCATACTCATCCCCCCCGCCCGGCAGCGTTACCTGCTGTGCGCTTACGGAAGCGGCCAGCGAGAAGATCATTCCGACGGTTATAAGCAATTTCATCGTTCCTCCAAATTATGCAAATGCCAGCAATTACGCGTAAATCCCCCCGTACAGACGAACTTCACCGCCTCAGCGCAAAAGCTCTTTTTGTCATACGTCCGTATAGCTAAACTTATAGTCCCACAGGCAAATCAAGCTGCTATTACTTCGCTACCAGCTCGGTAGTTTTATCCAAGGCGCGGTATTGCATGGCTTCTATTATATGCGCCTTTTTAACTTCCGGTGAACCGTCCAGGTCAGCCACGGTGCGAGAGATCTTAAGTATTTTATCCAGAGACCTTGCGGAAAAGCCCAATTTATTCATGGCGGTCTCAAGAAGGCCGGCGGCTCCTTCCGGCAGGCGGCAGTGTTCGCGCAGCTCCCTGACTCCCATGAAAGCGTTGGCACGGATGCCGGAATCCTTGAACCGGACCCGCTGGGCCGCCATTGCCGCGGCCACCCTCTCACCCACCGTCCGGGAAGTCTCGCCGCGCGGCAGAGCCTCCCAATCGGCGAATTTAATCGGGCTTAGCTGCAGATGCAGGTCTATGCGGTCCATAATGGGCCCGGAGACCTTGGCGCGGTACTTATGGACCTGAAGCGGCGTACACGAACATTCGCGTACATCATGGCCTAAATAGCCGCACGGACAGGGGTTCATGGCCGCCACCAGCAGACACCTGGCCGGGTAAACCACGGTTTCCTTTACGCGCGAAACCGTAACCTTCCATGATTCAAGCGGCTCCCGAAGGGACTCTATAGCCGGCCTGGAAAACTCCGTAAATTCGTCAAGGAACAAAACCCCGTTATGAGCGAGCGAGACTTCCCCGGGCCTGGGATTAGTACCGCCTCCAATAAGTGCGGCATCCGAAATAGTATGGTGCGGCTCACGAAACGGCCTTTCGGTAATCAGGCGTGAAGATTTTATCAATCCGATAACCGAATATATCTTAGTGACTTCCAGCGCTTCTTCATCCGTTAGCGGCGGTAAAATAGAGGCGAAGCGCCGCGCCAGCATGCTCTTGCCCGTTCCGGGAGGGCCTATCATGATAACGTTATGAGAGCCGGCGGCCGCTATCTCAAGCGCGCGCTTGGCGAAAGCCTGATTTTTAACTTCTGAAAAATCTCCCAGAGCCGTGGCCCGGAGTTCCCGCTCCGCGGGACGGCAAGGCGAAAGCTCCGCCGCGCCGTTGATCCAATCGAGCGCTTCCTTAAGACTTCCCGCTGCCAGGCAGTCAAGGCCGCTCAATGCCGCTTCAGCCGAATTTTCCACCGGAACTATGGCAATCTTCCGTGATCCGCTTTGTTTAAGCGACAAAAGCATGGGCAGTACGCCTATCACCGGCCTTAAAGCTCCGTCCAGGGCCAGTTCCCCTATAAACACCGCAGTCTCAAGCCTGGCGGCGGCTTCTTTCTTTACTTTGCCGGAGGCGGCCAGGACCCCGAGCGCAATCGGCAGATCGAAATGTGTGCCGGTCTTCTTTACTTCGGCTGGGGCCAGGTTTACGGTGATTTTTTTCACCGGAAAATCAAAACCTGAATTCCTCACCGCGGCGACAACCCGGTCTTTTGATTCTTTTATGCCGGCATCCGGCAATCCAACCACGGCATAGGTAGGCAGCCCTTTCGCTACATCCACCTCTACCCTGATGTTAAACCCGTCTATGCCTCTGAGTCCGGATGTGTGCAGCTTTGACAACATGCTCCCACCCCCCCCCTGTCGCACCCCGCATCACGGATATTATATACCGGCGCCCCGACAGCGTACTGTCGCTCACAAAAAACAAATTTAAATATCTCCATCTCCCCGGTTTACGCTTTCCTGCTTGCGGCGTTACTTCGCCAGCCTGCAAATATCTTTGGCCTTTGGCGCCCCGCCGGCGGCATTGATCATCCTGGCTATGGAACAGTCGCCGGTATCTCCGCAATAGCGCTGAATTTCCACCATGCCCAGATATTCTTCCCTATGGCCTATAACCAGGTTGGAACGCGGGTCACGGATCTCTCCGCGCTGGCTGAAACAATCTAGTTTCATCCCGACGCTCATCCCGGAGTCCTGGCCGGCGTTTAGATATATCCCGTCCCCGGAGGCGTCGGCCACCATGCAGGACCACGCCTTTTTATTAAGCTGGCTGTCTATATTAGTCACGAATTGCACGATGGCGGCCCGCAGGGCCTCGCCTTCTATCGTCTCATCATAGCCGCCCTTGGTGCCCATGCCGAGGAAAGAGCCTTTCTTGGATTTGGCCTGCCCCTTGCCGGAATCGGCCATGAGGACCTGGCCGCTCTGCACGTCCACAAGCCGGATATCCACGGTAACGTCGGCCACTTGTTTTTTGGTCTGGCTGATAAGGTAATCTGAGCCCTCGGTCTTAACACCGAACTGGGAAACAGCCCCGACCACTATGGCTTCAAGGCCGAGGATGCGGCCCACCTGAGCCGCTGTCTGGGGATCGGTCATGCCCTGGCTTTGTAGTTTCTGCTCCTCCATTATTTTTTCCATGCGGTCACGTTCCACAACTATGAATTTGCCGGACTTGGTGAGTTCGGTCACCAGAATGTCGGTGGCGGACCCGCCAAGACGGCCCTGGCCGTAGGTGGTTTTATTGACGAACTCAGACACGCCGATGCGGCGTTTGGGCCCGGCATATTTGGACTCCACCCTTTCGGTTTTATCCACGCTTAGCGCCTGCTGCATCTTTACAGTTTTGGAAGGCGAACACGCAACCGACAGAACGAGCGTTACCCCCAGTGCCATAAGCTTGTTTTTATCCATATTAAAGTCCTCCATAATAAAAGGAATTATTCCGCAAGTCCGGCGGACGCCCGCTGAACCGGAGGCGAATTCCGTAATGACACGACATAAGCGGCGACATAAATGAATTATAAACTTCCCCGCCCTTTACATGCTTAAAACTTAGCGCCGTGGCAGCCGCGCAAAAGCCTGATCCATGGCCTTCCCGGATTCCGCCCAAAGCGGATGCTTAAGCATGTTTTCAGCCAGCTTTTGCACCGAATAAACCACAAAAGCCGCCGTTGCCTCATCCCTGTTCAGAAACACCTTTATATTCCTGCCTTTTCCCACGGCATCAAAAAGCGTCTCACCGGTCGCGGCGGAAACTATCCTTATACGGAGTCCGACCGATTTCCGAACGACAAACCCAAGGTTCTGAAAAGTAAAATCCTCCAACGATCCATAGCAAAGGAGACTTACGCCTAAAGCACCGCCTATCTCTTCAGGCTTGACCGAAGGAAGCTGGCCGCCATCGGTAATGCCCATAGCCCGAAGCTTCTCATCCGTCTCAGCGGTGTCCAGAGGTGAATAGCCGCGCAGCATGAAACGTTTTGAGATCTCTCCCCGCATAAGCCCCGGGGCGGAAACGTCGTTGGAGTAGTTTTCAAAAGGCAACAGAGCGATACGTCCATCCGGAACCGCCTGAAGCGCGGGAGAGATAAGGTAACTGGCAGATCCGGCACAGGCACTGAAAAGCAACGGCGCCAGTAAGGCCGCACGCAGCCGTATCCCTGCGTAGTGATCTTTCAAAATTCCGCCTCATCCCTTAACAGCCTATCAAAAGTGCGGGCCGGCACGCTTAACAGTCTGCTGTTACCTAATGACCGAAAATACCGCTTCAAACTGGCCTACGCGTTCAAGTTCAAGATTAAATACTCCGGTCCGCAGCAAAGCGCTGCAAAACTCCTGCGAATCCGGACGCGCCGGATAAATCAGCATAACCGCTTCGCCTTCGGAATAACTTTCCAGTACGGCGCCATTAACTTCCATGCGCTGCACCGCAGCCTTCAGCTTTCCCACAGCATCTATCCCTTTCAAACCCTTAACGAGCAAAGTAAGCGGCGTGGCCGGCCGGATAAATTTATCGGCTTTTGAAAAAGCCTCCTGGCCCAACAATTCACCGGCCGAGGAAAGCGCCTTCCGGAAAGCGCCCTCTTCAGCGGCGTCAAGGGCGTTGGACTGGCTGGATATCTCCAGCAACAACTTTCGGGTGCCGGCTTCGTAGATCCTGAGTTCGGCCTTGGCCCTGGCGGGATAAAAGCCGGCCTGAGGCCCCTGCGCGGCCCCCATAGGGGCGGCCTCAGCCTTTCCTATCAGCACCAGGTCCGCGCCTGAAGCGCGGGCGGCCTCAAAGAAAGAATTTTCATCGCCGGAATTCTTCAGCGCCGGCGTATCCAAAAAAATCAGGGCGGTCTTACGGCCCAGGTACTCGGTAAAAGCTTTGCGAGCGTCGCCGTAAGCGGAGGCGGCGGTTGTGAAGTATTCGTCAAGCATCAGCGCTCCGGCCGCGCCGGATTTAGCCGTTTCGAAAATGGCGAGCCCCCTCAGAACGGCGGCGATTTTATCCAAATAAACATAAGCCCGGATATTAACGCGGTAAAAATCTCCTTCGCGCCGTTCGGAAAGGATTTTATACTTCTTAATGTACAAGCCGGGGTTCTTGAGCAGGTTTTGCTTTAAGATATCGGATTTTTCGGCCCTGGACTGTGCGCCCATGAACAAGCCGGCCACGGATTCCACGGCGTTTTTCTGCGCTTCAGCGCAGGCGGCATTGGCGGTGGCCGCCAGGTCTTTCTCGCTATATGGAGCCAACCCCTCCGTCTCCACGGCTTCCACACTGGACTGAGGAGCCGCATGTTTTGTCCGACCGGCGCAGGCGGCGAGCAGACCGGATACGGCTATTACCGTAAAGATGCTCACAGTATTTTTCATAAAAATCTCCTTCGCTGTCGCGGATAACGCCGGACCTCTTAAAATCAACCTGGTCAATCCCCCGGAATTTCCGCAGGGGGCGGCCCATGCTTGGTTTTGGCCACCGGCAAGGCAAATAAGAACTTAGAACCGGCGCCGCACTTGGATTCTATCCAGATCCTGCCGCCATGTTTTTCCACCACGGACTTTGAAATAGCCAGCCCCAGGCCTGTGCCCGGCACCTGTCTGGCGCTCGTCTTACCCCGGTAAAACCTGTCAAAAATGTGCTTTTGTTCTTCGCCCGGTATTCCCGGACCGTTGTCCGCGACACAAATCACCACAACCTCGCCCTTATCATGCCCGCTGACGCTAACCTTGGCGCCGGGGCCTGAATATTTTATCGCGTTAATCAGCAGGTTATCCAATACCTGGCTTATCCACCTCATATCGGCGTATACCGGCGGCAGGATTTTATCCACGGAAGAGGAAATAGCGATATTTTTTTCTTTGGCTTTGATAAGCATATTGGAAACGGAACTACGGACAAGTTCGCCGAGACTCACCACCGTGAACTCCATCTCAACCTTGCCGTTGAGACGGGAGAGATCAAGAAGATCCGAGATCAGATGCGTAAGACGGTTAACGGACTTATCAACCACAGTGAGGAAATTTGTCTGCTGTTCGTTCAGGGCACCGACCTCTCCGCTCAGGATCACAGAAACGAACCCTTTTATGGTGGTCAGAGGCGTTTTAAGCTCGTGGCTGACTGTGGAAAGGAATTCATCTTTCAGCCTGTTAAGCTGGGCCAGTTCCGTGGCGGTCTTGGAAAGGTTTTCGTACAGGGTTACCATCTCAATAATGATAGCCAGTTCGTCGGCGATAATTGTGAGGAATTCCAACTGATCCTGCGTGAAGAAATCCTGGCGGCGCGAGCCCACGCGCAGCACGCCGATAACACGGCTATGGAGCGAGATCGGCACCAGCATCAGCGAGCGGATGTTCCAGTTTTTTATATACTGGGCGATCACCTCCGGATCGTTCTGGGCGTCCGGGGTTATGAAAGGTTTGCGATTAATAAATGTACGCACCGAAGCGGAGGAAACATTGCTTAGCGGAACGCTGTATTGCAGGCGTTCCTCTTCCGGGATACCGAATGAACCGGGACTGATCACCAGTTCATTTTTGGCTTCATCATAGATCATGCAGGCCACCATATCTGCATCAACCATCTTGGCGACCACGTTAAGGATGGCGGTGGTGCCGACCTTGACGTCTTTTTCCTCTCCGGTGACTTTGGTCACTACCTCGTATAAGGCTTTGCGCTCCTTGGCGCCCCGGATCAGTCGGGAACCGGCCATATCAAGTTCTTTGACTACCGCGTTAAGTTCGTTCTTAAGCTGTTCATTCTCCTTCCTGCCGGAAAAAACCTTTTCCGAAATCTTATAAATGGCGTTCAATTGTGCTGCAACAAAACGCAGATACTGCTCGGCCGGATGGCCGTTGCCGGGATCCTGATCCAAACTTGCGCCGGACAAATCCCCTTGATTCTGACGGACCCCGCCGAACAACAATACACGCTTAGCCCGGCCGCCGGACTGCATAAACGGGGCCACAATGGCGGACTTGATAGCAAAGATGCTTAAAAGCTCCGCCGCGCCGGGACAGGCTTCCAAGGCTGCGGCATCCAGCCTTAAAATTCCTCCTTCATCCGCGCACCTATCAAGAACCTCCCATTTATAACCTGTCATTAATTTGGGCTCGGTCTTGAAATTTTTCAGGTAATTGACAAGTTTCCACTGACCGTCGCAAGATTCGAAAACCAGGATCGAACTGTCCGGGAAAACTTTATGGATCTTTATGAGGTAATAGTTAGTGATCTCGCCATAATGTTCCATGGATTCAGGTATATAAATGTGCTCCAGAACTTCCCGGGAAAAGGCGGTAAACCGGTCGAAATCTTTCTCAAGTTTGCGCGCGCGGCCCTCAAGCGGCAGAATATGCCTGAACTTGATGTGCCAGTAAACCGCGAACATGCCCACGGCCGCAATAATAAGAAAAAAAACGAGTTGAGCCATTTGATTATATAAGGTCCATAAGGATCTTTGCGTACGCGGCCGGGGATTTCAGCTGTCCTGATTGCACCCAGGCGCCTTTTACCAAAAAACTGTCCAGGATCTTCATGGTGATATTCCGAAACTCCATTTCCTGAGCGCCCAGGGCCGAAGTCGGCTGAGGCCCCAGTATGATTACGCCGTTGGCGTTTTTTTCGCTTGCGAAATTAGCTATTTTAAATGGAATACCGTAGAGTTCGTCGGGTGTGTATTCTTCCATAAAAAGCTGTTGCCACTCCATACGCAATCCCATCTCTACGGAACGTTCATGAGTCTTGTAAAGAACATATTGCGCTTCCTGCTTCATGCCTTTTGGATAGAAGAGGCCCCACTTGAGCCAGGAATTGGATACACCTGGATTCCAGGCGGCGGCCTTACGATATTCCTCCTCCGAAAGCATCGCGCCGTTCTCCGTCTCTCTTAAACCCAGCAGATTATCCAGCAACTGCACATGGGAGGAGGGCGACATGGCGTTTACGGTAAATTTCTCTAATTTCTTCATACTTCCCAATATCCGGATAGCTTCGCCTAAGGGCACGCTTCTATTCGCGAAAACGGTGCTGAGATCTTCGTCTGAAAGTTTAATTTCCATACCCTGCAGAAGCTGATTCAGGATAACTTTATAGACCTGCGGAGCCGGCGCTTTCAAGTCCACCATCCAGCCCTGCGTTAATTGAAAACCGACGGCTTCCTCCAACCCGCCCAGCGACTTGGGAGGGAACACGGAGGTTACCACTATCTGTTTATTCCTGGTCATGCACTCATTCAGCAACTTTGAAATATATTTTGTGTTATTCTCGTTCAGCATCAAAAGATGAACGTCGTCTATAATAAGCACCTTTGCCTTTGCAAACACTTCCTCAAGTCTGCCGATACTTCCGTCTTTCACCGCCATATCAACGCCTTTTGAAAGTTTTATGCCGTCCGTGACAAAGATGTTATTCTGACCTATGGACGAAGACAGGCCATAAGAGATGGCATGCACAAAATGTGTCTTACCGGTACCCGGCACCCCGAATATCAACAGCGGATTATACATTACTCCCGGATTTTCAACCACGGCCGTGGCGGCCGCGTGGGCGAAACGATTATGCGAACCGGAAACAAGCGTCTGAAAACTGTGCGTGGGAATGAGCGGCAGTTCCACAGACCATTTTGCTTTGGTCCGGGAAGAGACGGATGGTTTGGGAGTTTCCCGATGGCTGGGGGATTCCTTGGGTTTATCATCGGGCTTTGGTTCCTCGGCTTTTACCCTGGAAGCGGCGGATGGGACAAAAGGGATCCCGTGGCTTGATTCCGTTTTAGACTTTTCAAAAACAGGCGGGGCGGCGGCCGGCGGCGGAGCTGCCTGCGGCGCTTTAGCCTGAACGACCGGGCCCGGCGCCGGCATAGTATCCGGTTTAATATAAGGGTTCGGTTCCGGAACCGGCAGGGGCGGCGGTTCGTCAAAAGTTATCTTGATCTTCGGGCGCGGGGGTTCAAAAGGTTCAGGCGCCGGAGCCGCGGTTTTAACCGGAGCAGGGGCCGACGCCACGGGAGGATGGGTCTCCGCAAGATCGCTGAGTTCCGACGTCAGACTTTTTATTTTAGAGAGAGTATCCGGCTCCAGCCTGGAAAGGTAAATAACAAAATTAAAATCGCCGGTCATTTTTTCCGGCCTGGAACAGATCCCGCCCAACTTTTTAACCACCAGGAAAATATCCTTCATCTCCCCTTTTATAAGAAACTTATGCCGGGTAGGATTTTTTTCGCTGGGCGAAGGAGCCACCTCCCATTTCTTTATCATAGATGACCTATTTCAGAATAAACTCGGTCACAAGGTCCAGTACGGCGGAATGAGAGAATCCTTCACGGGGAAGATGTCTGAAGAACACGCCGCCGGCGGTAAACACATTCTCTATCTCATAAATGCTCTCCTGTGGCACATTGCCCAGGACTACCAGGCCCACAGCTTTAAAATCCGCTACTTTCTGCATGACTACGTTGCCATTGGTCCCCGGTTCGCAGATATGCACGAAAGCCCTTTTAATGAACATGGGTTTTGACGGAGACCGCAGGCAGATAGAGTCCAGTTCCGAAAGCATATCCGAACAAAGGGCGGCGTCCTCCTGCGCGTAGAGGAAGCCGACGGTCCGCACGCGTTCCGGAGGTATGCTTTCAGGCGCTGATTTGGCGATCAGCGAGCCCAGATCCTCCCGGTGGCGCGATGTAACTCCGGGATTAGCGCCAGCTTCGTAAATGACCGTCTTTTCGTCATCCGACCCGGAAGACGGCGGAGCAATGACCATAGTCTTGTCTTCGTCTCCCGCGGACGCGGCGGGAGCATTTATCTCTAAAGAGGAATCCGTACGATCAAGCGCCAGCCCCGGTTCCGGCGCCGGCTCTTGTATTTTAAGCGTAAATTCCCCGGGTGAAGAGCTCTCCGGCTGAGGCTCTACCGCCGGCGCCGCGGCTTCGGGAATCTGCTGTTCAGGATCAACCGGCTTAGGCTGTTCGGAAAGAGTGTTCTCCAAAGCGTCCTGCGGCCCGGAAGAAGGCGAAGCAACTATCAAAGTCTTGTCTTCTTCATCTGGAATCACGGCGGCGGGAAGTTCGGTATTGAAAGCGGAATTTGCATTATCTATCACTAGACCAGGTTCAGGCGTTTGCTCTTTTATTTCAAGAGTGAATTCCTGAGGAGAGGAAATCTCCGACTGAGGCTCTACCCCCGGCGCCGCGGCTTCGGGAATCTGCTGTTCAGGATCAACCGGCTTAGGCTGTTCGGAAAGAGTGTTCTCCCCGGGGTTTTCCTCGTTAAGGTCCATTACTCCCCCTTTTTCTTCTACTATGCCGGAGGCAGGCTTAATTATTATATTTTCAAGGCCCAGCTCCGGATCGGTATCAGACTCCGATCCTGCTCCATGCGCGGGATCGGAAACGGTCTCCCGGACCGGGTCCGGCTCCCGCGCGGATTCAGTCTGAGGCGCTATTTCCGCCGATGCTCCCGCATCCGGACCCGGACCGGCCTGCCCGGCGGAAGCGTTCTCCGGTGGCACGGCGGCATCTTTGGCCGGCGGGACCGCCTCTTCCTGATAAAGCCTCATCATGGCGTCTATATCCGGCACGCCGAAATCCTTGGTGTTATCAAGAGGATTAACAGTCTTTTCTTCTTCCATATTTTCTGTCCCCCCCACAAAAAATTTTTCAATATCAGCTTCCTCCGCCGCTTGGGAACCGCCGCCGTAAACCTGGTTTATTTCCACGGCGGGATTCTCGGTCCGCGCCTGAACCTCCGGCTTTATCTCCGGCAACGCGGGAGCCGAATCCAACCCGGCGGGCTCCATGTGGAAAGACATGGGTTCAGGCTGAAGCGGGGTGCGGCGCACAACCTTTTCCGGCTCGGGTACCGGAGCGTCGGCAGAGAACATATATTCGCCCAGAGACTGAAGCACCATTTGCTCTTTTTCCCCTGGAACCATAGCCGGGGGCAACGGGCTTTCATCAAGCTTTACGGTTTTGTCAAAGGCATCCTCCGCGGCCGGAGGGGTTTCGCGTTCAGGGACCGGGGCGGGGGTTTCTCTTAGAGCTGCGCTGAAATCAACGGGTTTTATATCTGGTAATTTAATACCTTCCAGAATGGCCGGCATCTTGTTCAAAAGACCATTCAAATCGGAAAGGATCTCATCTATAGATTCTTTCTTTTTCACTTCTTTATTCTCATCCATGTTAAATCCCCCGGACTTTCGCCATTATACACAGCGGTTCGGGACAGCCTACAAAAGATAAAAAGCCGCTTATATACATTTATAATAATATAAATAAACCCGCCTATCCGTCTTCAAATTATAGCAAGTTGTTCGCACAAATTTACCTGAAATTGCAGTTACTGCCTATCCCCAAGTAAAGGCACTATCGGTTAAAAAAACCGCACCCGCCCTGGCGGACTAGGGCCATGGTTGGACAGGCTCACCGGAGCAAGAACCGCCTGAAACACCCAGTATCCTGACCTTTACAAATGAGCCGGGCTGAATTTTCTCTTTAAGACTGACATTCAGAAAATTGGAGGCGAGGCCAAGAGTCTGGCGGCTCTTATTTTCAGAATCGGCCGCAAAAACCGCTTTTGGACCGCAATCACCACCTTTTGCATGCGGCCGGGTTTCAAGATCCGGGATTTCGCCGTCAAAAGCGCCTTTGCGTCCGGTTCTAAGCACCAGCACTTTGAGCGAGCGTCCGCACATGGAAGCGGCATAAGAGGCGCGCATCCCGGCATCCAGGACGCGCAGGCGTTCGGCGCGTTCCCTGACTATTTCCGGGGGAAGAGGCTTCAAAGCGTATGCCCTGGTGCCCGGCCGCCTGGAAAACCTGAAAACATGAAGCCCCGCAAAGAAGCATTCCTCAACAAAAGCCAGCGTCTCCGCGAACTGCTCTTCAGTTTCAGTGGGGTAGCCAGCGATAACATCGGCAAACAGTCCCGGCTCCTTAAAATTCTTTCTCAGGATATCAAGCTTTTTCAGATATTCCCCGGAGGTGTAAGGCCTGCCCATGGCTTTCAGGACGGCGTCGGAACCGGCCTGCAGCGGCAGATGAAAATAATCGCAGAACCGTTCCCCACCGCCCTTCAAAACCGCGGCCAGTTCTTCCGAAACTTCGCCCGGCTCAAGCGAGGAGAATCTTATCCGGAAATCTCCGGAAAGGCCGAAGATCTCTCCCATCAGGCCGGCCAGGCCTTTGGCGGTCTCCGGGCATTTATACATACCCAGGCGCGTGCCGCAGAGAACTATTTCTTTAAAGCCGGCGCCAATAAGATTTTTTATTTCGGCCAGCGCGGCGGCGGCGGTCTTGGATTTTATTTCACTGCGCGCCGACGGAACAAGGCAGTAAGAGCACTTAAGATTGCAACCGTCCTGGATCTTTATAAAAGCGCGAGTATGGCCGGAAAACCCGCCGACGCTGAAAAAGTTTTCTTTTGGGGGAATGCCTGCGAGTTGATAAGGGATTTTTTCTTTATCGGCGTTGGGGAAGACAGCGGCGCCGGGCGCAAGTTCGAGTATTTTTTGAGGGTTCAGGGTGGCTATGCAGCCGGTCACGACCAGCCGCGCTTTGGGGTGGGACGCCACGGTTCTTTTTATAAAATTGAAAGTATCGCGGTCCGCGTATTCGGTCACACTACAGGAATTAACCACTACAATATCTGCCTCGCCTGGAACGGAGGCGGTTTCATAGCCGAGCGAAACAAATTTCTCCGTAAGACTCTGGGTTTCCACCTGATTAACCCTGCACCCCACGGTCTTAAAATAGACTTTCACAACTACATTCTACAATTTAACGCTGAATGAGGTAACTCCGGTTGGTTGGCTTTGGCTTGAGCACCGCAGGATAGTAAAGTCGGAAAGTCACCGGGTTTCATCTGTGCCCCTGGATCCGGGTTATACCATGGGGAAGAAGAGCGGGAATAGAGCTTCCGCCGGCTGAACACAAAGGTACCTGTTACCTTTGGTTTTTGGAACCCAATCCAGGCCCCGCGAACCGGCAGCCGCCGGCATTTCCTTGATTTTACACCTTCGGCGGAATATTATAATTTACGGAACAATACGGACCCTCCCACGTCGGCGATTTCGATAATCTTTTCCGCCTTGTCACGCATAAATTCATTAACCGCCCGATTACATCCCCAGTTTGATTCCGGACTATTGTAATCATGTACTATTAAATATCCGCCTTTTATCAACCGGCTATAAAAGAAACCAAGACTGTTTATCGTAGGCTTGTATAAATCCAAATCCAAAAGAACAAATGCGAATTGCTCGTTTTCAAGCCCCTGAAATGTATCCGGCACGCGCCCTTTTTTGATAATAATGTTTCGCGTATCTCCTATATTCTGAAGAACCTCTTTTAGCGTCGTATCTTTAAACCTGTTATCTTCCGACACCTCCGGATCTAAATCCTGCCGGGGAAATCCCTCAAAAGTGTCAAATAGATAATACGGCCTCTCCGGCGCAAATTGATGGATAAATCTGCTGATGTCACCCCGGTAAACCCCCGCCTCAGCCAAACTTCCCTTAATATCTTCGGACAAGATCCTCTGGATCGCTAACCCGATAGTGGCGTATCTGAAATAGTCCCTCTCTGAGATCAATAAAGCGTTTATATCTGGACTATAGGTGGGGAACCTCATCATGGCGGCAGACACGCGTCCTTTATCGCTCAGGATCATTAACTTTTTAAGAAAGGATAAAACACCAAGTTTGGCAAGCAGGGATTTTGTCAGCCGATATAGAGATTTTGCCGGATTCATAATGACACTCCAGATAAAATATTGGATGACGTAAATATTTGAAACTCACGCTATATACGAAGCGGGTTCGCGCGCCGGCGGAAGTCCCCCGCTTTTCTTCCCTATAAAACCCGGACCCGAAGCGCGAGGGAAACCCGGTGACTTTCCGACTTTACCATCCCGCAGTTCCAGGCCGGAAGCCAACCGATTGACTTCATATTTTTTTCCTAATTTTCAACCAAGGCGATCGAGGATGATAGCGGATGCGGCCAGGGCGGCCGTCTCAGCTCTCAGGGTATGCTTCCCGAGCGAAAAACTTTTTACGCTTTTTTCGGCCGCGTATTCCATCTCTCCCCTTGTGAACCCCCCCTCCGGCCCGATGAACACCTTTACCTCAGACGCACCTTGAAGCCCAGGGGCGATGGCCTCAAAATTCCGGCCCGCTTCGCCGGAAGCGATTATGGCGGAACCGCCTGAACCCAAAAGATCGTCTAATTTCTGCGGCTTAAGGAGTTCGGGAAAAGAAGCCCGGCCGCATTGCTTGCAGGCGGAAATGATAATTTGCTCGAACCTCCGGGCTTTTTCAGGCCAGGATTCAAACCAGTCGAACTGCGTGCGCGAGGTTAAAACAGGCTGAAAAGCTGCGACTCCGGCCTCCGTACAATGCTCAATAATAGCTTCAGCGGAACTTCGGGACACCGGGGCAAAACACATGACCAGCCGGATCTTATAAACCGGGGAATCAAGATCTCCTTTCAGCTTCCCGGACACGATGACTCCGGCGGTGTCTATAATCCCCAGGTAGCGCCGCCCATTTCCATCGAAGATCTCTATCTCGTCCCCGACACGCTTGCGGGCAACGCGCGTGATATGGTGCGACTCTTCTTTGTCGGCTGAAAAACGGCCGTCGCGTATATTTTCAGGATGGATGAAATATTGAGGCATAAAGCAAACCAACAACTTCCTTACCCCAGTATCTTTTTAAAAAAACTTTTTTCTTCTTCTTTTTCCGTAGGCGGGGGCTCATGACCGAAGGTCTTCCCCAATTCCTCCAACAACTCCCGCTGCCTGGGGGTAAGTTCGGTAGGGACCTCTATTTCGGTTTTAATCAACAGGTCTCCTCGCTGCTTATCGCCGGCGTGCGGCATTCCCTTGTCGTGTATCCTGAACACCTTTCCGTGTTGGGTGCCGGCCGGGATCTTTATTGTCATCCTGGGACCGTCTATGGTGGGCACCTGAACATCGCCGCCCAGCGCGCCCTGAGAGATGGTCAGGCGGCAGTTATAAAGAAGATCCGCTCCGTCGCGGGAAAAATGATGATGATGCTTGAGGCGCACCTCTACATAAAGGTCGCCGGAATCCCCACCTTTGAGACCGGCATCGCCCGCGCCCGAAACGCGCAGAGTGGTGCCGTCATCGGCCCCCGCCGGGATCTTAATATTCAGGGAAGCCGCCTTTTTTTCCTGGCCAGAGCCCCCGCATTCCTTGCACGGCGAAGTAACCACCTCGCCCTGGCCGCCGCAATCCGGGCAGGTCTGGCTGAAGGAGAAAAAACCCTGGGCGTACTGCACGCGTCCCGCTCCCCGGCAGGTGGGGCATTTTTTGAGCCCGGTCTTGGGTTTGGCTCCGGTCCCTCCGCAAACCCCGCATACTTCGGTCCTATCAAAATTTACCGGCACTTTTATTCCCGAGAAGGCATCTTCCAGCGAGATCTCCGCGGAGTATTTAAGGTCGGCGCCCCGTCTTGAGCGCGGCCGCCTGTGTCCGCCGCCGGAATCCGTGAAAAGGTTATCGAAGATGTCGCCGAAAATATCTCCCATGTCGGCGCTCTGGAAGCCGCCAAAGCCGCCGGCCCCGCGGCCTCCGCCGGCTTTAAGGCCTTCCGCGCCGAACTGGTCATAGATGCGCCGTTTATCCGTATTGGACAGAACCTCGTAAGCCTCGCCTATTTCCTTGAATTGGGCTTCGGATTCCGCATTTCCGGGATTGCGGTCGGGGTGATATTTAAGCGCGAGTTTTCTGAAAGCGCTTTTAATTTCCTGTTCGGAAGCGTTGCGCGGCACGCCCAAAGTCCTGTAATAATCGTTTGTTGCCATAAGTTTGGAGACCTCGGACCTGAAACGGCAAGGCCAGGGGCCTTACTTTATAAAGCCCCTGGCATCATCCGTTTCTTAATTGTAAACCTTATTTCTTGTTCTCGTCCACTACCTCGGCGTCAACAACGTCCTCTTTTTTGCCGGCGTGGGCGTGCTCCTTCTCCTGGGGACCGCCGGAAGGCTGGTCGCCGGCTGCTCCCGGACCGGCCTTGGCCTGCGCGGACTTATAAACGGCTTCACCCAGCTTCTGCGAGGCCTGGACAAGATCGTCCTTGGCCTTTTTAATCTTTTCCACGTCCGGGGACTCGCCCTTAAGCGCATCCTTAAGTTCATTAATGGCGCGGTCCACCGCCAGACGCTCTTCCTGGGAGATCTTGTCGCCGTGTTCCTTGAGCGCTTTCTCCGTCATATAAAGAACGCTGTCGGCCTCATTTTTGGCGTCCACTTTCTCTTTATACTTCTTATCCTGCTCGGAGAACTGCTCGGCCTGCTTCATGAACTTATCTATATCCTCTTTGGACAGCTTGTTGGGAGCCGAGATAGTTATATGCTGCGCCTTACCCGTACCGAGATCTTTGGCCGAGACCTGCAAGATGCCGTTGGCGTCGATATCGAACGTGACTTCGATCTGCGGCACACCGCGCGGAGCCGGCGGGATGCCGTCCAGGTCGAACTTGCCCAGCGATACGTTGTCCGCCGCCATAGCGCGCTCTCCCTGCAGGACGTGAATGGTCACCGCGGGCTGGGAATCGGAAGCGGTTGAGAACACCTGGTTCTTTTTAACCGGGATAGTGGTGTTCTTCTCGATGAGCGGGGTACGCACTCCGCCCAGGGTTTCGATACCCAGCGTCAGCGGCGTAACGTCCAGGAGCAGAACGTCCTTCACGTCGCCGGTCAGCACCGCGGCCTGAACGGACGCGCCGGCCGCCACACATTCCATCGGATCGATGCCGTGTTCTATTTTCTTACCCACGTACTCCTCAACAAAGCGCTGTACTATGGGCATGCGGGTGGGACCACCCACCAGGATGACGCGGTGGATGTCCGAGGTTTTAAGCTTCGCGTCGGCTAATGCCGTATCAACGGATTTCTTACAGCGCTTGACGATGGGATCCACCAGGAATTCCAGTTTCGCGCGGGACAGTTTTAACGCGAGATGTTTGGGGCCGCTGGCGTCCGCCGAGATGAACGGCAGGTTAAGCTCAGTCTCCATTACTGTGGAAAGTTCTATCTTGCCTTTTTCAGCCGATTCCTTGATGCGCTGGCCGGCGGTCGGGTCCTTTTTCAGATCTATGCCGGTGTCCTTGCGGAACTCGTCGGCTATATAATCTATCAGCGCGTTGTCCATATCGGTGCCGCCCAGCTGGGTATCGCCCGAAGTGGCGATGACATCGAAAGTTCCCTCCTTGCCCATCTCCATGATCGTAACATCCAGGGTGCCGCCGCCCAGGTCGAACACCATGATCTTCTGGTCCCGGCCCTCTTTGTCCAGCCCATAGGCCAAAGCCGCGGCCGTGGGTTCATTGACCAGACGCACGACCTCAAGGCCGGCTATAGTGCCGGCGTCCTTGGTGGCCTGACGCTGGTTGTCGTTGAAGTATGCCGGCACCGTGATCACGGCTTTCTCGATTTTTTCTCCCAGGAAAGCTTCGGCGTCCCTTTTAACCTTCTGCAGCAGGTAAGCCGAGAGCTGTTGCGGGGTGAATTCCTTGCCCGCTATTTTATATTTATAGTCGGTTCCCATCTTTCTTTTGAACGCCGAAACGGTGGCTTCCGGATTCGCCACGGCCTGCCGGCGGGCGGGTTCCCCCACCAGCATCTGCCCGTCCTTGGTGAAAGCCACATAGGACGGAAAAGCCTTTCCTCCAAGCGTAGTGCCTTCGGCCGACGGTATTATGGTGGTCTTGCCGCCTTCCATAACAGCCGCGGCGGTGTTTGACGTTCCCAAGTCTATTCCTATTATCTTAGCCATATTATTATCCTCCAAACTGATTTTTGTCCGATAACCGCTATTGCTTTTCGATGATCCGTATAATTATTTTTTTTCTTCCGTGTCCGTTTTTTCAGCGGCCGGGGCCTCGGGAGCCGGGGCCTTTACCTTCGCTATCTTAACCTTCGCGGGTCTCAATATTTTATCCCCGTAATAGAAGCCTTTTTGAAACTCCGCCGTGACAAGGCCGTCGTTCTCTTCATTGCCTTCGTCTATTCCTATTATCTCCGAAGCCATGGGGTCGTAAGGCTTGCCCACCACATCCATGGGCCTTATGCCTTCGGCTTCAAAGACCTTTGTGAACTCCTTGAAAATCATCTCCAGGCCTTTTACCACGTCCTGTACCCTTGTCGAACCATCCTCTCCGCCGGCCTGCATCTTTACAACATGCAGGTGGGCCTGCATCAGCATATCGTAGAGCGGCAGCAGCCTCAGAAGGATCTCGGCTTTGCCGAATTTAACAAACTCCGGCCTTTCCTTCTCCACACGTTTACGATAATTTTCGAAATCCGCTTTCAAACCCAGGAGCTGTTCGTAATAATCAGGCTCCTTTTTTTCCGCGCCGACGGCGGCAGCCGGGGCTTTCGGCTTGGCTTCCTCGCAGACACACTCGTTGCGCTTATCGCACTCGCAGTCCATTTCAGAACTCCGGGCCGCTTCTCCGTCCTTTTTCACCTCGTGATGCTTGTTTTTTTTATCCATATGATTCGCCCTAAAAATCAGTCCGGCTTTGCGGGAAAGCTTAAAACAGCAGAATTAAAAAACCTTTATATTCTTTCTTATCCTTTATCATTTCCCCTTCACACTTTAATTGCCCAAAAATCGAACCCGCTGAAAGGGCGCGCGCAGTTCCAGGCTAATCTTCCAGATCTATCTTTTCCCAATCTGAAAGTATCTGTTCCACCATGGAGCTGACCGAATCCACAATGGAGATCATCTTCGGATATTCCATACGCTTATAACCCAGTATTCCCACCAGCCCCACCGCTTTATCGTTCATACAGTAGGAGCTTGAAACCAGACTGAAATTCTTAAACTCCTTGATATTATTCTCGGAACCTATGGTCACGTTTACGATGTGTTTTTTTGCCCCTGGAGCCGTTAACGCTTTGCTCTTGCCGGCGCAGTCTTTGAGGCGCTCCCGAAGCATATGGGAGAATTTTTCTTTTTCCTCCAGCACTTTTGAGATATTCCGCATATCCTCTATATCGCCGGACTCCATATTCTCGTAGATGCGGCTCAAACCCTCCAGATAGACCTGGTCGGGATTCCTGGCCATGTTGGCTAAATAATCCACCAGCTTCTTCAGAAGCTCCCGTTCCTGGCCATCGGCTTTTTGCAGGAATTCCTTCCATACGATCTCAGCCGCATCGGCCACAAGCGCGTCTTTAAGCCTCTTATTCAGCTTCATGGAAAGGCTCCTGACAGTCCCTTTTTCCAAGGTCTTATCAAGAGAGAAAGCCGCATGTTTCATGATACCGGAGTGCACGAACAAAACTGAAAGGACGCTCTTTGGACCAAGGCTTATGAGATCCAGCCGCTTCACGGAATCTTCCTGGATATCAGCCGAGATCACGAACCCGGCGCAGTGGGACATATCCGAGATGACCTTGGAAGTATGCTTAAGAAAACCGTCCAGTTGTTCTATGCGGCGCTCGTATTCATCTTCCACCCGCTCTTTCTCCGCCGCGGCAAGTTTCTGCAGACGGGTGATATTATCGACATAGACCCGGTATCCTTTGTCGCTGGGGATACGGCCGCCGGAAGTGTGGGTTTGGAATAGATAACCGGTCTCTTCCAGCTCTTTCAATATACTCCTTATAGTGGCGCTGGAAACATTAAACCCCCCTTTGGCGGCTATAATGTCGGAACTGACCGGCTTGCCGGTGCTGACATAGTTGTAAACCACCCAATTAAGGATCTTTTCTTTCCGGTCCTGCGCTATTTCAGGTTTAAGCACACGCATACTGTGTCTCCACAATTTTACGGGTCCATAACTGGCAATCAGTTGTATTGAGTGCTAGAAATATTATACACCATGTGTTTTTAATTGTCAATACCGGGTTGCGACTGCCAATAAAGA
This sequence comes from Elusimicrobia bacterium RIFOXYA12_FULL_51_18, assembly GCA_001800245.1. Lineage (GTDB taxonomy): Bacteria > Elusimicrobiota > Elusimicrobia > Elusimicrobiales > UBA9959 > YA12-FULL-51-18. Next base: position 19,447 of record MGVA01000061.1, on the reverse strand, counting down.
ATTGCCGCGTTTTTGAAACCGACCCAAAGAAGCCACCGCCAGGTTCCACCGGCCAAAGAGAGGATACCACGCTAAAAGATCCATTCAAAAATCCTCTTTCGGCTTATTCCGGACAGTTTTTATGGCCCAAAAATTAAGGGAGCAGATTCTATTTGTATATGCGCACATTATCGGAGAGGAACCCGGGTTATTTAAGCAGGAACTTTATCGCCGCGTCCAACACACAGTCGGGCGTCAGCCGTTTCAGAAAAAGCATGACTTTGGCCTGGAAAGGCGCCGCATAGCGGGCCGCCGGCCAGCGTGATCTGAGCGCTTTAAGTATAGTCTTGGCTACTACCTCCGGACCAGGCGCCCCCTTTCTATACGCCGCCCTGAACTTGTTCGTCAGCTTATCGGTAAGGTCCGCATACGGGCCCGAACCCGAATATTTCATGAGGTTCACCAAAGCCACGGTATCCCATTCTGTTTTTATCGCGCCCGGCTCTATAAGAATAACTTTGATGCCGAAGCGGTAAACTTCCAGGCGCAGCGCGTCGGAGTAAGCCTCTAAAGCGTGTTTGGTGGCATGGTACCAGCCGCCTAGCGGCATGTTGATCTTGCCGGCTATTGAGGAGATGTTGATTATTTTCCCGGAGCCCTGCTTGCGCATGACGGGAAGGACCAGCTGGGTCAGGCGGGCCAGACCGAAAAGATTCACGTCGAACTGCCGCCTGGCTTCCGACATCGGCACGTCTTCGATGGCGCCGTTAGCCCCATACCCCGCGTTATTTATCAGAATGTCCAGCCGCCCTTCGCTCTCTACAACCGTCTCAACCGCCTTCTTGAGCGAGCCCTCATCGGTCACGTCCAAAGGCGTGATCCTGGCGCCCAGATATTCCAGCTCCTTAAGCTTCTCAACGCGGCGCGCCCCGGCATAGACCTTATAGCCGTTCGCAATCAGAATTTTGGCGGTTGCCTTACCTATTCCAGAAGACGCTCCGGTGATCAAGACGACATTATTCATAAGGTCCTTCTAAAAACTCCCGGCATATATAATCAGAAAGGCGGCACCCGCCGCCTTTCCGACATCCGGCCGCGAGGCCTGAACAACCCGGCGCTTTTATTTGTTCATTATAGCGTCAATGCGTTTTTTTGATTTGGCGGCTAATGAATCCTCGGGGTATTTATCAGAAACTTTCCCGTAATATTCCTTGGCCGTATCGAATTTCTTGGCGTTCTCGCACGCTTCAGCCGCGGCAAAAAGCGCTTTGGCGGCCTGCGGATCTTCGGGATACTCCGCGGCTATCCTGTCATATACGCTTACTTCAGCCTCCAGATCTTTAAGATCTTTTTTGGCTATTTTGGCGGCCAGCCAGAGCGCCTCAAGAGCCTTCTCCCCTTTATATTTATCCGCAAGTCTGCCCAAAACGGCTATAGCTTCCGGATATTTAGACATTTCTTCGCGCAAAATCCGGGCCTCGGCTTTATACGAGTCATAAGCCGCGTCCTTCTCCGGGTAAAGCGCTATTATCTTTTCGTGCGTTTCCACGGCAAGCGCATACTTTTTCTGACGTTCCGAAAGCTTCGACGTCTGAACATAAGCTACCCAGGCCTCGTCGGTTCCGGGATAACTGGCGGCGACATCCTGATAAACCGTTATCGCACCGTCATAATCCTTGAGATTGTTGGCCAGCACATCGCCCAGGGACCTTTTGGCCTTCACAAGAAGCTGGCTGTCCGGATACACCAGAATCAGCTCCGTGTACGCCAGCCTGGCGGAGATATACTCTTCCTTTTTAGAATGAAGGTCGCCCAAGGCAAGCTGCAGGCCGTCGCGTCCGGCATATGCGGGAAATCTGCTGAAAAATTCACGAAATTCGATCACAAGCGGTTCATAAAATTCCGTTCCCGCGCGCTCAACCAGTTTTGTCATAAACAACGCCAGTCTCTCGGTTTTCTCCGCGGAATCCGTCACCTTACCTATCTCGTTCAGCGCAAGGGCGGTTTTTTTGTCCATCTTCCTGTTACCGGTATCCTGCAGGAGCTTCCTGGCGGAAGCGTTGGATTCGGCGCCCGGATACTCCTGAACGTGCTTCAACAGATCCACTATGGCAAATCTATAGTCTCCGAGCCTGAGATGGATATTAGCTTTCAGAAGCTGGGCGTCAGCGGCATATTCGCTGTCGGGATACAGCTTCAGCCACTCCACAAGCTCCGGCAAAACGGCGGTGACAACATCTTCGTTCTTATCTTCGCCGTATACTTTCAGAAAATTCCATTCGGCCGCCATGACATCGGACAACGCCGCGGCCCTGTGGGTGGGCGCTATTACCGGCGTGGAGGCCCCTTTCGCATCAGACACAGCCTGGGCAGAAACAGGAAAACCGCCGGCGAACATTATGATGAATAGTAAAATCAAGCCGCTCAAGCGAATCATTGTTTTTCTCCTCTACGCTTTTTTAGTGAATACAGGGACCGTTTATAGCCTAAACATGTTAACTTTTTACCATAAAGTTGCGCAATAGCCGCCGCCCCTGCCGCACCCAGGGCGGGCAAATACGATCTCCGGGCCGCGGAAAACCGAGGCCGCCGAATAATTTACTGGGTAAGAAAGAGGTCCTTAGTGACCGTATAGCGGCCGTTGAGCCAGTCAATTATTTCCCGTGCGGCTCCGGCGGTCCAGTTTACGCCCGAAGCAAGATAGGGCGCGTATACAGCAGACATCCCGGCGCGCTCCGTATCCGTAAGCTGGTCCAAACCACGATCCATAAAGTCGGGTAGATTTTTCTCAAGCTGAAGAGCCATTTCCCCGCAGGTCACAATCTCCGCGGCTTTCAGGAAAGCTTCTTCGGGCCGATACGAGCCTCCCTGTTCATAGCTGAATTTCAAAGTAAGGAGCGGGATCTTTGAGAGCGTGGGCTGGTTCATGGGATTCACAGAATGGCCGGCCAGCCATTCGTTTATAGCGGACGGGCGGCCGGTCATGGGCCTTAGGTGCAGGAATTTGCACATTCTGGGGCCGTCATTAACCGGATAATTATCCCAGAGAAAAGGTTTACGGCCCAGTATTTCAGCCGTGGCGCGCAGATGGTCCACGCCGTAACTTTTGGAACAGACAAGTTCTCCGGTCCAGAAAAGCCGCACTTTAGGATCCAATTCTTTACCCAGCCGTTCCAGGTATCCCTCCGGTTTTTTGCCGAAAAGTTTTTCAAGCACAGGGTCCAGGGAATAATACGTGGGGCAGAAGATAAGCTGTTTCGCGGTGGAGCGGCCGGCAACCCAGTTAACTATCTCTATCTGGCGCTTCGCCAGTTCCGGGAAGTCGCCTTTCATATCGTCCATGAGCAGGCCGAATTTATCCACGCCTATGCGGTTAAAAGCGTCGATGCGGTTCTGCAGCAGGCTTTTAACTTCGTCGTTAAAAGGCGAAAGATAGATCTCGTACGGGCTGAACCCGACCCCGAACTCTATTCCGGCCACGCGGCATTGCGTTGAAAGGCGGGAAAGCTTTTCTTCAAGACCGCAGGGGAACGGCTCGCGCCATTTCTTGCGCAAATAACCATCCGCCTTGGGCGCGTAGATATAAAAAGAAAAACCGTGCTGTTTCAGGAACGGCGCGTACCCCCCCCGCTCATCCCAACTCCAGGGCTCGCCGTAAAATCCTTCGATAACGCCTACCTGAGTGTTCATGCTAACCTCCTCTGTCGCACCCCGCGCTTAACACATGCGCGGGGCGGATGACCGCCGGGCTTTATAAGGTGGCGCCCGGTGCTCCACAAGGAGGGCTCTGCCCTCCGTTTCATCGTCGCTTACTCCCTGCGCTTGGCTTGGTCGTTACGCTGAACCTCCCGAAGCGGAAATCCACTGAATACCAAGGAATCAAACCTTCCTTATTCTGTCGCACCCCGCGCTTAACACATGCGCGGGGCGGATGACCGCCGGACCTCTAAAACTCCGACTAATCACTTTATACTTTTTGAGGCGGCCATGTCGCGCACCTCGAAAAGGCGGTCGCGCAGCTCTTTGGCCAGTTCAAAATTAAGATTATCCGCGGCGTCCTTCATCTGCTTCTCCAACTCTTTCATAATACCTTTTACATTACCCCTATTGACATCCGCCGCGGCCACGGCTCCCACCAGATGGAAGGCCGCCCGCTTTTCCTGGGTATGAAGCTCGTCATATTCCATCTGTTTTTTCCTGATAGTTTCCGGCTTGATATTGTGTTCCTTATTGTAGGCCAGCTGCTTTACGCGGCGGCGGGCCATCTCCCCCATGGCGCGTTTCATTGAATCGGTCTCGCGGTCGGCGAACAGCACCACCTTGCCGGTCAGGTTCCTGGCGGCGCGGCCGGCTATCTGCACCAGCGTGGTATCGCTCCTGAGGAACCCTTCGTTATCCGCGTTCAGAATGGCCACAAGCGTCACTTCCGGAATATCCAGGCCCTCCCTAAGTAAATTGATGCCGACCAGTACGTCGAAATCCCCCTTGCGGAAATCTCTCAGGATATCCAGGCGCTGCAAAGTATCCATGGAAGAATGAATATATTTGGCTTTTATTTTTTTCTCGGCCAGGAACTCGCTCAGGTCTTCGGCTGTCTTTTTGGTCAGAGTAAGGACCAGCGAACGCTCTTTTTTTACCACCCGCTTCTCTATCTCTCCAATAAGCGCTTTTATCTGGCCCTGAGCCGGAAGGATACTAACATCCGGATCCACAAGGCCGGTGGGACGGATGATCTGTTCCACGGTATTTTCTTCGCCCGCCAGCGCGGTTTCATACGGGCCCGGAGTGGCCGACAGGAAAATGGTGGCGGGACGCAGAGCCTCGAATTCGTCAAATTTCAGCGGACGGTTGTCCAGAGCCGACGGCAGACGGAAACCGAAATCAACCAGTGTCTGTTTGCGGGAACGGTCGCCGTGATACATGCCGCGGATCTGCGGCGCGCTCACGTGCGACTCATCCATAAAAAGCAGGAAATCCTTCGGGAAATAATCCAGAAGGCACAACGGACGCTCGCCCGGAGGGCGGCCGGACAGGTGGCGGGAATAGTTCTCTATGCCGTGGCAATAGCCGGTCTGGCGTATCATCTCCAGATCGTAGCGGGTGCGCTGCTCTATGCGCTGGGCCTCCAACAGTTTGCCGGCGGCATTCAGCGTTTTAAGACGGCCGGCCAATTCCGCCTCTATAGAGTTGACAGCCCTTTCTATCTCCACCGGCTCGGCCACGAAATGGGTGGCCGGATAAACGATTACTTCTTTGAGTTCCCGCAAGGAATCCCCGGTCAACGGATGTATCTCTCTGATGCTCTCTATCCTGTCGCCCAGTTTCACGCGATAGGCCGTTTCCATGTCCGCCGGAAATATATCCATGATCCCGCCGCGCAGGCGGAACATACCGCGGGTGAACTCGGTCTCATTGCGCTCATACTGGATAGCGACCAGCCGTTTGCTCAATTCGCGCCGGTCATAAACGTCCCCCTGGCGCATGTGGAGACACAGCTTTGAAAAATTATCCGGAGAACCGATATTATAGATGCAGGAAACAGAAGCCACCACTATGGTATCGCGCCGGCTGAGGATGGAGCTGGTGGCCTTGAGACGCAGCTTGTCTATGTGGTCGTTTATTGAGGCGTCTTTCTCTATATAGGTATCGCTGGAAGGTATATAAGCTTCGGGCTGATAGTAATCATAATAGGAAACAAAATATTCCACAGCGTTATCGGGAAAAAAGGTTTTAAACTCCGAGTAGAGCTGGGCGGCAAGCACCTTGTTGGGTGAAATTATAAGCGCCGGGCGGTTCAACGCGTTTATAACCGAAGCCGCTGTAAAAGTTTTACCGGAACCGGTAACGCCCAGCAATATCTGGCTGGCCTTGCCGGCTTTCACCCCTTCGCAAAGAGCCTTAATGGCCCCCGGCTGATCTCCCTTGGGCTTGAACGGTGAAACCAGGCTGAATTTTCCCCTCATCCCTAGATTTTACAATTTTATAAATGTTTTGTAGTATTTCGACAAAGGTTGTTGACTTAGGGGATCACTATTCGAGGCATATGATACCTTTTGCACAAAGGAATGCGCCTTCGGAAAATTCAGCGAAGCGCGGGATGCGGCAGACGGGTGTGCGACCAAGGAGACTATTATGAAAAAAACCGGAAAGATTATCGGCGCGGGAATAGGGCTGGCGGCCGTCGCCGCGGCGGGTGCCTATTTTCTTTATGGGGAAAGGGGCGCCAAGAACAGGAAAAAGATAGCCGGTTGGTCGCTTAAGATGAAAGGCGAGGTCCTGGAAAAAGTAGAGGCCCTCAAAGCCATAGACAGGGAAGCCTACCACGAACTGGTGGATAAAGTCTCGGCGCGCTACGCTAAGCTGGGGAAGGTCAGCGCATTGGAGTTGCGGCATTTGACGGTGGAACTTAAAAACGCCTGGGCCCATATCAGCAAAGAACTGAAGTAAGGCCGGCCGGAAAATAGAACACCTTCACAAAACGACGAGCCAGGCCGCAAGTTTTAGAAAGTTTTACCGCGCTTTAATTTCTTTCTCCAGACAACTTGTGGGCTGCGGTTCGCGCTTTATTTATTATGGCCGCAAAACCTCATATAACCGTGGCCTCCACCGCCGGCTTCTGCCCGGGAGTTAAGAACGCCATAGATAAAGTGCTGGAACTCGCAAAAAGCACCAAAAAACCCATCTACACGCTGGGCCCCCTCATCCATAACCGCCAGGTCATTGAAACTTTAAAAGAAAAAAATATCCACGCCGTAGAAGACGTATCCGAAATAACGGATAAGGACGCCATTTTAGTGATTAGAGCGCACGGTATCCCGCCGCAACTGGAGGCGGCCATCAGGGGAAAGACCCTGGAAGTGGTGGACGCAACCTGCCCTTTGGTAAAGCATGTACATCACACCATAGCCGGCTACGCGGAAAAGGGCTACGAGACCATCATAGTGGGGGACAAGGACCACGCCGAAGTGGCCGGGCTCATGGGTTATACACGGGGGCGCGGCCACGTCATCAGCGGCCCGGAGGAAGCCGCCGCTTTGCCCCGGATGGAAAAAGCCAATATCGTGGCCCAGACCACGCAGGAAGAAGATGTATTTCTGGCGGCGGTGGAAGCGGCCAGAAAAAGAACCGGCGAACTCGCGGTCTCCAACACCATCTGCAAGCCGACCAAGGACCGCCAGAAAGAAACCGTGGAGCTGTCAAAAACCTCTGACCTTGTAATAGTGGTAGGCGGCAAGAACTCAGCCAACACGGCCCGGCTCTTCCAGATCTGCAAAAAACTGGCGCCCGCAGCCGTTCATATAGAAAAAGAGGATGAACTGAACGCCGCCATCCTGAGGGACAAAAATTTTATTTTTATAACAGCCGGCGCGTCCACTCCCAGCTGGATGATAGAAAAAGCGCTGGCCCATGTCCGCGAACTCACCGGAGCCGCCAAAAGCTCGTTTGAGGAGAGCCTTTCTTTCCTATGGAAACTGGTTATTACCAGCGGGGCGTACACAGCCCTGGCCGCCGCCGCGCTCGCCTATGTATGCATGAAGCTTGAGGGCTCCCCGATATCAAGGAAACTGCTTATAATATCCGGCCTCTTCGTCCTCAGCCTGCATATGGCCAACCGCGCGGAAGAAAAGGGCGCGGCCGCCCCGGACAAAGCCAAACGGCTGCTCTTCATCCGCTTCAGATCCAGCACCAAGTTCGCCGCTTTTCTTTCAGGCGCGCTGGCCGTGCTTCTGGCCGCGACGCTCGGCTGGAAAGTTTTCCTGCCGGCGGCTTTCTTCTGGGGCGCCGGAATGCTGTACCCGTATAAACTGCCTCTCGGCTTTGAGAAATTCGCCAATTTCCCCGCGTCCAAGGATATCGTAACAGCTTTGGGCTGGGCTTTTGTCTGCGCCTACGCTCCGGGCTTATGGCACGGCTCCATATTGTATAAATCTACCCATCTGGCAGTCACTTTCGCGGTACTGCTGGTATTCATCCGCTCGGTAATGTTCGGCATAAGCCACGCGCACAGCGACATGATCGTGGGGAAGGAGAATTTCTACAAAGCCGCGGGCCCCAGGTTCACTTATCTATCGCTATTCGCCATGTTCATTTTTCTGGAAACCATTTTGGTGATCCTCATTAATATGGGCTGGAAACCGGATCTGGCTTCAGCCCTTTTGGCCGGCCTTTTCTACTATCTGATCCTCATGCTGGTATTCTATTTCAGCAAAATCCCGGAGCGCATCACTTCCGAAACGTTAATAGACTCGCAATTCATCCTGCTGGCCCTGTTCGCCTGGCGCGCCGGCAAATAAAACTTATTAAAATATAACATGGCGATAGGTGCCATGGCCGGGCTACAGCCTGGCGATGCGGCCTCTAATATCGGCCTTATGCGGGGCCCGCTTCGGTAACATTTTAGTTGATTGAATTCGGGGCCTTGACAAAAAAGGAATATCTTCTATACTATAAGCAGTATCGAAAAGACGCAAAAAAATACGGCACAATCAAACGGGAGCTTATTTTTATGAAGATCAAAACAGCGGCATTGGCATTTGCGACGGTGACATTGGGCATATTCGCTTTACTGGTGACAAAAACCGCGCCGCCTTCGGACTACAGAGACGCAGTGGCGGAAAATTTAAAATCTCAGGATTTCAAAACAACCCTCCCCAAAATAGAGAATAGCGCGGACCTACCGGCGCCCAGCGCCGCGGCGGACGACAGTGCGCAAAGCCTGGTTGATGTGAAACTTGGCTATGTCATGCAGTCCGGTTCGGATATATTTTCGGCTGAAGGGACCACGCCGGCCATCGCAATACGCGGAGTGAAGGAGAATGACTTAAAATACACTCTTTCCGTAGCAATTGACGGAAAGCCGCACCAGTATAAGGTGCGCGAGATTCTTGCCGTAAACGGAAAAGCGGAATCCAAGCTGGTCGGCATGGGTGAGGATATTCTTCTCAAACTGCGCAGAACCGGCGCCGATGTATTCGACATCACCGGCAACGTGAAATCCGATATTTTTGACCCCGCGCGCAAGCTGACTTTCACTTACCTGAAACACGGGCAGTCTAAAATTTCAGGCCGTGACATGGAACTTGCCATAGAGAACTCAAGCATAACAGGCACGGCGTCAAGCACGCTGTCAAAAGAAACTTTGGCGGCGGTCATTTCCCTGGCGCTGGGCTATTACCATATAACGATAGACCGCGAAACCGTTAATATGCGGGTTAACACCACCAATGAGTATTTTGAGGCGCTGGATGAAACGATCGGCATACAGCTGTCCGGAAGCCGCTTCACCAGCGGTCTGTACCAGGTATACGAGAGACTGGACGGCGTGGAGAACCAGGACCCCATTAACATCTATATAAAAGAGTATCACCGCTACAACATAACCCAGGATGATATCTCGCTCAACCTGACGCAGCGAAATCGGGAATTCCTGATCTCCGGCACTATAAGGAAAGACAAGGACGACAAGAACCCGGAAAACATAAACATCACGCTGATGCCGGGCGAAGCGCCGGACACCTACAAGATCATGAGCTCCGGACTTTTAGTGGAAATAGATCCAGCTAAATCCATCACCGGAGAGCTTAATTTTAAAGTGCTTTCCAAGAAAGCGGTAGCCTCGGTTTTATCCATAGCGCTTTCAATGCACGCTTCGATCATAAAACCGAACTCCCGCTAAAAGCACAGTAACGTGCGGTTCTAAGATATATTTACAATAAAACAGGGGATGTTGTGGAACGACAACATCCCCTGTTTTTATATTCCTTAATCACTATCCTCAAATTATCCCTCAAAAGTGTTAATCCCGCAAGTCGATTCTCCAATTTTCCTACAGGCGATCCTGAGATCAGCTAGGTTACGGAAGGATGGCGGCAGGGTAGAGTTGGGGTGACAGGGCCGGGCCTTTTTGATCCCGCAGGCGGCCGAGGGAACGCGAACCGGCAGCCTGCCGCCATCTTTCCGTACAGGGACAGGTAGCCGATGTTACAAGCCAACTGCAACTTTCAGGTTAGCAGACTGTTAGTTTTTAGCCCAAAGTGTCCGATCCTTGCTGAAACTCAACAAGTTATTCCGGTTTTATCCGGTCAGACGTAGGGGCAGGCGGCGAAGTGGCCGGAGGACTTTTCCTGGAGCTCGGGCACGCGGTGGGCGCACTCGAGCTTGGCTATGGGGCAGCGCGTGCGGAAACCGCAGCCCGAAGGCTTATTGAGCGGGCTGGGCACGTCGCCCTTTAGCACGATGCGGCCGGCCCGCGTCTTGTGCGGGTTAGGCTGCGGCGCCGCCGACATCAGCGCCTTGGTATAGGGGTGCACCGGCTTCCGGTTGACCTCTTCGGCGCGGCCGAGCTCCACCATATTGCCCAGGTACATCACCGCTATGCGGTCGCTGATATGCTCCACCACCGAGAGGTCGTGGGCGATGAAGAGATAGGTCAGCTTGAACTCATCCTGCAGGTCCTGCAGCAGGTTGATGATCTGCGCCTGTATCGAGACGTCCAGGGCGGAGACCGGCTCGTCGGCTATAATAAAAGCGGGATTGGTAGCCAGCGCGCGGGCCAGGCCGATGCGCTGCCGCTGCCCGCCGGAGAACTCGTGCGGGTAGCGCGAGGCGTAGGCGGCGCGCAGGCCGACCTTCTCAAGCAGCCAGGCCACCTTCTCCTTCTTCTCCCTGCGCGTCATCCCCGGCTTGTGGATCTGCAGCGGCTCCTCGACTATGGCCTCCACCGACATGCGCGGGTTCAGCGAGGAATAAGGGTCCTGGAAGACCATCTGCATCCGCGAGCGGTACGGGCGCATCTCCGACCGGCTCAGGCCGGCTATATTGGTCATCTCGCAGCCGGCGCCAGGGAACATGACCCTGCCGGCGGTAACCGGCGCCAGGTTTATGAGCGCCTTGCCGATGGTGGTCTTGCCGCAGCCGCTCTCGCCCACCATACCCAGCGTTTCCCCCACCTTCATGGCGAAAGATACCCCGTCCACGGCCTTCACCTCGCCTATCTTGCGGAAGAAGATACCGCCGTGTATGGGGAAATGGACCTTGAGGTCCGAGACCTCGAGTATATTGGAGGCGGCGTCCGTCTTCTTCATGACTTACTCCCCTTGCCAGCCTTGCAGAGATGGCAGCGCACCTGCCGGCCCGGCGCAACCTCTATAAGCTCCGGCTCGGTCTCGCGGCAGATATCCATGACCTCGGGGCACCGGTTGTTGAACTTGCAGCCTTTGGGGAAACTGAGTATGTCTGGCACCATGCCCTCTATGACGGGCAGCCGCTCGCCTTTCTTGTGGCCGAAACCGGGCAGCGACTTGAGCAGGCCCCGGGTATAGGGATGCAGCGGCTCGTCGAAGAGCGGCTTGACGTCGGAGACCTCCTGTATGCGGCCTCCGTACATGACGGCGACGCGGTGGCAGGTCTCGGCCACCACGGCCAGATCGTGGGTGATGAGCAGTATGGCGGCGTCCCGGGTCTTCTTCTTAACCTCCAGCATCAGGTCCAGGATCTGCGCCTGTATGGTGACGTCCAGCGCGGTGGTGGGTTCGTCGGCGATGAGCAGCGCCGGGTCGGAGGCCAGCGCCATCGCTATCATCACACGCTGGCGCATGCCGCCGGAAAACTGGTGCGGGTAGTCCTGCAACCGCGAGGCCGGCGACGGGATGCCCACCAGGCCCAGCATCTCCACGGCGCGCGCGCGGACCTGCTTCCCGGTCAGATCCTGGTGAAACCGTATGGCCTCCTCCAGTTGCCAGCCGATAGAGAAGACGGGGTTGAGCGAGGTCATCGGCTCCTGGAAGATCATCGAGATGTCCTTGCCGCGGATCTTGCGCATCTCGGGGTAAGGGAGCTTGAGCAGGTCCCGCCCCCTGAAAAATATCTCGCCGTCAGTGATGCGGCCAGGCGGGTCCGGGATGAGCCGCAGCAGGCTAAGCGCGGTCACGGACTTGCCGCAGCCGCTCTCGCCGACCAGCCCCAGCACCTCGTTCTCGCAGATGTGGAAGTCTACGCCGTCCACGGCGCGGGCGAACTTGTCCTCCACCTGAAAACAGGTCTTGAGCCCGCGCACCTCCAGCAGTTTTTTCTTTCCGGTCGTCATCAGCGCAACCTCGAGAAGACCTTGGGATCGAAGCCCTCGCGGACGGCCTCGCCTATCTGCACTATCAGGAAAAGTGTGACGGCCAGCGCCAGCGAGGGCGCGACTATCAGGTGCGGGTAGTACTTGAGGTACTTCATACCCTGGTCAAGCAGCGTCCCCCAGCTGGGGGAGCCGATAGGCAGACCGAAGCCGAGGAAGTCCAGCGAAACCAGCGTGCCTATGGTGGCCACTATGTTGAACGGAGAGAAGGTGACCAGCGGCACCAGGGAGTTGGGCAGGATATGCTTCATCATGACGGACCAGTCGCTGGCGCCCATCGCCACTGCGGCCTGCACGTAATCCTTGGCCTTCTCGCGGTAGAACTCGCCGCGTATGTAGTAGCTGATGCCTATCCAGCCATGCAGCAGCACCAGCAGCCCCGCCAGCAGCAGGAAGGTGGGCTGCGTTATCGAGGCGACTATGATGATCATGAACAGGAAGGGGATGGACGCCCAGATCTCGGTAAAGCGCTGCAGCAGAATGTCGGTCCAGCCGCCGAAATAGCCCATAATGGCGCCGATTATTATGCCGATGAAGTAGCCGGAGAGCGAGACTATCAGCGCGAACGACATGGAGGTGCGGAAACCGTAGGCCAGCTGCGCGAAGACATCGGCCCCGGAGTCGTCGGTGCCGATCAGGTGTTCGAAACTGGGCCGGTGCGGCGGCTGGCCGGGCATGTCCAGCAGGTTCTCGCGCGGGGAATAGGGATAGGCGGGCATCAGGATGAAGGCCCCGCCCGCGGCGAAAATCCCTTTGGCCTCCCGCAGCAGGTCTATCTCGGCCTCTATCTCTGGGATGAACTCCTCCAGGTCGCGGTAGTCCTGCCGCTCCTCTACGGTAAAGAGGCCTCGCTTTTTGGCCGCGGCCAGCTGGTCCCCGATGCCGGCGATCTCCGCCTCGCGGGCGGCGACATGGCGATCGAAGAGCGACGGATCCTTCCTGGCGGCGGCGAAGAGCCGGTAATCCACCTCGTCATCGCCGGGCTGGCCGAAGTCGGACTTGCGGTCCATGGGCCGCGGCGGCAGGAAGAAAAGGGCCTTGCCCGTCCATTCGGCTATGGCCGGGAAGACGACGCGGCCGTCGTAGCGAATGAACAGCGGCTTATTGTTGATCATCAGCTCCAGAAACAGCGACATGACAAAGAGCGTGGTTATGAAGAGGAAGGAATAGTAGCCCCGCTTAAACATCCTGAAGCGCTTGAACCGCTTCTGCCAGTGTGGGGCCGGCTTCATATCCAGCCCCAGCCGGCGGCCGGCTGCGGCGAACGATCGGGGAAGCACCTTATGAGTAAACAGGTACCCGGCACCGAAGAGAAAGGCGGCATATATCAGTTTTAGTATCATTTGCCGAACCTTATCCTGGGGTCTATTATCGCCCAGATGGCGTCGGAGAATATATTGCCGGTCAGACGTATCAGCACTAGGAAGACCATGGTGCCAAGTATCACGGGATAATCGCGCTGTATAATGGAGGTGTAGCCCAGCAGGCCCATGCCGGGGATATTGCAGGTCTTCTCTATAAGGAAGGAGCCCGCGAAGAGCAGGCCCAGCGCGTTGCCTATTCCCACCGTCAGCGGTATCAGGGAATTGCGCATCGCGTGGACGAAGAGCACCCGTTTTTCCGAGAGCCCTTTGGCGAAGGCCGTGCGGACATAGTCCGCGCCCAGGTTGTCGAGCAGCGAGTTTTTCATCAGCATGGTCATCGTGGCGAAACCGCCCATCAGGTAGCCGAACACCGGTATGGCCGTGTGGTGCAGCTGGTCGAATATCTTGCCCCAGAAGGGCAGCTCGGCCCAGTTCTCGGAACGGAAACCGCCCAGCGGGAACAGGTCGAAATAACTGCCGCCGCCTAAGAGCACCATCAGTATCAGGCAGGCGACGAAGCCGGGTATGGAATAGCCGATGAACACGAGTATGGAAGTGGCCGTGTCATAGCCGGATTTGTGCCGCACGGCCTTGCTGACGCCCAGCGGCACGCAGACCAACCAGGAGGCGAAGTAGCCGATCAGGCCGAAGTAGAGCGAGATGTGCAACTTCGAAATGATGACTTCCAGCACCGGCTGGCCATAGACGTAGGAGCGGCCGAAGTCCAGCCTCACTATGCCCCAGAGCCAGTGCGCGTAGCCCACGGGGATACTCTTGTCGAGCCGGTAATATTTCTTGAGCTCTTCCATCGCGGCGGCGGGTATCTGCAGCTCGGCCGCCTCGTTCATCATACCCGAGGCGCCGCCTTCGCCCATCATCGCCATCTTGATCTGCAGCTGGGCCTGCTCTATCGGGCCGCCGGGCACCACTCGCAGCACCGAGTAGACCAGGAAGGTGATAGCGATGAAAGTCAGCGGTATCAGCAGCAGCCGGCGTATGAAATATGTGGTCATTGCGCTCATAATGTCAGTCCCAGGGCCGCTGCACGGTCTCGCCGACCGGGAGGCCGGCGCCGGTGCGCGTGGCCTCCTGCAGGGCCTTTTCCTTCTCCGGGTCCAGCCACCACAGCGAGATGATGCCGCGGTAATCGCCTATCCTGGAGAAATACTTCTCCTGATGGCCGAACTTGTTGGCGTAGAGTATGCGGCTGTAGCCGGCGCTCCAACCCAGCGCATAGGGATGGGCTCGGAAGATGATGCCGTCTATCTTGCGGATGATGCGCTTCTGCCCCTCGCGGTCGAAAGTCCTGTCGTACTCCGAACAGAGCCTGTCCACCTCGGCGCTCTTGAAGCCGGGCAGGTTGTTGTTGTCGGACTTGGCGGCCAGGTCCGAACCCCAGGAGCTGACCGGGTTGGGGAACAGCAGTGAGCCCCAGGCAGCCGGGTAGATGGTGAAGTTGCGCTCGCCCACCTTCTTCATCAGCGTATTGCGGTCGGCCAGCTTCAGTTTCAGCTTTATGCCGGCTTTCTTGAAATCCTCCTGCACCACCTTGTAGATGCGGTTGAACGACGGATCGCCGTATTCCATCGTTATTTCCAGGGGCTTGCCGTCCTTCTCCAGCCAGCCTTCCTTGTTCCGGTTCTTCCAGCCGGCGCGGGCCAGCAACATCTTGGCCAGGCGGGGGTTGTAGCGTATTTTCGGATTGTCGGGATTGCCCCAGTCGCTGCCGGGATAGTAGCTGTCGATAAAGGAATACTCGTTATAGAAGAGCTTGTCTATGAGCTTGTCGCGGTTGTAGAGGTGGGCGAAAGCCTTGCGCACGTCGCGGTTGTCGAAAGGGGGCTTGCGCATATTGAAGACCAGGCCGCTGAAACCCTGGGGGGCCTTGGTATAGATCTTGCGCTTCTGTATCCAGCCCTTCTTCACCTTGTCGAAATCGGTCTCCTCCAGCCAGCGCTGGGCCTTGTTGATAGGGTAATAGTCCAGCTCGCCCTTCTTGAACTTCTCGAAGGTAAGTTCCTCGTCCAGCACTACCAGCCAGGTCAGTTTGTCGAAGTTATACAGGCCTATGTTCTGCCGCTCGTCTTTTCCCCAGTAGTCTTCGCGCCGGGTCAGCGCGACCGAGTGCTGGCTCTTTACATTCTCGGGCCTGAGCTCATAGGGGCCGGTCCCCATGAAGGCTTTCCAATTATAGTCCTGCAGGTACTTCTCTCCGGTCAGGACCTTGAGCTCCTTGGCAGGGTAAATGGTCATGCCGGCGAAATACATGAAAAGCCGCCAGTGCACCGTCTTGGTCCTGACGGACACTACGCTGTCGCTGACCGCAGCCGGCCTCTCGAAATTGGTGTCCCAGATCATCAGCGAGTAGGGGTCCTTGATATCTTTGCGGACGCGGAACTCCCAGGTGGCCACCACGTCGCGCGCCGTCACCGGGCTGCCGTCGGCCCAGCGGGCTTTGGGATTTATATGAAAGTGAAAAGTGCGCTTGTCGGGGGAGATCTTCCAGTAGTCGGCCAGCCCCGGCATATGCTCCAGCGTCTCGGGGTGCAGGCCGACCAGCGACTCGTACATCATCGCGTGCAGGTCCCTGGCCTCCATCGTGTTCGAGTTGGGGCCGTTTGTGCGCAGCGTCGGCGGGAAATTGGCCCAGGCGATCCGCAGTTCTCCGCCTTTCACGGCCATCGTGGAGCCCAGCAGCGGGAAATTCCCGGAAGTGGTCCAGCCGGAAGGGTCGAAAGCGGCCGCCGGACCGGCGGCGGCGAGAAGCAGGACTGCTGCGGCTGCGATGTTTCTCAAACTGTCCCCCTTTCTTAATTACCAACGGTAACCGTTACGTATAAAATAGCAAATATCGCGGCCGACTGTAAGCCCGCACAGCACGCGCTCCAGCCCCATATCCGGGATTACCCGAAAGGCCCATTTGCCAATAGGCCTTTATTTTTTATTTATTCGGACCTTAGGTCCTTTGTATTGCGCCATGACAATGTTAAAATATTGCTGTGATAAAAGCAATGCGATTGGAGGGAGAATAAATTATGAAAAAATTACTGACGTTCGCTCTGCTTACGGCGCTTGCCGCAGCCAAAGGCTATGCCGCAAACAGCGGAACCGAAGCATTACCTCAGCTACCAACGCTTGAGGATATGAAAACACAAATTACCGCAGGGGCACTAGCTCCGATCAATATTTCTGCCGCGGCAAAGACCAGCAATCCGTTCACCTCAATGGTAGAAGTAACAATGCAGATTGACGGTGACGCCAATTCTTTTACCGCAATGGACCTGTTCGAGAACATGGCGCTGGCTGGAACAAAAAAGAATGCCACCGACTATAACTATAATGTCACCATAGAAAGCGACAATTCCTACCTGCGCTCACGCATGTATATTAAAAACGGCAAGCGCGGTTATATGATAAATGGCGACGATCTGGATTTAAGCATCCGCTCTTTCGGCCCGGACTTCACCGTGATGGGCAAAGTGGAACAGCCTGAAGGAACCATCATGGGAAGCGGCAATATAAACTTCATTATCAAGAATGAAAAGAACGTGCTCTCCATCAACGAAAGCGGCATGTTTATTAAAGTGGATGGCCAAGAAATACGTGCGGAGTTTGATACAAATGTCTATTCCAAACGGATGGTTGGAGTGCTTGCCGTATTGATGACCGCCATTCAGCGGGATATAACCGTTACCGCACAGTCAAGCAAAGTCGGCGAGCTCATAACTCTGAAAAATATCCGTATGCCAATAAAAGCACTTAAGCCCTTACATAACGAATTGGCCAGAGTTGAAGCGCGGGATCCTTTTGAAGGAGTTGAAGTTACAGTGGTAAAAGAAACAGATGACAGCTTTTCCGGCGCTCTTTGGATCAGAGGCGCCAATGGAGCATCTCTTAGCGCGCGGGTAGATAAAAAGCGCAAAGCAATCACAATGGATGGTTATGACGTGCAATTGACAATGCGTGACTTCGGCAATGAATATCGCATTTACGGTCGGGCTGACGGTGAGGATGTGGATTTAAGAGTGCAGCTTAAAAATGGCAAAATGACCATTCAGGGCCATATATTTATAACCATCGAAGTTGACAAGAATTCAATCTCAGGGGACTTCGATACGCAGTTGCTGTCGCTCAAAGGCTTCTCCGCAGTTTCAGCAATGGCGATGGTATATCAACTGCAATAAGCTCTACCCGTAGTTCATAAAGAACTCCCGCCAATTGCATCCGGCGGGAGTTCTTGTCTTATCTGTCAAGCCCCCCCCCCCTTGACAATAGCATAAGCCCCCTCTATACCGGCTTTTCAAGAAAACCCTCAAGGAAGCCAGTTCCTTTAGATAGTACACGGAAAGCTCATTTGTAACCCCTTTTTCTGCCGCGAAATCTGGCAGCACAAGACTTGAGGGAGAAACCGGAATGAAATTATCGAAAGAGGCCTGTCTTTGGAATCCTGAAATAGCGACTCCATTATCAAATCCTTTGCCATCTGTAGCTATTGCGCCCAATGTTTATCGCAGTACCAACAAAAGTGTCGGCGTCTTTTCGTGGACAAGGAAATGTTCCGAAATTTCAATTACATCTTTGCCCGACTGAAAATTCGCAAGTTCCCCCTCGTCAAAAAGTCCAGTCGCCGGGTTTAAACGCAGAGTAAAAATCTTAAGCTTCATTTCTCCACCCCACGATTCACGGTTTAGACACCCCTACTCCACCCGCGAACCGGGCGCGGCTTACGCACGCGCCCGGACAGCAAACTGATTTACTGCAACAGATTCAAGCCCAAGGGCCAACAACACTTACCTCGCAAGGCGGAACCCGAGGCTGCCGTAGCGGCCGCCAGGGACGCTGGAGTAGCGGTAACCGGCCCGCAGGGAACTGGCGACATCGCTGCCGAAGGAACCGCCACGCATCACCCGGAGGGAGCCCGCAGCTTCAAACGCACTGCCGTCAGCAGGCGCACCTTTGTACGAATCCTGGTACTTGTCCTGCACCCACTGCCACACATTTCCCACCATATCGCACAAACCCTGCGCGGTATTGCCGGCGGTTTTTGAACACACAGGCATCGTACTGTTTTTACCGCAACCGTAACCGCCATTGCCATACATCACGGCCTTGTCACAGGTCGCCTCATCATTGCCCCAAGGGTATTTCTGATTCTTGCCGCCGCTGGTTGCCGCATATTCCCACTCAGCCTCGCTGGGCAGTCTTCCGCCTTTGAACTTGGCGTATTTACTCGCCTGATCCCAGTCCACGCAGTTGATCGGGTGAAGCTGGCGGCCTGCCACGCCCCAGTTGCAATAGTCGCCTGTGGCCGGTTCCGTACACCCGCCTTTTATCACACATTCCGCGTACTGTTCCACGGTCACATCCGTTTTAGACATAGCAAAGGTTTTGATGGAGACCTCGTGGATCGGCTTGGCGTTTTCAAAACCGTTCTCGCCGCTGTCGGTTCCCATTCTAAACTTACCGCCGGTGATAGTAACCCATTCAACCGGCTTGGTAGGCACACCGGCGGATGGATCATTCCCCGCGACATAGCCTTTGGATATTTTAGGCATATTGGGGACCTTAACGTCTCCAATAACGCCCGCAGGATTTATATCCTTAAGGGTATCTAGCGCGGGATCACGGGGTGCGTCCCTAAAATCAGGTGGGACGTTCTTATGTAAGTTCCTGCTGTAAGCAAACAACGCCGCCGTTACCATCACGGCCGCGAGCACATATTTCTTCCAACTGGTCATAACTCCTCCTATACGCACGATTTGATACTTACAGTATAGCCCCCCCCCCCCATGCTGTCAAGGACACCATTGTCTTTAACGATTCAATACAATAGTGATTCGACGCCGGATTGTATATCTTTTGACCTTTTTGGAGACTTCGACCTCAACCAATTGGCCAACTCAACTGTTTATAGAAGTGCCACCTTTAAACTGTATGCTGGTTATAGTGGACGCCAAGCCATTACGGCACTTAGCTTTCG
>MGVA01000060.1 GCA_001800245.1 Elusimicrobia bacterium RIFOXYA12_FULL_51_18 | reverse complement strand
CGCTCAAAATACCTCCGAGTAGGGTTTTTCAGCAGACTGCTAATCTTTTCGGGCCGACCTTTCTTCAAGTTCCGATTGCAGCGTCTTTATCTGCCACCTGTTCTTTTCTATGGGATCCATCCGAAAAGCTTCTTGCGCGTGCAGAAGCGCTTTTTTAAATTCCCCAAGCGTTTTATAAAGTTCCGCCAAGCTTTCCCGGCAGGCCGTGTTCGCCGGATCTTTAAGGAGCGCGGCTTCCAGCGCGGCCGCCTCGTTTATCCGTCCCTGCCGCAGTTCCTCAACTTCTTCTTTGTAAGATTTTTCCTTGAGCCAGAGGAAGGCGCCCAGCAGCCCCAGTATGGCCAGGTCTAACCAGAACACATATCCCGCGCCACGGGTGAAAAAAAGAAGGAAATTAGTGAGGTAGGTGGAAATGAAGGTTATAGCGGCGGGCAAGAGAGAGTCTCCCTGATATCCGCCGCTCAGGCGGTAGCGTCGTTCCCGCCTTTCCAGCGTCCAGACCAGGATTCCGACGCAGAAAAAAGAAAAACATGTGATATAAATTATCAGGACTGCCATTTTGCGCCGGACTGTATAAGCCCTTTTATGATCGTCAGCATTTCAGAGTGGATCCGGCCGTTGGTTGCCAGGGTCCGTGGTCCGTAGTCGCCGGTTTCTTTCCAGGGTCTGCCGGAAAAGTCCGTCACTTTTCCCCCGGCTTCTTCTACTATCAGGGAGCCCGCGGCCACATCCCACGGTTTGAGGCCGAATTCCCAATAGCCGTCGGTCCGTCCGGCGGCAAGCCAGGCTAGGTCCAGCGCGGCCGATCCCATCCTCCTGACGTCGTGGGAGATACTTATGAATTTTGAGAGAAAGGAGCAATAAAAATCAGCTTTTTCAGCCCGGTCGTACGGGAATCCGGTTACCAGAAGCGACCGCGCTAGCTTCGGCGCCGTGGAAACTTTTATGCGCCGGCCGTTCATGAAAGCGCCCCGGCCCCGCTCAGCCAGAAAAAGTTCCTTCCTGAAAGGATCAAAGACGCCCCCGGCCATTATCCGCCCCCCGGCCATGAAACCTATGGAAACGGCGGCGACCGGGAAAGTGTGCGCGTAATTGGTGGTGCCGTCCAGCGGGTCTATGATCCAGAGCGGTTTTTTTCTCTCTTCAGGTCCGCGGCCAAGAGGTTTTTGCGCATCCGCTTCTTCCGCCAGGAAATCGTGGCAAGGGAAAGCTTTTTTTATTATCGCTATGACTTTTCGCTGAGAGCTAAGGTCAGCCTTTGTAATGAGGTTCGCCCGGCCCTTGAGCTCATAGGTGACCCGTCCGAAATAGCCGCGCAGCACGGCGCCGCCGGACAATAACGCTTTTTTAAGTATTTTTATTTCCCGCATAAAAACTTCCCAGGGCCAGTTCGGCGGCGGCATTTTCCGCCGGGCGTTTAAGCGCGATGAAAACTAGACGGACCGCAACCAGCCGCTCCTGCGCCCGACTTATAAAATTTTTCCTAAAAAATGCGTTCTGCATAAGACCCCCGGCAAGCGCCACACTGAGCGGCTCAGGGGCCAAGCGGGCCTTAGCTGCGCGCGGCTTTGAAACGGTATCCAGGCAAATATTTACAGCCGCGGCCAGAAGGTCTGAAAGATGTTCATGGGCTTCTCGGATAAGTCCAACGGCTGTTTTATCTCCGGCTTCTGCTTTCCGCATGGCTTCAGCGGCGTAGGCCGCCCTGGCGCGGCGGGTCAGCCGTCTTTTATCCGCTTTTATCCTTTTAAGGAACCGGGTGCCTATCCACAAGCCCGAACCGAGGTCGCCTCCGGCGGGGTTATTTCCGCCTATCTTTTTGAATCGGCCGTTCCGGTACTTCAGGAATATAACCGAGCCGGTCCCGGCTATGAGCAGGATGCCGTCCCCGGATCCGTGTGCGGCGATGTAGGCCGCCTGTGCGTCGGAAATAACGTCCAGCAGGTTGATGCGGTCCTTAAGTTTTTTAAGAAGGAACGGTTTTTTCCACTTTTTGGTCATTGCGCCGCGTGTGGCGATAATTACCGGGACATGGGCCTCAAGTCGCCACGCTGCGGCTGTCTTTATAATGAGGTCCGGCAGATATTTTATGTGGGAAGTGGGGTGTACCACTCTCTTTAACACCGCGCCGCGGCCGTTTATCAACACTATCCTGGTGCGGGTTCCGCCCCGGTCAATCCCTACCGCCAGACGGTTTTTAGCCCTAATATTCAGACTGGAATCGCTTTTCATGGAGTGATAAGGTTGTCTATAGAAATATCTATAATTATAGCCGTTATTGCGCCCGGTTGTTGACGGGAACTATCGGATAATGATAGCATATGCTTAGAGAAGCTTTGAAGCAGTCCCCTTATGATAAGACAGGAAGAAGTTCCCCTAGCCGCCATACTCCAAAGCGATTATGTCTTTTTTCTGAAAGGTAAAGCCACCAAAGAAGAAGTGGTCAAATTGCTGACCGACGGCCTTTATCCCCAGGTTAAGGATTTTGTAACCTCCCAGGTCCTTTATTCAAAGATCACGGAAGTGGAGAAGCTTAATAACGTCCTGGAAACAGGCTTTTACATCCCTCATGCCAAGTTGGCTGAAATAGACCGTTTTTATACCGCTCTGGCCATAATCCCGAACGGTTTCTTTGATCCCAAGTCGGGGATAACCGTAAAGGCCGCGCTCCTGCTTCTTACCCCCAATAGGCCCATTTTCTTTCAGCAGCATCTCAATATGCTCTCCAAGCTCTCCCGCCTGTTCCAAGCCTCGTTTATCGAATCCCTTGCCGCCATGACAAACGGCGCGCAGGTCCGTGAAGCCGTCAGAAAAGCTGAATAAAGCGTTAAATCCTTACGCTAAATATATATAATTGATATCTGTACCTATGAATCCCCAGCCTCTCCGCTTTAAACAGGTCCTCGTGCTCAGCACCGCCATGTTGAGTTTTATTTCTTTCTGGAAAGCCGCGTCCGTGGTGCTATGCGATATGGGATCCAGCGCTTATTACGCCGGCGGCATAGCCATGAACGCTTTTGGTCCGGCCTTCCCATGGTATGTGCTGGCCGTGATGGTTTTTTCGGGTCTCATGCTCATGGTCTATGTGGAGTCCTGCGCCATGTTCGTGCGCGGCGGCGTATATAAAGTGGTCAACGAGGCTATGGGCCATTCCATGGCTAAGATCTCGGTCTCGGCGTTAATGTTCGATTACGTGGTTACCGGCCCGATAAGCGCGGTGAGCGCCGGCCTTTATGTGTCTAGCCTCCTCTATAATGTTCTGCCGCTCATGCATGTGAACTGGCATGTCCCGCACAAGCTTTTCGCCGTCCTGTTTGCGGTAACCGTGACGATCTATTTTTGGCGTGAAAATATCAAGGGCGTGGAGGAATCCAGCGATAAGAATTTTAAGATCATGGGTTTTGTCACGTTAGTGGGAGCGGTGCTTATAGTTTGGGCATTGGCGACGGTTTATATCCGGGGCTTTAAACTGCCGCCTTTTGAACTTAAATTCAGCAAAGAATCTCTAGGTTGGATGGTTAATTTTCCCTACCTTCAAACCATCGGCCTGGTCGGAGTTTTCATGGCCTTTGGCCATTCCATCCTGGCGTTGAGCGGTCTGGAGACTCTGGCCCAGGTATATCGCGAGATAGAGGACCCCAAGATCAAGAACCTTAAGAAAGCCGCCTTCGCGGTTTTCCTTTTCAGCATCATTTTTACCGGCGGCCTGACGTTCCTTTCTTCCTCCATAATTCCTCCCGATCTGATCGGCGGCAAATATCTGGACAACCTTTTAAGCGGTCTCGCGCTGGAGCTGGAAGGCCCTTACTGGGCCAGGCTTATACTCCAGTCTTTTGTGGTGGTCTCCGGAAGCCTTATGCTTGTGGGCGCGGTCAACACTTCGCTGGTTGGTTCCAACGGCGTGCTTAACCGGGTGGCTGAGGACGGTATCCTGCACGACTGGTTCCGCCATCTGCATAAAAAATACGGCACCACGTACCGGATGATAAACATAGTGGCCATGATCCAGATCATTGTCATTATACTGTCCGCCGGAAATATTTATCTGTTGGGAGAGGCTTACGCCTTCGGAGTTCTCTGGAGCCTGGTCTTTAAGACGATATCCATGATAATACTGCGCTTTAAACCGGATTTTCCGCGGGATTGGATGTTCCCGGTAAATATGAAGATCGGTAAGGTTCAGTTTCCAGTAGGCATGTGCGTCACCTTTATCTTTCTGATAACGGCCAGCGTGATTAATCTGTTTACGAAACGGGTGGCCACCATTTCCGGCATAACTTTCACCATTGTCTTCTTCGCCATCTTTCAGATCTCGGAGAACATGAATAGGAAAAAAGCGCGGCTTTACGCCCAGGACGACGATTCCGAGGAAAAGCTCAATATGCGCAAGGAAGCGGATATCGCCACTATTTTGCCCGAGCTGGATAAGCAGCGCAAGATCCTGGTCCCGGTGCGCAACCCTAACAATCTGGTGCATCTTAAACAGGTTCTTGAGACCGCGGACGACGAGACCACGGATATTATAGTGCTGGCGGCTAAAATTTCCAAGGGCATACAGCTTGAGGGAGAGACCGGAGAGATCGCGCCGGAAGACAAGGATCTTTTTACTTCGGTGGTTCTGCTGGCGGAAAAATACGGCAAGACGGTGAAGCCCATGCTGGTTTTCTCCAACGACCCGTTCTATTCCATCGCCCAGGTGGCCCAGGCCGCCGGCGCGGAGGAGATAGTGATGGGCGTTTCCGGCGCGGTCGGAGCGGAAGTTCAGTTGGAGCGTCTGGCTATGGCCTGGGGGATGTTGAAAAAGATGGAAACAGTCCGCCCGGTCACGGCCAAAGTCGTATGGGAAGGCAGACAGCTGTCCTATAAGTTATCATAGGAGGTTGAATTTTATGGCTATAAGACGGATCTGCAAATACGGCGAAAAAATACTGGAAAAAAAGACCCGCAAGGTGAACCAGAAAGAACTTAAGAAGGATCTGCCGGACCTTCTTAAGGATATGTTCGAAACTCTGGACGCTGTCGGCGGCGTCGGCTTGGCCGCCAACCAGATAGGCCTGGACCTTTGCCTGGCGGTTATAAAAATAAAGAAAGAGGACGAGGAAGCTCTCCGCATCGTCCTGGTGAATCCTGAACTGGCGGAGAAGTCCGGTTCGATGACGGAAGAAGAGGGCTGTCTTTCCTTTCCCGGCTTGTTCGCCCGCGTCAAACGTTTTTCCAAGGTTAAAGTTCGCGCTCTTAATGAAAAGGGCCTGCCTATAGAAATAAACGCAGAGGGTCTTTTTTCTAAAGCTCTTCAGCATGAATTGGACCATCTCGAAGGCGTGGTATTCATAGACCGCCTGCCGTTCCTTACCCGTATGAAGCTTAAGCCGCTGCTGATAAAGCTCAAACGGCAGTGGCGGAAGATGGATGAGAGCAAGATGAAGGAAATATAGAGGCTAGGAGCCTGTCCGACATAAGGCTTTCATGCCGAAATTGTCGATTTTGAAGCCGAGCCGAAGCAACGCGAAACGAGCAGGCTCCAATGAACCTG